>NZ_JBDPME010000079.1:0-1531 GCF_039871825.1 Nonomuraea sp. B12E4 | reverse complement strand
TCCTAATGAGTGTTGGGAGTAAGCCATCCGGCAGACTCCGTAGTGGGTAGTGGCTGCCGGCAGGTGAGCACTTTCGGCTCCTGGACATCGAGTCCTGACGAAAGACCGTGCCCCTGCCGGGTGGTCGGGAGAGTTGATCGCTGCTGGGATGTTGTGCCCGCCCTCTGTGGCGTGAGCACTGCTTCATTAGGTCGCTGATGGTTCTCCCGCAGGCTGCTGACCATTGGAAACGATGACGTTGACGGGAGGATTCGTGCGGCTGTTCGTGGGTGATGACTGGGCCGAGGAGCACCACGATGTGGAGCTGATGGACGCCACCGGCACGCGGCTGGCCAAGGCCCGGCTGCCCGAAGGGGTGACCGGCATGGCCCGGCTGCACGCGATGATCGCCGAGCAGCTGGGCAGCGACATCGAGGCTGAGGAGGATGAGCAGGAAGCGGCCGGTCAGGTGCTGATCGGCATCGAGACCGACCGGGGCCCGTGGGTGACCGCGCTGGTAGCGGCCGGCTACCGGGTGTTCGGGGTCAACCCGCTGCAGGCCGCCGACTACCGCAAGCGGCATAAGGTGTCGGGCGCCAAGAGCGACGCCGCCGACGCGCACGTACTGGCCGACATGGTGCGTACCGACGCCCACCAGCTGCGCCCGGTGGCCGGCGACAGCGACCAGGCCGAAGCGGTCAAGGTGGTCACCCGCGTGCACAAGACGCTGATCTGGGAGCGCACCAGGCAGATGCAGCGGTTGCGGCACGCGCTGCGCGATTACTTCCCGGCCGCCCTGGACGCGTTCGAGGACCTGGACGCGCCCGAAGCCCTCGACCTGCTGGGGCGGGCACCGGACCCGGCCGCGGCGGCGAAACTGACGATCAGCCAGATCAGCGCGGCGCTGAAGAGGGCCGGCCGCCGCGGCGACCTGGCCGCCAAGGCCGCGCCGATCCAGGCCGCGCTGCGCACCGAGCACCTGGGGCAGCCCGAGGTGATCACCGCCGCCCACGCCGCCTCCACCCGCGCCCTCATCGCCGTCCTGACCACCTTGAACGAGCAGATCAAAACCCTGCACAAGGAGGTCGAGACGCATTTTGGACGGCACCCGGCCGCTGAGATCATCCTCTCCCAGCCCGGACTGGGAACGATCCTCGGCGCCCGGGTGCTCGCAGAGTTCGGCGACGACCCCCACCGCTACGCCAGCGCCAAGGCCCGTAAGAACTACGCCGGCACCAGCCCGATCACCCGCGCCTCGGGTAAGAAGAAGACCGTCAGCGCCCGCTACGTGCACAACGACCGGCTGATCGACGCCCTGATCACCCAGGCGTCCACCGCCGTCCGCGTCTCGCCCGGAGCCCGCGCCTACTACGACAAGCAACGCGCCCGCGGCGCCGAATACAACACCGCCCTGCGCCAAGTCGCCAACCGCCTCGTCGGCATCCTGCACGGCTGCCTCAAAACCGGCACCCTCTACGACGAGGCAACCGCCTGGTCGCATCACACCGAGTCGCTTGCTGCTTGACAACTAAAGCCCCTGGGATGTCTTTCG
>NZ_JBDPME010000078.1:0-1592 GCF_039871825.1 Nonomuraea sp. B12E4 | reverse complement strand
ACGCTGCTCGGCTCACGCCGGGACAGATCGATACCGAGCTCTTCCGCGGCGCGGAAGACGTCCTCGTCGGTGTCACGCATCTCGATCGACATGCCGTCGCTCGACAGCACCTCGACGTTCAGGCACAACGACTGCATCTCCTTGATCAGGACCTTGAAGGACTCCGGAATGCCCGGCTCGGGGATGTTCTCGCCCTTGACGATCGCCTCGTAGACCTTCACCCGGCCGAGCACGTCGTCGGACTTGATGGTCAGCAGCTCCTGCAGCGCGTAGGCGGCACCGTAGGCCTCCAGGGCCCACACCTCCATCTCACCGAAGCGCTGGCCACCGAACTGCGCCTTACCACCCAGCGGCTGCTGCGTGATCATCGAGTACGGACCCGTCGACCGCGCGTGGATCTTGTCGTCCACCAGGTGCAGGAGCTTGAGGATGTAGATGTAGCCGACCGAGATCGGGTACGGGAACGGCTCGCCGGAGCGGCCGTCGAACAGCCGGGCCTTGCCGCTCTGCTGCACCATCCGGTCCCCGTCACGGTTCCGCACGGTGTTGCCGAGCAGCCCGACGATCTCCTCCTCGTGCGCGCCGTCGAAGACCGGGGTGGCCATGTTGGTGCGCGGCTCGACCGTCTCGAAGCCCTTGTCGCGCAACCTCTGGGCCCAGGCCTCCTGGACCCCGGAGATGTCCCAGCCCCTGGCGGCGATCCACCCGAGGTGAGTCTCCAGCACCTGGCCGACGTTCATCCGGCCGGGCACACCCAGCGGGTTGAGGATGATGTCCACCGGCGTGCCGTCCTCCAGGAACGGCATGTCCTCCACCGGCAGGATCTTCGAGATGACACCCTTGTTGCCATGCCGGCCGGCCAGCTTGTCACCGTCGGTGATCTTCCGCTTCTGCGCCACGTAGACGCGGACCAGCTCGTTGACCCCCGGCGGCAGCTCGTCACCCTCCTCACGGGAGAACACCCGCACGTGGATGACCTTGCCCTGCTCGCCGTGCGGCACCTTCAGCGAGGTGTCACGCACCTCCCGGGCCTTCTCCCCGAAGATCGCGCGCAGCAGCCGCTCCTCCGGCGTCAGCTCGGTCTCACCCTTCGGGGTGACCTTGCCGACCAGGATGTCGCCGGGCACCACCTCGGCGCCGATCCGGATGATGCCGCGCTCATCGAGGTCGGCCAGCACCTCCTCGGAGACGTTCGGGATGTCCCGGGTGATCTCCTCGGGGCCCAGCTTGGTATCGCGGGCGTCGACCTCGTGCTCCTCGATGTGGATCGAGGAGAGCACGTCGTCCTGGACCAGCCGCTGGGACAGGATGATCGCGTCCTCGTAGTTGTGGCCCTCCCACGGCATGAACGCCACCAGCAGGTTCTTGCCCAGCGCCATCTCACCGTTGTCGGTGCACGGACCGTCGGCGATGACCTGGTTGACCTCCACCCGGTCGCCCTCGGCCACGATCGGCTTCTGGTTGAAGCTGGTGCCCTGGTTGGACCGCTTGAACTTGGCCACCCGGTAGGTGTTGCGGGTGCCGTCGTCGTTCATGACGGTGATGTAGTCGGCCGAGACCTCCTCGACCACACCGGCCTTCTCCGCGCTGAT
>NZ_JBDPME010000077.1:0-1592 GCF_039871825.1 Nonomuraea sp. B12E4 | reverse complement strand
CCTTCCGCGTCAGAGTCAATGAACCAGTCCCGGTCCGAAACACCCATCAACCGCGGGTAGTTTGATCACTCCGTGGAAGAGGTTGGAGCAGGTGGCAGGACCACAGCAGGACCCCAAGCAGTCCCCGTCGCGCACGGGTGGGACAGGTAAGCGTACGCGGCTGGCGCCGTCGGTGAAGTACCAGGTGTTCGTCGAGGTGCTCACCGGCCAGTCCACCCAGGGCCAGGCGGCCGACAAGTACGGCGTCAACCGGATGACGGTGAACCAGATCTGCAAGACCGCCAAGCAGGGCGCCCTGGACGCGCTCGCGGGCACCTCGACCGCCGGGCGTCCGGGCAAGAGTCCCGAGCAGGTCGAGCTGGAGGCCGCCCGGCGCGAGATCGAGCGGCTGCGTGCGACGGTGACCGAGCAGGCCGTCGCCCTCCATCTCCACCAGGGAAAATCGCTATGGGGCTGAACGCCGGCCTGGTCCCGCCGCGAGTCGACGCCCGCGTCAAGGCCGGTCTGCTGGAACTCGTCGCGTACGCGGCGCGTGCGGGCGGCTGGTCGACCCGGCAGGCGGCAGCGACGCTGGGGCTGGATCACGTGCGGGTGCTGCGCTGGCAAGCGCGTGCCGTCCTCGGGCGGCTCGATGACGCCAAGCCTGGGCCGGAGATCGCGCTGCACGCGTTGCTGCCGTGGGAACGCGAGGCGATCGTCAAGATTGCCGAGGAGTGGCTGGAGATCGACCGCAGCCATCGCAAGCTCGCCCATCGCGGGTCGCGGCTGGATGCCTTCTACGCCTCTGAGTCGACGGTGTTGCGGGTGCTGCGGGCTGCCGGCGTGGTCGTGCCCGAGCGTCCGGCCCGGGAGCGCCGTCCGCGCCGGGCGTGGCCCGAGTGGGCCGATCTGGTGCCCGGCGTTATCACGATCTATGACTTCACGCACTTCCGGGGCCTGCCGTCGTGGTGCGCGATCGCGGTCATGGACGTGGTGTCGCGGTACTGGCTGGCGACCGTCGTCTCGGCGGAGGAGACCTCCACGCAGGTCGAGGTGGCCTACACCCGCGCCTTGGCCGTGCTGGGCAAGGACCATCTCCTCGATGACGAGGCGTTCCTGGCCGAGCTGCGCGGTGGCCAGGTGCCCGACCACGACGACTTCCCGGTGCTGCTGGCGGTGTCGGACAACGGGCCGCAGATGACCTCCTCGGCCACGCGGATGTTCATGGCCGGAGCGCGGATCGCCCAGCACTTCGGGCGTCCCGGCACCCCGAACGACCAGGCGTGGATCGAGTCGCTGTTCGGGCACGTCAAGGACGAGTTCCCGCACCTGGACAAGATCACAGACCCGTACGAGCTGGAGGCGGAACTGGACGCGATCCGGACGTTCTACAACGAGGTCAGGCTGCATGAGGGCATCGGGTACGTCACGCCCGACGATGAGCACCATGGCCGCGGTGAGGCGATCCGAGCCGCTCGCCGCGCCGGACTGGACGCCGCACACGAGGCCCGGGTTGCGACCCGGCGAGAACTACGCCAGGATCCCCTTTAACCACTCCTGCGGCTGATGGGTATTTCCGGCCCGATCTGGTGCATTTTCTCTGACACACCTCG
>NZ_JBDPME010000076.1:0-1764 GCF_039871825.1 Nonomuraea sp. B12E4 | reverse complement strand
AGATCGCACAGGCGGGTTCCGGGCCGCCCGCTGCGTGCTCGCCCCGATCCGCCGACGCTGCCCGCGTTAAAATGCGTATGTTCGCTTGACACCGTTGCTGTTAGGGTGGCCGCGGTGCGCCGGGAAGTCTGGTCGGCAAGATCTTTTTTGCTGGTCCCGACCGGGAGGCGTTCGATGACTGCTCGGACTCGGTGGCACTGATGGGCACGCTGCTGACCGCGTTCGCGGGCGTACTGCTGCTGGCCGTGCTGCTGTCCAGCCTGGCCCACCGCACCATCTTGTCCACGGCGGCCCTGTTCCTGGTGGCCGGGTTCGTCCTCGGCGACGGCGTGCTCGGCGTCATCTCGCTGCGGCCGGGCGACGACCTGGTGGCCACCCTCGCGGAATTGGCGCTGTTCACCGTGCTGTTCACCGACGGCATGCGGGTCGGCTGGGCCGACTTGCGCAGCGCCTGGCGGCTGCCCGGCCGGGCGCTCGGCTGGGGATTACCGCTGACGCTGGCCATCACCGCCGCCGGCGCCTACTGGGTGCTCGGGCTGGGCTGGATCGAGGCGCTGCTGATCGGCGCGATCCTGGCGCCCACCGACCCGGTGTTCGCCGCCGCGCTGGTCGGCAACGAGAAGGTGCCGCCCCGGCTGCGGCAGCTGCTCAACGTCGAGTCCGGCGTCAATGACGGGCTGGCGCTACCGTTCGTCATCGTCTTCCTGGCCATCGCCGCCGGCTCGGCCGACCTGCACCTCGGCGGGCTCGCCCTGGAACTGGGCGTGGGCGTGCTGATCGGCGTGGCCATCCCGTGGGCGGCGATCAAACTGGAGCGGCTGCGCTGGTTTGCCGCCTCCACCGCTTACGAGCCGCTCAACGCGCTGGCCATCGGCCTGCTCGTGCTCGCCGTCGGCAAGGCCACGCACGGCAACCTGTTCCTGGCCGCGTTCTCCGCCGGTATCACCGTCGCGACCTTCGGGCAGCGGCAGCGTGAGTCGTTCGAGCACTTCGGCGAGCTCATCGCGGAGATGTTCAAGCTGGCGGCGCTGCTGGTGTTCGGCGCGCTCATCACGCCGGCGCTGCTCGGCGCGGTGGGCTGGCAGGGCTGGCTGTTCACGGTGCTGGCGCTGGTGCTGGCCCGGCCGATCGCGATCTGGCTGTCCTTCCTCGGTTCCGGGTTGTTGATGCGCGAGCAGGTGGCGGTGGCGTGGTTCGGTCCCAAGGGTTTTGCCTCCGTCGTCTACGGCCTGCTGGTGCTGGCCTCCGGCATCGCCGCCGCCCAGCAGGTGTTCCAGATCGTCGCCGTGACCATCGTGGTGTCGATTCTGCTGCACTCCTCCACCGACATCGTGGTGGCCCGCTGGTTCGACGACGAGCGTGAGGTGCCGGCCTGGTACCGCGAGGTGGCCCGGCGGCTGCGTCCCTCCAAGACGAGATCGTGATGGGGCGCGCGTCCGTGTCCGGCAGTGTTGTACACGGTGTACGAGCCGGTGTTGTCGCCCTGCCCCGCCTGGGTGACGCCGCTCCCCTCGCCGCGGGACTCCAGGCAGGCCGTGCGGCACACGACGGAGCCGGTGACGGGTTGCGCGGAAGGCAGCAGGCCCGGTGAGGCGGCATCGGCTGGCCGTGCCGGGGCGCGGCCGGCATCCGGCAGCGGTGATCGCGACCGGGTTCGGCACCGCGGTGCTGATCGGGACCCTGCTGCTCGGCACTCCGCTGGCCACCGCACAAGGCGACGCCTCGCACTGGCTGACCGCGCTGTTCACCGCCACCTCGGCGGTC
>NZ_JBDPME010000075.1:0-1856 GCF_039871825.1 Nonomuraea sp. B12E4 | reverse complement strand
TATGTCTTGCGACATGGGTTTCCTATGTCCTGAACCAGCACACTGCCGGGGGCACTCACCTAGATAGGCATTCCAGGCCCCCGACCTGCGGTTTCTCAGCCGCAGGTCTTTTGTTTTGTGCCCTTGGTAGGCAACCGACGGTGCCCGCATGCAGCCGTAAGACCATGATCAGGGGATATGCGCGGGATGATCTTGAGAGCGTTTTCCCAGGTCAGACCCCGATTCTAGGTCGTCCGGGCTCCGGCAACCCGCTACGACCGCCCCGGCATCGGACGAACACAGTCGTGATCGTGCCAAATACGTGCGCACACTCCGGCTTGAGGTACACGCTCACCTGCCGACTACGCGGGCCGCTCCGGCGACAACGGTGGTCGCCAGCACCCAGCCGGCTGCGATCAGCCCGTACGAGAGCCACTACGTCACTCCTTCTGGATTGACGCCGACTGCTGGCCTAGATCCCCGATGGGAAGCAGCAGGTCAAGCGCATAAATGGCGGCTTTGAAGTGCGATGACTCGCCCGGTTTCAGTGGCGGCGGGGGCCGACACCGGCCTTCGTGAATGGCGGCCTGGGGAAGGTCCGGACATAGCCGCACTCCGGGGAAGTCGGCTGCTTCCAGCCACCGCGCGACCGCTACCTCTTTCTGGACATCGGGCAGGCGATCCACGCTTCGAGCGATCCTCACCACCGGGGCCGACGCGAGACGATACAGCGCGTTCTCGCCGAGCCGGATGGGCACCGCCCCGCGGCTTTCCAACCCGACGTGTTCACAGGCCGCGACGAGCGCCCGGTGCGCGTCCTGTTGGCAGACGCCTCGCGTGGCGGGGTCTCGGTCATGGATCAGCCCTCTCAGATCGTGTTGCTCGGGGACGATCCGTTGCGGGACCATCCCGCGCACGGCGAGGCACTCGCTCACCACCGCCGGGAAAGGCAGAGAAGAGCAGAGCATTGGCCGCTCGTCGAGGACACACCGACGCCCACAAGGCTGGGTCCTTGCAGCTTGATCGACTCAGTTGCCCATAGGCCCCCGGACCGCGCCTCCCCATCGCTCGCCAGCCAACCACCGCGCCGATTTCGACATTCGGTAATTACCAAATACCACTTTGCGTGGCGTTCCTAGCCATATCCATCGCCGCCCAGCCCAGAAGCGTTACCCGCATTTATAACCTACTTATTGTGATCCATCTCATATTGATCATGAAGTCTTGAAAAAGGTAAAGCTTGTTTGCTGTTCCCGACCAACAACACAGGAAGGTGTCAGTGAACAAGTTAGTCAGCACACCCAAGCGCGGCCGAGTCGCCCACCGGCAACTCGCGCTGGCAACGGTGCTCACGGTGGCAGCATCGCTGCTGGTGGCCGGGGCGACCGGCACCGCACAGGCGGAGCCCGACCCCACCAAAGGCCCCGCCGAACCGGCTTTAACCACATTCCCACGCCCAGACGACCCCGACGCGCCATTACGCACCGCAGTCGCGGAAGCCAAAAAACAGAACAAACCGGTGGCAGTCGAGGCCACCTTCACCGAAACCTCGCGCACGTGGGCCTACCCGGACGGGCATCTGTCCACCGACTCCTACAGCGGCCCGGCCCAATTACAGCAAGACGACGGCTCCTGGGCGTGGATCGACACCACGCTGCAGGAAAAGAACGGCGTCCTGAAACCCCGGCTGGCCAAGGCCGGCCTGCAATTGTCGACTGGCGGCTCCGGCCCGTTCGCCAGCATGCGGGTGTGACATGCCCCGCATTTTCCGGACACCGGAGTAAATGAACTATATCATGCAGCGACTTGCCTATCGAACCATTCCTCGAGAACTTCCAGCGGCGGCCGGTATCCCAACACAGAATGCAGGCGCCGAC
>NZ_JBDPME010000074.1:0-2674 GCF_039871825.1 Nonomuraea sp. B12E4 | reverse complement strand
CTTCGTCCCCTTCGTGTCTGAATGTGCAAATCGAAGGATTACGAAGTGGCCGTCACTTGTCACATGGATCTCTCCCGTCACACCAGAGGGAAGATCACCCGTACACCACTCCCGTGGACGCTAACCGGCCACCTAGAAGTAGCGGCTACAGGGGCATGACCATTGCGCGAATCATTGTGAGACAGGATTCCGTCGCCGCACTTCTCCAGGGATTTGGCATTCAGCGTTGTACGTGACAAATCGACAACAGAACGAACCTCGGCCCCGCACGCGCAACTGGCTGGCGACGTTACCCATCAGGCCTGAGGCAGCCCGCTTCGTTCAGGTGAGAGCAGTTTTCAGGCTGGCCTACATCGCAGCAAACCTGCCTGGCATAAATATGACTGGTTTCATCTGAGCGACGAGAGTGCGGTACGGCCGCCATGAACCCTGAGCATGGTGCGGGCGGATCTCTTGAGACGATCATCATCCAGGGTGGGCCAGTGGAATCTGCCGACAAGGAGCGATTGCGCGAGGGCCGGCCAGGGTGTCGGAGGTTCACTCTCATCAGCATGAACAAACGGACCCTGCCGGTGAGACGGCGATCGAGCCGGGTGCGGGATGTGTTCCGCACACCTACTCGATGGGCGGCGGGCTCGCGACGGGGGTGCTGGGCGGTCGAGCGTTCGCGTCTATCGGACATATCGGCCTGAGCGAGCAACTACCCGTGCGGGGCGAAGGGCCGAAGATAGACCCGGCCGGCAGGGACTCTGCTGCTCTCCGGCGATAGATCTACGACATGCGGGCGTCGTTGGTGCGCGACACCCAGCTGGCCATGACTGAGAAGGCCGCCCAGAAGGCCTGGTCGGAGTCGCAGATCGCGGTTCTCAGCCGCCCGTGCGACAGCGAGCCGGGTAAGGCGCCGATGACCGGGCTTTTCGTGCAGGTCACGCCGCTGGACGCCTGATGGAGGTCGTGCAGATCCCGAGCTCGTACATATGTCACCTCGCGAACTCGGCCGAACGAGCCGTGCCGCCGACCATATGGTTGGACGTGAAACCCCGGCGAGGAGGCTGGCGAGGGTGCGGAAAACGACCACTTCGGGTGCCAGCCGATCTATCTCGTCGCGACTCCGCAGATCCACGACGTGAACGTCAGCGTCCACACCGTGGTCTGTGCATGGCCGGACGGCCAACCCCGACTCAGGCGCGCTGCGTGCCGCCAGGCCGAGGTCGCACCCCATCTCGGCGAACATCTCAGCCACAGCCGCGCCGATGCCCTGGGAATGCGCCGGCGATGAGCGCTCGCTTGCCGCGCAGGTCTGAGTTCATGATTTCCTCACCCGATTCGCACTCGTGGTTCCGGCAACATGTTTACCGATACTTACGGTTTCGTCAACATCCGGGTTGGCCGCATCACCGCATGGTCCGAGCGGCGCTCGCACACTGGCGCAGGCGCAATCCGGCCGTGCGTCGAGACATCCCCCCAATACGTCGGAGGGCGCGAGCATGATGGCGTCGAGCGCGTGTCATGCCATCGCGGGCCGCCGAGAGGCGGCGAACATCCGATCTGCCGCCGATGGCTCTCCGCTCCTGGACGCCATGGTGAAGCGGACGAGACAGGGCACGCCGACTCCGACGCAGGCGCCGGGTGACGATTTCGATCATCATGGGAGTCCCGCGATCGCAGGGCAGCATGGCCTCGACTCCCCCGGTTGCCCGGCCAACTCGGCAGACGGACCGTCGCGCCGGATTCCGGGCGACCATGTAGATCATGTCGTTACACTCTGCTCCGCCCCGAGCCACTGCTCCAGTCAAGCCCCCGTCAACTCACCATCAATTTCCGAGAGGCGGCGACATATGACCAGAAGCCGTGATGCGGCATCGCCTTCCGGCCCACCGGGGCCCCTGGCCTTCGCCCTGCGGATGCTCCGGGAGCAGGCGCTTCTTACGCAGGAGGAGCTGGCGCAACGTTCAGGACTGAGCGTGGGCACCGTCCGCGGCCTGGAGTCAGGCCGGATCCGCCGACCGCGCATCGGGTCCGTACGCATGCTCGCCACCGCGCTGGCCCTCCCCGAGCCTGACCGCACAGCGCTGATAAGGCTCGCGCGCGCAGAGCCCGGCTATCCCGAAAGATCGACGCCCTCTGTCATGGTGCCTGCGCAGTTGCCGGCGGCCGTGGCAGGATTCACCGGCCGTTCCGAGGCGCTTGCGCTTTTGGACGAGGCGCTCGTCCCGGCCGCTGTGCCGCAATTGCCGATCTCTGTGATCACGGGCACGCCCGGCGTCGGCAAGACAACACTCGCGGTGCATTGGGCGCATCAGGTCCGTACACGTTTCCCCGACGGCCAGCTCTACCTGAACCTGCGCGGGTTCGACCCGAGCGGTTCGCCGCTGGGGCCTGACGAGGCGATTCGCAGTTTCCTCGACGCGCTCCAGGTGCCGCCGCAGCGGATCCCCGGCACCGTGGAGGCGCAGGCCGGCCTGTACCGCACACTGCTGGCTGACAAGCGGATGCTGGTGCTGCTCGACAATGCCCGGGACGCTGAGCAAGTCCGCCCACTACTGCCGGGGGGCCCTCGCCCCGAAACGTGGACACCTTGAGTACCGGATGATGGAGATCCGGAGACAAGGAGTTCCACGTGGCGATGAAGTCGTATCCGCCGGAGTTCAAGGCGGACGCCGTCGCGTTGTAC
>NZ_JBDPME010000073.1:0-2678 GCF_039871825.1 Nonomuraea sp. B12E4 | reverse complement strand
GCCCTCCTCCGCCGATGTTGTCGTAGCGAATGGGCGTATAGAGGCTGGCATTACCGGCGGTCCAGGTGCGTTGGATGGTGCCCGCGCTGCCGGTCTGTTCGATGACGACCGGCTGCGTGCGAGCGCTGTCTGCCCATCGGACGAACAACGCCACATGGTTCTCGCTCGGATCGCCGGTATGCCGCAGGAGCGCGTCCCCGGGCTGCAGGTCACTGCGGGAGATCGTTTCCGCCCTGTTCATCAGGTTGCCGGTCCAGAAGGCGCTTCCGGATCCGCCGAGCCCCCAGGCCATCGAGACGAATCCGGAGCAGTCCGTGCGGTAGTCGCCGAAGGAGTTGCGATAGCACCTTCCCTGGCTGTACGGGACGCCGCCGACGTCCAACCAACTGCGCGCTCGCGTGAGCACCTGGTCCCGGGTCAGGGCCTTGTCAGCGCCGTTGTCGCCGCAGGGTAATGGCGTAGTGTCCACCGCGAAGGGGCGGATCGGTTCCTCCCGCGGCAGCCCAGGGTATTCCGGCAGCGGCGGGTCTCCGGGCGGCGGCTCCTGGTCAACCGATGTGACGGCCGGACGAGACACCCCGGTCGCTGCTGCCGGTGTGGAGGAGACCGCGGCCGTGCCCGAGGCGATGACGGTGACCGCCAGCATCGTCCACAGGCCGCGTGACAGGAGAGGGATGTTCTCCGAAGGATGTGTCATGAGGGGAGCTTCGGTTGTTCTGATCCAAATACGATCAAAATCGGCTCCAAGCGTTGCGGGCTGCTCACAAGTGAGGGCTGCGGCTCTGCGCTACAACAGGCTCGCCAAGCGCAACTGGAGCACGATCGGGCGCGCTCCCATCAGATCGCCACTCGGGACTGCCGATCAGTTGCAGCGCGATCCGGAACGCGCGCTGCAACTGGCTGAGCAGGCTGCGCACATCATGGCCACACCGCAGGCCGCCCTGCGTCAGGGCCCGGTCGGCCACCGGCTCCTAAAGCCCGGCTGGCAGCCCGGCCATTGACCCGCGCCCCCGCCATCTTCGCCGGCTCCGACCAGCCTCCCTTCGTCGCCCTGGCAGTCATCCACGGTGCGGCCTGACCGTGTCAGCGCATCCGCATTACAGCGTTCTTGGAGCGGACCGCAGTATCACGGCGTCGGTCGCTACGACCACGGCTTCGATTTCGTCGCTCGACGACGGCGTCGCCGCCCGCCGCTGAGCTTCTGAAAGATCAGTGGTGATTCCCTTCGTCCTGTTCTCGACGCTATCCACGCATACGGCACATCCCAGGTGTGTCGGCACCTCACAGAGAAGCAAGTCCACTTCGGCGAGGTCCGGCGTCCGGTAGCCGTCCGGCGCCTGGCCGGCCCTCAAGGTGAACAGCGGACGGTGCGCAAACCGCGGCGAAAGAAGAGGGAGATGCGCCCACGTTTTGATTCCCGGTCCTTGTAGGCCATACGGCCAGCCGATTGTGGGACGCGTTCCGTGATCAGCCTTGAATAGTTTGGAGCCGATTTGGACCGTACTTGGATCGGCACAACCGAAGCTTCCCGTCATGACGTCACCGGGACAACACACCCTCATCTCTCGCGGTTGGTGGACGATGCCGGTGGTCACTGCCTTTGCAAGGCCGAGCCCGCCATGATGCGTGATGACGGTAACGGCACCATGACGATCTGGCGGTGGGCCTCCAGCGGATACGCCTTCGGCAACTCCGGTGAATGGAATCCGGCTGCTGGAACGTCTCGGCCGTAGGCGACCGCGTCGCCGACCCCATTCCGGGCGGCAGCTTCAATTACCACGTCTGGAAGAACGGCGCCTCCCATGCCAGCGAGTGGTACGTCTCCGGCCCGTTCAACTCGACCCCCATCGGCGGAGGCCTCGTCCTGGGCACGCGCCCGCCCACTCACCGAACGCCCACGGCGCACGACACGGGCCCGCTCAAGGCAGGAACTCCCATCCGGACCTGCGCCATGCCGATGACATCCGCGCCCGGCCCGTCGGTCCCTGTCCTGCCCGCCGCGGGCCGCTCCCCTGCGACAGAACCGGCCTTGTCGGCCGCACTCTCCGAAGGAGCCCCTCTCATGTTCAGATCCCTCATACTTCGTACCGGCGTCACGACCACGGCAGTCATCACCGGTCTAATCATCTCAGCCACGACGAATCCCGCCCTGGCCGATCCGGTCCCAATCACAGCAGCCGCCTACCAGCTCGCCCCTTGCGATCCCCGCGGCACCACCGCCCTCGACGCCAGCCTGGCCGCCCGGCTCAACAACACCCTCAACGCCAAGATGCGCGGCTACATGGACGCCTACCGCGTCTCCTGCGCGCGAATGGTCATCAAAGCCGTCCGCGACCGCGGACTCGACGCCCGGGCCGCGGCGATCGCCATTACCACCGTCATCGTCGAGAGCAGCATCCAGAACATCAGTGAGAAGGTCGACCACACCAGTCTGGGACTGTTCCAGCAACTCGACTCATGGGGCAGCGACAGAAATCGCCTCGACCCTACCTGGGCCACCAACGCCTTCCTCAACAAGATGCTCCGGCTCTATCCCAACGACAGGTGGAAAACCGCGCCAATCGGCGAAGTGTGCCAAGCCGTCCAGGTGTCGGGTTATCCCGAGAGATACCCGGAGCAGGCTGGCGACGGCCAAATCATCGCCAACACGATCTGGCCCTACGTCAACGGAGGAGGGG
>NZ_JBDPME010000072.1:0-3119 GCF_039871825.1 Nonomuraea sp. B12E4 | reverse complement strand
GCGCGATGTTGTGATACGGCGAGTACGCGCGGATGATGTCGGCGTCCCCAGGCTCGTCCGGATCTCCGTAGTCCTCCAGGAAGACCGAGCGGACCGCCTGCGGCGCCGGGTGGCCGGGGCCGAGCGGTGTCCTTTGGATTCGTCAGTTGAGCCAGGTGGCGAGCTGGGTCATCGCGGTGGCGGACCACCCGAGTTTGAGGTGGTTGAGGCCGAGCGTGGCCGTACCGGATCGGGTGGTGATGCCGTCGGGGGCGGTGCAGCTGGCGACGAAGACCGCGCCATCGGAGGGGCCGGTGTGCTCGTTGTGCAGCAGCGCCATGTCAGGGGAGTTGCCGCACAGCTGGTAGACGGCCACGCTCACCGGAGTGCCCGCGGCGATCAGGGGGCCGACCAGGGAGCCGCGGTCGATGGCCCACTGGATGCCGCGGCCGTAGGTGTAGAAACCGGTGCCGCCGTAGTAGGTGGTGTACCAGTCCTGCTCGGTGGCGGGCAGTGGGTAGACGTTGTCCCAGCGGTAGAGCATGTCGTCCGAGCCGGGGTAGGCGTTGCCCTCATAGCTGAGTTCGGGGTGGTTGCGCCACAGGCCGTAGCAGATCATCTCCGAGTGCGGGGCGGGCGCGTTCAGCGTGCCTCCACATTCAGGAAATATCGCGAAATCGTGGGTCCAGCCGTGTCGGTAACCCCAGTCGAAGCCCTTGTTCGGCCCGCCCACCAGCAGCAGCTTGCGGACATCGCCCGCGTACGGTGTGCCCCACGGCTGGCGCAGCGAGGAGACGTACATGCGCGCGTTGAAGGCCCCCTTCGACCAGCCGATCACGTCCACCTGCGCCGCGCCGGTCTTGGCCCTGATCCGGGCCACCGCGTCGGCTATCTGCTCGGCCCAGTAGTGGCCGTCGCCGGTGACGTGCGGGAACCCGACCGCGAAGACCTTGTAGCCGCGCGCGTCCAGGTACTGCATGAGCCCCGTGGTGGGACAGCTGGCCTGTCCGCAGCCGTAGGATCCGCGGGCGTTGGGGTTGGCCCAGGCCAGGTCGGCCGTCTGGTTGGCGCCGTGGACCAGGAGAACCGGGGTGGCCTTGGTCCCGGTCTGCCAGCCGGGCGCGTGGTAGAGCAGGAACCTGGAAGAATGCGGCCGGGCGATGTCGCCGAACAGTCGCCTGGTCTGCCCGGTGTGGTCGCCTCGCCCGTCGGGGGGATAGGTCTCGGCCTGGAATCCGGTGGAGTTGTCGCGGTAGCGCTCCACCAGCGCCCAGCCGTTCTCCAGCGAGGTCGTGTAGCTCGCCTCCAGCGTCACCGATGCGGAGGCGTCCGCCGGTAACGCCGGCACCAGCAGGCCTGCCACCAAGGTGATGGCTGCAGTGATTCGCCTGAGAATCATCACATCTCCCATCAGCTGATCGTGATGTCACCTTCTTCCGCGCAAAGGGCCTCCGCAATGTGCACCGCACCCACCTTGCCGCCCGCCGGATGTGTGGAGAGGGCCGCCCGGCGCAGCATGTCGCGCTCCAGCTCCAGCTCCCGGACCCGGGCCTTGAGCTGCCTGTTCTCCTCTTCCAGCACGTCGTCGGACGATAGCGTGCCGCTCGCCGGCTTCTTGCCCGGGGCCGCCTTCTTCGCCCCCGCGGTGCCGTCCGCGCGGGCCTCCTTCACCCACAGGCGCAGGGTCTCGCGGTTGATACCCAGGTCCCGCGCCACCGACGCGTACGTCCGCGCCGGGTCAGACAGGTACAACGCGACGGCGTCCGCCTTGAACTCCGGCGGATACGACTTCATCGCCACGTGGAACTCCTTGCCTCCGGATTTCCATCATCCGGCACTCAAGGTGTCCACACTTCGGGGCGAGGGCCCGGATGACCTGCGCGGATGACATTGTCGGCAGGAGCAGTGCCGCACGTGGCGTTCGTTCCACAGGAGCAGCACGGACCGGATCGTCACCATGAACGATCGGTGTCCCGTGAGTCAACTACCCTCGAGTTGAACACGAGCATGAGCAAGGGCAAGCCGATGCTCAAGGCCAACAGTCCTGCGATATTCCGGACATCCGTTGCCGCAACGGTCGCCTCCCCCGCGGGCCTCGGATCGATCCGGCCGTGCGGATCGACACGGAACGGCACCTGGCTGCCCACCTTCCACGACGCGCGCTCTTCGAGCAGCCTTCTGGACATGCCGTTGGCACAGGCCACGTGATATCTGCGAACGTCCACGAAGGTCTCCGAGTCGGTCTCCGTGTCGATTCGTTCCACGGTGCAGGTGACGAGTTCGCCACGCCGTTCGAGCGGCCAGTCGTCCGTCTTCGTATGGGTCAGGTATCCAGCCCAACACAGCGCGAGCATCGCAGCCGCCGCCATCGCTCCGAACAGCAGCGCCGCCGAGTCCGGAACGTCGTCCATGCCGACGCACGCGAGCAGGACGCTGAGCCCGACCAGGATCACGGCGATCAATAAGAGGCCTACCCCAAACACACCACCGGTCGGCCCCGTGGGGCCGTCGGCGTGTACCAGTCGCTCGCCGGCTATGGCTAAGAGCGCGAGGATCGGCAGGACGACGTCCAACGCGACCACAATGAACAGGAACCCCTTCGGCCTTCTTCCGGACCGATCAATCACATCCCCATTGTCCGATACCGGGAGGCTTGCGGGGAAGCATATATCGGTCAGCGAGACCGATCGCGGCTGGTCGCACGAAACCGGTGAACGTCCCTTGACCGCGGTCCCCTGCCGCCCGCTCAGCCGAGGTGCCGGCCATTTCGCCGGGAAAGAACAGTCCTCCGCCGTAGAGCATGGTGACCGGCATCAGGTCACCACACCGTTGCCAGGGCAGGTTGCCATGATGGAAGCGCGGGCACAGGTCTCCTCAGTGATCACAGAGCGTCGCAACTCCATGATCACCAAGACCTGTGCCAGCTCTGCCGCCGAAGTCCCCAGTTGCCCCTATCTGCGAGGCCTTTAAGTCAGAAACGCCTCACATCACGCGGTGTGTTTCTCGCGTACTCCGGAACCGGCCGCAATTTCATCTGATGAAATCTCAGATTGGTTTGCGTGCGAGGTGCGCAGGGGGTAATCACTGCTGCTCTCCGGCCTGGCATGGGACACGCCTCGCGCCTGAGGATCAGACGCTAC
>NZ_JBDPME010000071.1:0-3212 GCF_039871825.1 Nonomuraea sp. B12E4 | reverse complement strand
GACTGGACGCCGCACACGAGGCCCGGGTTGCGACCCGGCGAGAACTACGCCAGGATCCCCTTTAACCACTCCTGCGGCTGATGGGTATTTCCGGCCCGATCTGGTGCATTTTCTCTGACACACCTCGCCGACGGCAACCAGCGCCGCTACCACCGCAGCACTCTGCGCCGGGTGGCGTTCATCCGCGCGTCGCAGAGCGTTGGCATGCCGCTGTCGGTGATCGGAGGGGTGCTGGGCTTCCTGCCGGAGGGGGAGCCCGCCACCCGGCAGTTCTGGATGAACGCGTCGGTGTGCTGGAGCAGGGAGATCAACGCCCGCATCGAGAAGATGGAGCGGATGCGCGACCTGTTCACCGACTGCATCGGCTGCGGGTGCCTGTCCTTCGAGCAGTGCGCGCTGGTCAACCCTGCGGACAGGCTCGCGGAACACGGTCCGGGCCCACACCGCCTGCTGGAACCCTGAGTGGTGGTTGACTTTCTGGCGTCACTGACCGGCCGATCCGGGCACTGTCAGCTCGATGGACATCGAAGTATCGGCGGCTGCGTCATCGAAGTCGGCAGTACGGAGCCGAAGAACAACTGCATGAGCGTACTCGCCGCAGGCATGCGGTGGCCGAGCGCTTCAGTTCGCTGCCAGTTCGCGCTTGAGATGGCCACGCGGCGCTTCGACGAGTGTCTGCGATCAGAAGCACACCCGGTGTCAGCGCAGTTGTCTGGCGCCGCTGAAGAGGACAGCGGAGCCTGCGCCTGACCTGGACACTGTCATTTAGGCCGCCTCTAACTGATGAGGCCGAATGGCATTCAAAGTGATAATTCGATCCGAACATGTTTTGGCAGGTGATAGGGCGGGGGCACCCGCTGCGTCGCCGCCGCTTCTGGCCCGCCCCGACGCCCTGTGGATCAAGTAGGCACCTGGAATGGCCGCGCCAAAGAAACGCGACGGCGCCCGCAAGTCGTACCCTAGACTGCAATGAAGTCGGAAATGCCACGTGCGAGCACGGAGGCCCTGGCGGATGCCTTCGTCGCCGATCATCGGGTCCATGCGGCGCCGCAGGCGCCTCAGCGAGTGGTCGTGATTGTTTTCGACGGCGCGTTGCTTGGCAGCATGTCCTTCGCGTTCGGTGCGTTCGACATCGCCGCGCACTACGGCCTCCTGCCCGATCTGGATCTGCAAATCGTCGGGGGCGAACCGGGCGCCGCAATCGTCGGGGGCGGGTTGTCGTGCGAGGTTCCCTATGATCTTGAGGTGATCCGGGCTGCCGATCTGATCATCGTGCCCAACTTACGCCAGGAAGCGGCCGAGAGCCCGCCGGAACCAGTGTTGGAAGCCCTGCGTGCCGCAAATGGGCGGGGCGCGCGGGTCGCCGGGTTGTGCAGCGGTACGTTCGTGCTGGCCGCCGCCGGGCTATTGGACGAGCGCCCCGCGACGACGCACTGGGCCGTGGCCGATCGGCTGACCGAGATGTATCCGAAGGTGAAGGTCGACGCGAGAGTCCTCTACATCGATGACGGAGATGTCCTGACCGCCGGTGGCGGTGCCGCCGGAATGGATCTCAGCCTGCACCTGATCCGCGCGATGGCGGGCGCGGCGGACGCCAATCGGCTGGCGAGGGCCATGGTGCTGCCGCCGCACCGGCCTGGCGGGCAGGCCCAGTACATCCAGTCGCCGATCCCCGAACTCGACACCAAGGATCCGGTTGCCGAGTCGATGACATGGGCGCTCACCCGGTTGGACACGGCGATTCCGGTGAGCGTTCTGGCAGAACGGGCGCACATGAGCAGGCGCAACTATGACCGGAGGTTCCGCGAGATCACCGGCAACGCACCGGCGACGTGGCTGACCCATCAGCGCGTCATCCGCGCTCAGCAGTTGCTGGAGTCCAGCGATCTAGCGGTTGACGAGATCGCCCGGCTGTGCGGCTTCTCCTCTGCCGCCCAACTGCGTCCGCATTTCCGGCGGCTTGTCGGCGTCGCCCCGGCCACGTACCGCGAAACGTTCGCGCACCCCGGCGTCGATCGCCCGATGTCCTGAAACCGCCGGTGCTTGGCGAATTCACCCCTCGCGCTGGGCACGAGCCGACGCTGAGAATAAATCAACATAAGCCGCAACGACATTCGGTCGTTCCGAGTTGACGTCCCTCAGTCCGGCCTCGACTGCGCGCCGGATGGCGGCACGAACGAGGTGGCTCCGGGCGTATGCCGGAGCTGTGAAAATGGGCGATCTGGTCTGCCGGCCGAAGCTTCGAGATCAACGGCGGGCACATCCGGCTCAGGGGCAGGGCGAAGGCCGTTGGCATTCGGGCCTGTTTGTTCCGCGTGTCGTCAGCTCATTACTCGGCAGCACACATGAAAGTGGGGCTCGAATGTTCAAAGGAATCGGATCCGGAATGCTCGTCGCCTCCTTGGTCACCGTCATATGCGGCGCATCGCCCGCGCCGGCGAGTGCCGCGTCCTGCGTCAACGTCGACAATGCCACCCACTCGTCCACGGCGGTTTCCAAGCTGTTCGGAGCTACGTACAAGACCCTCAAGCTCGAGGTTCGAAGGGGCAAGGTCAACGGCAGGTGGTACGGCTGGGCCCGCCTGAGCGGTGACACCAAGCGCCGTGACACTCCCGCGTTGCTGGTGTCCTTCGACGGTGGGAAGACCAGCTCGGTGAAGTGTGAGAGAGGATTGGTCGAGGGTGATGGACAGGCGGGTTGGTCAGGCGGCTACCCGGAAAGCTCCTCATCCAAGGTCAGGTTCCGGGCAATCGCGACGATGCAGAAGCCGGGTGGCGGCTGGTTCGTCGGGAAAACCGGCTGGTGGTAACGGGGTCTTATGGCCCGTCTCTGACCTTCGATAGGCGGGATGATCCCAGGGCTTAGCGGACGCGGAGCCGCGCCGGCCACGAGCCGGCGCAGCACCGGCCCGGCCAGACCTGCCCCACTCGGAGCTCATCACGTGGCTGGGCGGGCGGGAGGGGACACCCCGCGAAGCGGTGGCGATCACGACGGACCCGGCCAGCCAGATGGCCTGCGAGGCAGTCACCGCGACGGCCGCTGCCGGTTGGCGCGCCGAGGATCCGACCGCCCTCTACGCCGGATCGATAGTGAGGTTTTCTCTGCGACTTTCACATGATCCGTCCGTGCTCGAAGTGGGTGAGAACCAGCGCTGCTCGGGCCACATCGCCAATTCGTGAGGGGCTGAGCGTCAAATGCTGAAGGGTGCGCCA
>NZ_JBDPME010000070.1:0-3214 GCF_039871825.1 Nonomuraea sp. B12E4 | reverse complement strand
AACCGGCCGCAATTTCATCTGATGAAATCTCAGATTGGTTTGCGTGCGAGGTGCGCAGGGGGTAATCACTGCTGCTCTCCGGCCTGGCATGGGACACGCCTCGCGCCTGAGGATCAGACGCTACCGGAGCATCATCGGAGCCGCTACGTGTTGTTGACCTGGGGCGCCGTTCAGGCCATTTCTTTTGATGAAAGCATCCTTCGTCAAATGTAAGTGACGTAGAGTGCTGGAGTGGCTACTGAGAATGATCTGATTCCGGGCGCCGCGGGCCTGCACCTGGTGGATGGACTCCCGCTCCTTCACCCCGAAGAGCAGATCTTCACCGCCATGCTGGACGGCTGGCGCAACCAGCAGCTGGCACGGAACCTGGCGTTCGGCACGATCAACAGCCGAGAGAAGACGGTTCGCGCCTTCACACGGCATGCCGATGCGTTCCCCTGGCGATGGACTCCGCTGATGGTCGACGAATGGCTCGGCGACCTGCGCGCCGTCCATGATCTGAAGCGTTCCACGCTGCGCAACTATCAAGAGGCGGTCCGCTCCTTCTGCTCCTACATCACCGACCCGCTCTATGGCTGGTCGGTTGAGTGCGAGCGCCGCTTCGGCAACCATCCGGTGCAGGTCTGCCACGAGTGGAACACCGCGGTGCACGTGGCCGACGCCGAAGCGGACGCGGGCAAGCGCGCCTTCACCCGCGATGAGTTACAGGCCTTCTTCGACCACGCCGACGCGCAGGTCGGCCTGGTCCGCGAGGCCGGCCGCAAGGGCTGGCTGTCGGCCTTCCGCGACGCCGCGCTATTCAAGACCGCCTACGCCTTCGGCCTGCGCCGCAACGAGACGCGCATGCTGGATACCGCCGATCTGGGCCGCAACCCCGAAGGAGTCGAGTTCGGTGAGTACGGCGTGCTCTACGTCCGGCATGGGAAGGCGCAGAAGGGATCGCCGCCGAAACGGCGCAGCGTATTGACCGTCTGGCCATGGGCCGCCGAAATCTTGGAGCAGTGGGACACCGAGGTCCGCCCGCTGTTCGCCACCGCCGACGACGGCGCCATGTGGCCCTCGGAGCGCAGCCCGCGGATCGGCTTCTCCCAGATGAACAGCCGCTTCGCCCTCTACCGCGACGCACTGGGCCTGGACAAGGTACTGGACTTCCACTCCTTCCGCCGCTCCTACGTCACCCATCTGATCGAGGACGGCTGGGATGCCCGCTTCGTCCAAGAGCAGGTCGGCCATGAGCACGCGTCCACCACCTCGATCTACACCTGCGTCTCCTCCGACTTCCGCACCCGCACCCTGCGCCGAGCGCTGGACGCCACCCTCGACGCCGCCTTGAAACCCGCCCGGAGGGCCCGATGAAACGCCAGGTCAGCTATCAATGGCGGCTGCGTGAGGTGATGGCCAGTCACGGTCTGTTCGCTGCCACCGACCTCATACCTCTCCTGGAAGATCGCGGTATCAAGTTGTCCTCGGTGCAGGTCTGGCGCCTGGTCACGCAGACCCCCGAACGGCTGTCCCTACCGGTGCTGGCCGCGCTCTGCGACATCTTCACCTGCACACCCACCGAGCTCATCGCGACCCGCGCCCAAAACGCCACCAGCCGCGCCACGGCAAGCGGCCACAACGTGACGAGCCTGGCCGACACGATCCGGCCCATGCGGGCCCGGATCCGGCCGGAAGCCTGAGCACGTGGTCGGGGGCCGCAAGCGGATCAAAGAAGAAGACCTGTTCTGCGCTCGCTGCCAGAGGAAGGTACGGCTCGGTGCGGCCCGCTGGCCCGAGGGCTATCTCTGCGCGACCTGCGCGACCCGGGCCCTGGAGACCTACGGGCGCTGCGTCGGCTGCGGCGTCGACCGGCTGACTCCCGGCCTCGATCCCGACGGCCAGCCCCTTTGCACTGATTGCGCCGGCGGTCTGGGCAACTTCACCTGCACTATCTGCGGGCAGGAGGGACGACGTTACCGGCTGGGGGTCTGCGGCCGTTGCGTCCTGGCCGAACGCCTCCAAGACCTCCTCGACGACGGCACTGGACGCGTCCGGCCCGACCTCGTCCCTCTGCTGAACCTGCTGCGCAGCGCTCGACGACCCTGGGGACTGATTACGTGGACGGGCCGTCCCCACGTTCAGCAGATCCTTCGCGCCCTGGCCCGCGGTCGAGTTCCTCTCACCCACGACGGACTCAGCCAGTTGTCACCCTGGCGGTCGGTGGCCTACACCCGAGATCTGCTGATGGAATGCGGGATCCTCCCGCCCGCAGACCGGCACCTGCTGCTGTTCCAGCGCTGGCTGACCGACTGGCTCCCCGAGGTGGACAACCTCGACCATCGCAAGATCCTGGAACGCTACGCCACCTGGCATCTTCTCCGCCAGCTACGTGCTGCAGCCGCCAAGGGACCGCTCGGGCAAAACCGTCAACGAGGAGCCCGAGACCGTCTTCAGCAGGCCAGAGCTTTCCTGGCTTGGCTCGAGAACCGCGGGCGCACGCTGACCGAGTGCACCCAAGCCGACGTCGACGCTTGGTTCGCCTCCCCACCCATCAGCCGACGCCTGGTCCAGCCCTTCCTGCGCTGGTGCTCTGAAGCGCGCACCCTGCCACGCCTGCAGATCCCGGTTCACAGCACCGAAAACCCAGCGCCGCTCACTCAACACCGTCGCATCACGCTGATCCGGCGCATGTTCACCGAGGAGACCCTGCCGCTACTCGACCGCGTCGTCGCGCTGCTGATCCTGCTCTACGCCCAACCGGTTACCCGAATCGTCCGTCTCACCATCGACGACGTCAGCCACGACGGCGACCAGCTCTTTCTCCGACTTGGCGAGCCGCCCTCGCCCGTTCCCGCACCCTTTGCCGCACTGCTGCAGACCTACATCCAGACACGTCCGAACACCGCGACGGCGACGAACCCGAACAGCCGCTGGCTCTTTCCCGGACGCCGAGCCGGGCAGCCGATGACCACCGAAGCGCTCCACGGACGGCTTCGGAAGGCGGACATTCCACGGCTTAACGCACGGACCGCCTCGATCCGCCAGCTCGTCCTTCAAGCTCCCGCTTCCGTCGTCGCCGAGATGCTCGGCTACCACGTCGAACATGCCGAGAACCTCGCAGCCGAGGGCGGCGGAACATGGAAGACCTACGCTCCTGGCGATCACACACAGTGATGGAAAGCCCCGAACGGCCGGGAACTCAGATCAGTCAATCAACGGCTCCTGCCAGTTC
>NZ_JBDPME010000007.1:0-381992 GCF_039871825.1 Nonomuraea sp. B12E4 | reverse complement strand
CGGCGCGGCCACCCTGGTCGGAGATCCGCCGAACATCATCATCGCCAGCCGTGCCGGGTTGAGCTTCAACGACTTCCTGGTGCACATGGCGCCGATGGTCATCGTGCTGATGGCGGTGTTCGTCGCCTTGTGCTGGCTGATGTTCGGCCGGACGTTCCGCTACGACCCAGAACGCGCCGCGGCCATCATGACGCTGAACGAGCGGGAAGCCATCGCCGACCGGCGGCTGCTGTGGCAGAGCCTGGCGGTTCTCGGATTGGTGATGGCGGCGTTCGTGCTGCACCCGGTGCTGCACTATGAGCCGTCGGTGGTGGCGCTGCTCGGCGCCGGGGTGCTGGTGGCGGTCACCAAGGTGACAACCGAGCAGGCGCTGGCCGAGGTGGAGTGGCCCACGCTGGTGTTCTTCGCCGGGTTGTTCGTCATGGTCGGCGCCCTGGTCAACACCGGCGTCATCGGCCAGTTGTCCCAGACTGCGGTCGCGGCGACCGCCGGACGGCCCGAGCTGACCACGATGGGGCTGCTGGGCGGCTCGGCGGTGTTGTCGGCCATCGTGGACAACATCCCCTATGTAGCCACGATGAGCCCGATCGTGGAGCAACTGGTGCAGTTCCAGGGCGGCCACGGGGGCGGGCAGGTGCTGTGGTGGGCGCTGGCCTTCGGCGCCGACCTGGGCGGTAACGCCACCGCCGTCGGTGCCGCCGCCAACGTGGTCGTGCTGGGCATCGCCGCCCGCAACGGCACCCCGATCAGCTTCTGGCAGTTCACCAAGTACGGCCTGATCGTCACCGCGGTCACCGTCGCCCTGGTCGCCCCGTACCTGTGGCTGCGCTACCTCATGTGATCTATCTCCGGCACCACACCTACATCCCTCCGGCAGACAGGCAGGCAGGAGACCATGATGGGCCGCGACATTGCCGTCCGGCCGGGGGTTTTCGCCGCCTTCGTCATTGGCTGGCTGGCCGCCGGCGGATCGGCGACGCTGCTGTGGCCGGCGGTCATCGTGGTCGCCGCCGGCCTGGCCCTGCACGCCTGGGCCAGGCACCGCTCGCGTAACGGCGTTGAAGGCGACCCCTCCTAGCTGAACCGCGCAGACGTGGGCGCTCGCTCGTAGCTCGGGCCGACCCCTCTGGACACGGGGGAGCGATCAAGGGCATTATTTGTTTACGATACCGTTTCGATAATTAAAGGAGGGTGAGCATGGAGAGCGATGTCCTGGTGGTCGGAGCCGGGCCGGTCGGCCTGGCGCTGGCGTGCGCCCTGCTGCAGCACGGCGTCTCGGTCCAGGTGATCGACAAGGCCGCGGGGCCGGCCACCACGTCCCGGGCGAACTTCGTGCACGCCCGTGGCTCGGAGGTGCTGGACCGCCTGGGCGCCCTCGGCGATCTGCCGCAGGAGTCGGTACGGGCCATGACGATCACCACCTATGCCGGAGACCGCCCGATGATGAAGATCCGGTTCGGCGACCCAGGCCTGGGCACCGCCGCCCCGCCGATGGTGATCTCCCAGGCCCGCGTCGAGGAACGGCTGCGTGCCCGGCTGGCCGAACTGGGCGGCCGGCCGGAATGGAGCGCCGGGCTGGTCAAGGCGCAGCAGGACCCCACCGGCGTCACCGCGACGCTCGCCGACGGCCGTACCATCCGGGCAGGCTGGCTGGTGGGCTGCGACGGGACCGCCAGCACGGTCCGCAAGCTGGCCGGCATCGGCTTTCCCGGCGTCAAGGTCAGCGAGCGGTTCCTGCTGGTCGACGGCAGACTCGACGGCGATCCGCCGCTGGACCGCTCGGGCACCAGCGGCTGGATGCACCCCGACGGCGTGTTGGGCGCGATGCCGATGCCCGGCGATCAGTGGCGGCTGCTCGCCTACGACGCCGCCTTCACGGGCGACAAGCCCGGTGAGGAACAGATCGCCGAGCGCATGCGGCGCATCCTGCCCGCGCGCACCGGCCTGACCGGCCTGCGCCTGACCGACGTCACCTGGGCGTCGCTGTTCAGCGTGCACCGGCGGCTGGCCGGCACCTACCGCAAAGAGCGCATCCTGCTGGCCGGGGACGCCGCCCACGTACACGCTCCGTTCGGCGGGCAGGGCATGCTGACGGGGCTCGGCGACGCCGAGAACCTTGCCTGGAAGCTCGCCCTGGTCGTGCAGGGCAGGGCCGGACAGGCGCTTCTCGACACCTACCAGGCCGAACGCCGCCCGCTGGCCACCGCGGTGTTGCGTGGCAGCACCGCCGCCACCAAGGTCAACATCGCGGGTAGCCCGCTCGGCCGGCTGCTGCGCGACCAGGTGCTGATGCGGGTGTTCAACCAGGCCTGGATTCAGCGCTGGACCACCTACACCACCTCGCAGCTGTGGGTGAGCTACCGGCGCGGCCCGCTCGGCGCAACGCTGGGTGGGCGCGGGCGCAAGCCCCGTCCCGGTGACCGCATCGACGACCTGGCCTGCGAGCGCCCCGACGGCAGCCGCACCCGGCTGCACGCCGAACTGCGCGGCCGTTGGGCCGTGCTCGGCGATCAGGCCGCCTTCGATGCAGCCGGGCAGCGGCTCGGCGACCAGGTGATCCGGCTCCGCGCCGCAGGGCCTGCCGCGGGGCCCGCTATGCTGCTGCGCCCGGACGCCCACGTGGCTTGCAAGGGCGGTCCTGCCGATATCACCCGCTGGCTGGACGGAGCCCTGCGATGACCGCCCCAGGACGACCGGGATGACCGCCGCCCGCGGTCGCGGACGCCCGCGCGACCCCGAGACCGATACCGCGATCCTTTCCGCCGCGCTGGCGTTGTTCGTCGAGCGCGGCGTGGAGGGCACCAGCATCGAACAGGTCGCCAAGCGCGCCGGGGTGGGAAAGCTGACCGTCTACCGTCGCTGGAGTACCAAGGAAGACCTGATCGCCCAGGCCATCGAGCAGTGGGTCAGCGCCGAGGTCACACCGTCTGCCGCCGACGTGTATGCCCTGCCTCCGCAGGACCTCGTCGAACACGTCCTGCCCGCGGCGGCCGAGATGACCGCGAGCCCCGACTTCCGGGCGCTGGTCGCCCGCATTATGGGCTCGGCGGTGAGCCATCCCGCTCTGATGGCCGTCTACTGGAAGCACTACATCCTGCCTCGCCGCGAGCTGGCCGCCGCGATGCTCCGACGCGCCCAGCAGGACGGCACGGTGGCCGCCGACGCTGACCTGGACGTGCTGATCGACATGATGGCCGGGGCGGTGACCTACCGCGTGCTGCAGCCTGATCCGCCGGACACCGCCGAGATGCTGCGCTACCTCACCGCCGTCTATCGCCAGGCTGGCCTGTATCCGCCGGCTGAGGAGGGCTGACCGCTCAGGTCGGAGGAGGCGGCCAGGAGCGCACCGGCAAGGCGGCCAGCGCCCGCTGCCGCCTCGGCCACCAGCCGAGCCGGTCGGTCGGCACGGCGACTTCCACCGCGGGCAAGCGGCGCAGTAGCGTTGTGAGCGCGATCCGAGGCTTTGCCCCGGGCAGGCGTGGCGCCCAGGTAGTAGTGAATGCCGTGGCCGAAGTCCAGGTGCGCGTTGTCCGCGCGGGCAGGGTCAAGGACATCCGGTCGAAGCGACACGGCCCGCGGTTGGCTGCGGCCTACACGACCTGACCCGCTCCGGCGTCGATCGCGCAAGGCTTCGAAGTAGGCAAGCTCTACTGCCGGGCGGTGGCCACCGAACCCGTCCCGGCCCTCGTCCGGCGTACGGCGGCCACCAGATTCGCGCAGTCGTCCACGACGCTCGGCGGTTCCCCCCGAGCCAGCGGGTCATAGGGCCAGATCGCGGCGGCGGAGCCCGTACAGGCCCACCGCCACAAAACCGGCCGCCACAAGGGTGAGGCCGAGCAGCGTGCCCGGTCCGGGGTCGGCCAGCGTGGAGTAATGGACGTGCGCGAACGGCGAGATCATGAAAAGCGAGTCGCTCACCAGGCCAACCTCCCAGCCGATTTCCAGGGCGATCGTCAGCGCCAATGCGGCCCACCCCACGACTGCTCCGGCCCGCTGGAACAGCCCGAATGCCGCCACGGCGATCCCGGCCATCACCCAGATACCGGGCAGGACGACCATGGTGAGGGCCAGGCCACCGGCGTAGTCCCCGCTGCCGAGGCCCAACGCCAGACCGGCGGTCACCAGCACGACGACGGGCACCGCCACCGCGAACACGAGATGGCTGAGTGCCCAGTACGCCCTGTTCACCGGGTGGGACAGGAAGAGTTCCGTGGCCACCTCGCCGCGCAGGCGGAGAACCGTCGTGATCGCGTACGGCGAGACGGAATAGACGGCCGGCTCGTACACGACGAGCTCGAAGAATATCTGGGCGGGATCACCTGTACCCGTCCGCCGGGCCCAGAAGGCCGGTCCTCCGCTCTGACCGAACTGTTCGAGAGCGCCCTGCCCGCCCAGCCCGATCGCCACACCGATGCAGGCTGCACCCGCAATCCACGCCAGCGCCATGCCCCGGTGAATCCGCCACGCCAGCCCGAGTGGTCCGCGCAGAACGTTCGGCGCATCGGAGGAACCGAGCCACGGGGGCACAAGGCCGGTGCCGATGTCCCGGCGGGCCGACAGTACGTAAGCCACTGCGACCAAGGCCGCGACGAACGCCGCAACCAGCAGGAACACCCACCACTGCTCGCCACCGAAGGCGCGGGCACGCAGCATCCAGCCGTTCGGCACGAGCCAGCCCAGCCAGTGCATGCCTGGGCCGCCCAGGTCGCTGAGGCCTCGGATCAGGTAAGCGGCGAAAAACACGGTGAAGGCCACGGCTCCGGCCACGCGGGCGCTCTGGGCCACCTGTACGGCGACCGCGGCCAGTGCCGCGCCGACCCAGCCGCCGGAGGCCGCCATCAGCCCCCAGGCGAGGGATCCAGCCAGGGGGAGTCCGGCGCTCACGCCGACCATGGTGATCAGCACGGCCAGTACGGCGTTGGCGGCCAGCACGACGATGAGGGCGGCGGTCAGCGGGGCGTGCCGCCCTACGGGGGCCGAGCCGACGAGTTCCCGCCGCCCCCTTTCCTCGTCGGAGCGGGTGTGCTTGACCAGGAGGATGACGCTGACCAGGGCGGCGAAGATGGTGGTGGCGGCGCCCCGCTGCTGTGCGGCGGCCGCGCCGAGGCTGTCGCCGTAGGTCGGTCCCTGCAGCAGCAGGATCACCGGATTATCCGCGATCTCGTCGGCGTAGTGCAGGCGTGCTTCGAAAGTCGGGAGCAGCTGCCCGATGGTGGCCACCGTGGTCGCGACGAAGAGGGTGACCGAGCCGATCCAAAGCGGCTGCCAGACGCGGTCGCGGCGCAGGATCAGCCGGATCAGTGCTGCGGTGTTCATCGGTAGTGCCTCATGAACAGCTCTTCCAGGGTGGGGGGCTGGGCGGTGATGTCGCGGACGCCGTATTCGGTCAGCCTGGTCAGCACGTCGCCGATGTGGTCGGTGTCGGCCTGGAAGCGCACGCGATCGCCGTCGATGGTGAGGTCGTGGACGTGGGGCAGGCCGTTGTCCGGAATTCTGGTGAGTGCGGCCGTGACCGAGGTGCGGGTGAGATGGCGTAGCTGCGTGAGCGTGCCGGCCTCCACGAGCCGGCCGTCCCGGATGATGCTCACCCGGTCGCAGAGCGCCTCGACCCAGGCGAGGATGTGGCATCTCGGGCGGCAAGAAAGGCCGAGCCCCAGGAGGAAAGGCGAACATGGATCGCCCCTACTCGGCGCGAACCCTGATGAGCACCGGCAAGGTGCACGAGATCGCAGAGGCCCGTACGGAGACCCAGGCCGCGGCGGTCGTGTTCGTCAACGACCTGACAACCAGGCAGCGAACCGTGCTGAGCGAGGCCCTTGGGTGCCCCGCATTGAGCCGCAGCGACCTGCCACGCTCACCAGCTTTTCCCTCGGCAAGGTGGCCCCTGGCCACCGGCTTGCGATGCCAGTCATACCAACTCCGCTGCTGACACCGACCCTGCACATCCTTGGACCGGGCCGAACTCAGTTGCCGTACAGCAGCCTGATACGGCAACGCCGACGCACCTGGGCGCGCGCTGCCAGCCACCATCTGCCGCGCACCTGCTGTTCGAGGAGGACGGCGGCCGGAAGCCGATCTGGCGGGCCCGCCTGGCGGACCTCTACGACTGAGGCCGTCACCTCCCCCAAGGTGAGGCCGCCGGCCGGCCGGGCAGGATGGCAGCGTGGAGATCGTCGTCCTGTCCGACACGCACGCGCCGCGGCGGTGGCGGTCGTGCCCGCCCCGGGTGGCCGAGCACCTGCGCGGCGCCGACGTCATCCTGCACGCGGGTGACGTCTGCGTCGCCTCGGTCCTCGACGAGCTGGCCGCGTACGCGCCCGTGCACGTCGTCAAGGGCAACAACGACGGCCCGGACGTGGTGGCGCCCGAAACCCTGGAGCTGACCCTGGACGGGCTGCGGATCGGCATGATCCACGACAGCGGCCCGGCCAAGGGGCGGCCGGCCCGCCTGCGGCGCCGGTTCCCTTACGCGGACCTGGTGGTCTTCGGCCACTCGCACATCCCGCTCGACGAGTCGGACGGCGGGCTGCGCATCTTCAACCCGGGCTCCCCCACCGACCGCCGCCGCCAGCCGCACGGCACGCTGGGCCTGCTCACCGTCGAACGCGGCACCCTGACCCGGGCCGAGATCGTCCCCGTGACGTGACGCGGCCGACCGGGCCCGTACCGCGGAGGGCGGCCCCCGGCACCTCATTCGCCCGCCCCTGATCGTCCACCTCTACGCCGGAGGGCGGTCCGGCACGTCATGCGCCCGGCCCAGAGGGTGGTGGCGGGCGGCGGAATTTACCACCGGCGGCGTACCCGGGACGGCGACGAGCGGCCGATGCCCGGGCACCGGTCGCGGCCGGATTCTGGGACCCGTAAGGAGCTTCAGGGCGACGGTAAGGCGACGGGAACATTGCCGTAAGCGCCCTCCAGCACAGTGATCTCAGATCGCACAGAGAAGGGCCTGACGATGAGCCAGCCGTACACCCTCCAGGACCAGATCACCCTCCCGGGTTTCGCCGGCACCACGCACCTGCCGGGCTCGGCGGGATACGACGAGCTGCGCCGGGCCGTGAACCCGGCCGTCGACTCCCGGCCCGGGGTGGTGGCCGAGGCGCACACGGTCGCCGGCGTACGGGCGGCGCTGCTGGCGGCGCGGCGGCACGGGGTGCCGTTCGCGGTGCAGGCGACCGGGCACGGCACGCACACCGCCTGCGACGGCGGTGTCCTGGTCAGGACGTCGCCGATGGCGTCGGTGCTGGTGGACCCGGCGCGCCGGATCGCCCGCGTGGGGCCGGGCGCGCTCTGGGGCGAGGTGCTCGCCGCCGCCGCGCCGTCCGGGCTGGCGCCGCTGTCGGGCTCGTCGCCCACCGTCGGCGTCACCGGCTACACGCTCGGGGGCGGGCTGGGGTGGCTGGCCCGCAAGCACGGCTTCGCCGCCGACAGCGTGGTGCGGGCCGAGGTGCTGCTGGCCGACGGTAGCAAGGTCACGGCGAGCGCCGACAGCCACCCGGAGCTGTTCTGGGCGCTGCGCGGGGGCGGCGGCGGGTTCGGGGTGGTCACCGCGCTGGAGTTCCGGCTGTACCCGGTGTCGGAGGTGTACGCCGGTTTCGCGTACTTCCCGATCGAGGCGGCGGGCGAGCTGCTGAGCGCGTACCGGGACTGGATCGAGGACGCGCCCGACGAGATCAGCACCGCCGTCGTGCTCAAGCGCGACGAGCGCGTGGCGATGGTCAAGGTCCTGCACGCCGGTCCGGCCGCCGAGGCCCGGCGGCTGCTCGCCCCGCTGTGGCGGGCCGCCGGCCCGGCGCTGAGGGACGAGACCGGACCCACCACGTACGCGGCCGCGGCCATGGGCGGCACGCCCAACCGTCACATGGACATGTTCGAGAAGGCCCCTGACGAGGTGCTGGACACGCTGGTGCGGGCCGCCGAGGTGGCGCGGACGGTGGAGATCCGGCACTGGGGCGGCGCGATGAGCCGCCCGGGCCCGGACGCCGGACCGGTCAGCCACCGCGACACCAAGCTGTCGGCCATCCTGGACACGCCGGTGCCGGGGCTGGCGGCGGCGCTGCGACCGCACGCCGGCGGCGGGGCGTTCCTGAACTTCCTGTCCGACCCCTCCCGCACGGCCGCAGCCTACTCGGCCGCGGACTACCGGCGGCTGCGCGCGGTCAAGCGCGCCTACGACCCGGACGGCTTCTTCCGCGTCGGCCACGTCATCCCCGCATGACGGCCCCGCATGCCAACCCTCTCGTTATCGCTCGGCCCCCGGCCCCGCGGAGTGGGTCGCCCTGCTCGGCGTCACCGGGTCATGACCGAGGCGGAACCGAAGAACCTCGCCCGCGAACCCGAGCGCGGCGTCCACGCGTCCAAGCAGACATCAAGAAAGCCACTCCAGCGGCGGTGAGCGTGTCGGGGCGGCCGTCGGCGGGACGGTGTGCGGGCTGAGGGCCCCGTCGCGGAGATCCCACGGCCCGAGCACGGCGAAGGAGCTCTCCACCACCGTCAACGCCAAGCGGACGCGGAGGGCCGACGGCGGGTGCCGGTCCGGCCGGGCTCCCTTCGCGCATCTCGTCTTCCGCTACGCCCAGGGCCCTCCCGCCGACGTCACGGTCTGGGGCGAGGAATGCGGCCTGGACAACCGGTACCTCGAGTCCGCCCTGCCGGCCGGACTCATGCGGGACCTGTCCCGGCTCCTCGGCTGAGCACGCGGGGAGACGCGCGGCCCCCGTCCGCGCGTCGCCCCCGGGCTGCCACCGCGATGCGGAGCGCCCCAACAGTAAAGTGCCCTGTATGCGGCGTTTGAGCAGTACGGTGGTCGTGGTGGCGGGAGACGGGGCCGCGGACGTGGTCGCGGGCCTGAGCGGGTTGCACAACGTACGGGCGATCCCGCGGGGTGAGCGCGGGCCGGCCGAGGTGATGGAGATCGCGGGGCGGTCCTCGGCGACGTACGTGGTGCACGACGCCGACCCGCTGGCCGAGGTGGCGGCGGCGTGGACGGCGTTCTTCGACGGCACGGGGGTGACCGGCGCCCTGGAGGTGGCCGTCGAGACCGCGCTGGGCGAGCTGCGCGCCGACCGGCTGGTGCTGCCCGACTACTACCTGGTGCTCGACCCCGACGGGATGGCCACGACGGTGCGGCACTGGTGGCTCGGGGTGCTGGCCGGGGCCGCGCCCGCCCGGGTCGTGCCGGTGCAGGCGGCGACGGTCGCCGAGGAGCTGGGGCGGCTGGCGGCCGGGCGGTGGTGGCCCGCGGACCTGGAGGGGTGGCTGCGGGGGCTGCCCCGGGTGGTACCGGACCAGGCCGGGCTGCCCGGTTCGGGCGCGGTGGTGGTCTAGCCACCGCGAGCTCGGCGGCTGACCTTCCGGTTCAGCCGGGGCCGTCGAGCAGCAGCAGATCTTCGGGGACGAGGGTGGCGGTGACCAGCAGCTCGGTGATCAGGTTGTGGTTGAGCGCGTTGCCCAGCGGCGGCGGGATCTCCTCCTCCAGGAGCCCGGCCACCGAGGCGCTGAGCCGCTTGCGCGTTTCGGTGACGATGTGGGCGGCACGCTTGGGGGTCCACTGCTCCCCCGGCCGCAGGCGGCCGAGGTCGTCGGCGACCTGCGCCCAGGTGACCGGCTGCGGCCAGGGCTCCTGGCGCAGGTAACGCTGGGCGAGGGAGACGAGCACCAGGCGCTCCACCGGGCTCAGGTCCCACGCCTCCGGATCGGGCGTCTCGACCTGGCACAGCTCCCCCGGCGGCCCGGCCGGCGCGCTCGCGGCCACCCGTACCTCCAGCAGGTGCTCGCGTTTCGGCCCGATGATGAACAGCGGCGAGTACGCCACCGGCAGCTCCGCCCAGTGCCCGCCGAGCACGAGGCGCGATCCGGGAAACCGGATGGCCAGCCGGCCGAGGTTGTGCAGCACCCATCCCGAGCCCTCGTGGCTGATGCGGCCGTGCCGCCTGCTGACGTGCGGATCGTCCCGGCCGACGCACACGTGGACGTCCAGCTCGGCGCGCCCGAACACCACCTCGAACCCGGCGTCCGGCGAGACGCTCAGCCCTCCGTTCGCCCCACGGACGAAGAGCGTGCCCGGCCGGGCCGCCGGGAGCCCGTGGGCCAGGCTCGTGGTGTCCCTCGGCAGCAGGTGGACCTTGCTGAGCGGCCCCTGCGTCCCCGCGGTCATGGTGTGCTCCTCTCCGCCCCGCACTGGGCGTCACGGTAACGGCCGCCGTCCGGGAGGGGTCCCGGCCCTCACCAGGTGCCGTCCTCGTGGATCGTGGTGGACCGGCTGGTGTCGGAGGACGTCCGGGTCGAGACGGCCTGCCCTCCGGCCTCCACCATGTGGCTCACTTCGCCGGGCGGGAACCGGTAGGTGAGCCTCCAGGAGCTCCGCGGCGGCCAGCCGGGCAGCTCGATGACCTTCCGCCACGGCAGCTTGACGTTCTTCAGGGTCGTGGGCTCGTTGTTCACGGTGTAGGTCAGCGAGGTGAGCCTGACGTCGCCGGTGAGGGAGAACCTCAGCTCGCGGGTCTCGCCCTCCGGTGGCGAGGCGGCCGGGGTGACCTCCGGCGGCGTGGGTGGGAATGTGGGGAGGGCCAGAGGGTCGGGGGGCGGCGCCTGCGGCTCGGGCCGGGTGGCGGTCCAGAGTGCGACCGCCAGCCCGACGACGGCGACGGCGACGGCGACGTACCAGAACGCCCGGCCGCGGCCGGGCGCCGTCGCGGGGGCCAGGTCCGGGACGGCCGGCGGGTTCTCCGCCTCGTTCCGGCGCCTGACGATCTCGGCCAGGACCGGTGGCGGTGGCCAGGAGGCGTGGCCCCCGTGCCGGCTCATCGCGGACAGGCGCTCGGCCAGCTCTTCGGCGGTGGGGCGGCGGGACGGGTCTCGCTCCATGCAGGAGGCGATCACCGACCGCAGCTTCTCGTCGGCGATCCCGTCCAGCCGGGGCGATTCGTGCTGGATCCGGAACATCGTCACGTGCCACGGTGCCTCGCCGAACGGCTCGGCCCCGGTGCAGGCGTACGCGAGCGTCGACCCGAACGAGAAGACGTCGCCCGCGGGCCCGGCCGGGGCGCCCTCGACCTGCTCGGGCGACATGAAGCCCGGCGACCCGGCCTGCGACCCCGGACGGGTCACCGTGGCGGCGTCCACCGCCCGGGCGATCCCGAAGTCGATCACCCGTGGCCCGTCCGCGGTGAGCAGCACGTTGGCGGGCTTGAGGTCGCGGTGCACGACACCGGCCCGGTGGATCGACACGAGCGCCTCCGCGATCCCGGCCGCCACCGGCCGGACCGCGCCGGCGGGAAGCGCGCCGAGGTCGCCCACGGCCTCGCGCAACGACACCGACGGCAGATATTCGGTCACCAGCCACGGGATCGCGGCATCCGGGTCCGCGTCGATCAGCGGCGCGGTGAACCCGCCGCCGACCAGCCGCGCCACCTCCACCTCGCGCCTGAACCTGGCCCGGAACTCCGCGTCCTCGGCGAACTCGACGTGCACCGTCTTGATCGCGACGGTGCGCCCGCCGGCGGACCGCCCGAGGTAGACCACGCCCATGCCGCCGGAACCGATGCGCGCGAGGACGCGGTAGCGGCCGCCCGCCGCCTCGATCGAGCGGGGGTCGTCTGGCTCGAGTGTCAGCATGTCCGCGCCTTCTTCAGACCGGCGGGTCCACTGCCCGGACGTGCTCGTCCATGGTGCTGAAGAACACCGCCCCGTCCAGGGTCACCGGCGGGGTGTGCTGCTGGCTGTCGCCGCCGTAGGTCCATCGGATGTGGCCGTCGGCCGCGTCCAGCGCGTACAGGATACCGTCGACGCACGAGACGTGTAGCGTGCCGCCTGACAGCTCCATCGCGGTCGCCTGGGCCCGCGGGTCGTTCTCGAAGTCGCCCAGCCGGCGCCGCCAGATGGTGTTGCCCGTGGCCAGTTCGAGGGCGAGCACCTCGCCGACGTTGGTCTCGGTGTAGAGGCGGTCGCCGCCCGCCTGGGCCCCGTAGCCCTTGACGTCCTGTCTCTGCCAGACGCGCTCCCCGTCGTCGGCGCGGATCGCGTGCACGGTGCCGAATCTGTCGTAGGCCAGGACCAGCCCCTCCGCCATGAGCGGGTTCGTCCCGTAGTCGATCGGGTACGTCCACCGCTTCCGGCCGCTGCGGGCGTCAACGGCGACCAGTTCGTCGGACGACACCGCCACCACCACGCCCGCGTCGGCGATCAGCTCGTATTTCGCGTCCGCCTTGGAGACCCATCGCCGCCGCCCGTCGTCCAGGTCGAGCGCCAGGATCCCCCGCTCGTCGCCGTTGCAGACCACCGGCCCGGTCACGGCGTGCCACATGGTGATGCCGCCGGGCCGTATGTCGTCGTACGTCCATCGGATCTTGCCGGAGGCGGCGCGGATCGCGCACACCCGCCAGTTGTCCGGGCGGCCGATCGTGTAGACCATGTCGCCGGAAGCGTAGTACCGGGTGATACGGCGCTTCCACAGGACCTTGCGGGTGCGCGGGTGGATCGCTCGGACCTCCTCGCTCCCACCGGCCATCAGTACGCCGCCGGCGGCGGCCAGCTGCACGCTGCCCGGCACCCGCGCCCGCCACCGCGAGGTCGCCTCCGGCGGTGGGGTCGTCCGCCGCTCGGTCGGTGCCGCCGCGGAGGCTGGCCGGGTGGGCGGCGGGCTCGGACTCCGCTCCGCGCCGCTCGCGTTCCGCTCCCATGCCAGCGCGCCCGCCCCGGCGGCGGCCAGCAGGCCCGCGGCGGCTCCGGCGAGGAGCGTGCGACGGCTCGGCCCGCGCGAGAGTGCCCCTTCCGACGTGGCCGCGTCCCCGGCCGGCAGCTCACCGGACGCGAGGTCGGGGTCACACGTCGGAAGCGCGTCCACCGGCCCGCCCACCCGGCCGCCCGCCGCACCGCCCACCGCCTCGCCCACCCGGCCGTCCACCGCTTTCGCTTCTTCGCCGGGCGGCTCCGGGGGCTCGAACGTCCGGCCCGCGCGGCGGTCGATCTCCTCGGCCACCTCCGCCGGCAACCACGTGGTGCCCTGCAGGCTCAGCTCGTCCTCGCCCGCCGCCGCCACCCGCGCCAGCACGTCGGCGGCCGTGCCGCGCTCCTCGGGTTCGCGGCGCAGGCAGGACGCGATCAGCTCGCGCAGCCATCCCGCCGGGACCTCGCCGAGGTCCGCCTCGGCCCGCAACGCCCGATACAGCCTGGACTGCGGCGCACCGGATCCGAACGGCTCGGCCCCGGTGGCCGCGTACGCCAGCACCGCGCCCAGCGCGAAGAGGTCGCAGGGCGGCCCCGCCTGCCCGGCCATGATCTGCTCGGGAGCCATGAACCCGGGCGTGCCGATCGGCCGCCCGGCCCGGGTGAGGGTCGCGGCGTCGTGCGGGCGGGCGACCCCGAAGTCGATCACCCTGGGGCCGCCGGAGGTGAGCATGACGTTCTCCGGCTTCAGGTCGCGGTGCACCACGCCGGCGCGGTGGATCGCGACCAGCGCCTCGGCCAGCCCGGCGGCCAGCGCGCGGACCGACTCCGGCGGCATACGCCCGTGCGCCTCGATCGCCTCGCGCAGGGACAGCCCCGGCAGGTACGCGGTGGCCAGCCACGGCGCCGGGGCCCCGGGGTCGGCGTCCAGCACCGGCGCGGTGAAGGTGCCGTTCACGTCGCGAGCGGCGCGGACCTCCCGTTCGAACCGGGCGCGGTAGCGGGGGTCCCCGACGAAGCGCCTGCGTACGACCTTCACCGCGACCAGCCGGCCACCCGGCGACCGCCCCAGGTAGACGACCCCCATCCCGCCCGCGCCCAGCCGGCCCAGCAACCGGTACGGGCCGATCTCGGGCGGGTCGTCGTGCTGGAGGGGCTGCAATCCGTATCCCCCCGTCGACATCATCCGAACGTCCCGTCACGACCCATCGGAGCAGGAGGTTAGAAAATCCTCGCAGCCTCGTCCAGCGCTTCCCGTCACGCCGACATCACAATGTGTCAAGACCACCGGGTCAACCCCCGTTTCCCGGGCGATCGGACGCCCCACCTACGAACATCGCCGGATAAGTGCTCAATCAGTGAGCACTTACGCGGGACGATGGCCGCAGAACCCGTCGGAAGGAATCGGAACGATGCACGAGGGCTCACCACCGCCGCCTTCTGCTCCCGGCTTGGCGGCGAGGTCCTGGCCTTCCTGAAGGACGGGTCGGGGACGAGCTGAAGGCCGCGGGCGTGGCCCACACGCACGCACTGAGCTTCGCCGGATCCGTGGTCACCAAGCGCTACGTGTCGTGGGACCGCGGCGAGCAGCACCGGGAGTGGGCCGTGCTGCGGCATCTCCATCGGTACGCGGCCGGCCTGGCGCCCCGCCCGCTGGCGAGCGATCTCGACGCGGCGCCGCCCAGCGTCACCATGACCGTCCTGCCCGGCCGCCCGCTCGCCGGAGCCCCCACCGCCCCGCAACTCGATGCCCTCGCCACGGCGGTCACGGCCCTGTGGGCGGTGCCGTGCGACGGGCTGCCGGACGTCTGCCGGTGGCGGGAGGACCTCCGCTTCGCCGGGCGGCTGACCGCGCTGCCACGGCCCGCCGGCGGCCCCACCGCCGTGGCCTCCGACGCCGCCCTCGCATGGTGGGATGGCCCGGATCCGGCGCTGCTGCGGACCGAACCGGAGGTGCGGGCCCTGCTTGGTCGCGGAAGTGGCGGAGCGTCCGTGGACCCGCCGTAGTGGTACGACCGACCCTTGCGCCGGCCGTACCACCCGTGGACCCCATCCCGGCCCGTGGCCGGGACGGATCACCTATGGGCGCGGGGTGCGATTGGACATGTGCTCGGAAGTCCCGACACCGCGCGGTCGGCGCATCCCTGCGAAGCCGAGCAGGCCAAGCAGGCCCAGCAGACCCCACAGACCGGCGCCGCCGCCACCGTCGTCCCTTGTGTCGTTCTGCTGCGGTCCTGGTGTGACCTGGCTGTGTGCGACCGGTGCGACCGGCGCTTCAGCCGTCGCAGCAGCGGCCGGGACTAGCGTCAAGAAGAACGCCAGGCCCAGCCCGGTGAGCGTCTTGCGCATTGGGTTCCCCCGATCCGGCGGTCTCAGCAACCGCGGAGACCGCCTATCACACCTTCCACGCGGAAGGCTTCCGATAGCGGGGCGATCTCCATTTCCCCTGCTAGGTACGCACCTACCATCGTCCTGCCGCCTCAAACGCCCGCTCGTGCCGACCGGCGATCCGTTGACGCGCTTAACCAGGGTGGCCGTCGGCGATGCCGGTGCGGACCTGGGCCTCGGCTATCTCGGCCAGCACCGCGCGGGCCATGGGGCGCGGGGCCGGGGACGTGAGGCGTACGGGGGCGGAAATCGTCACCTGGACGACCAGGCGGCGGGTCGCGGCGACGCGGAGCGCGGAGGCCAGCAGGGAGTCGTCACCCACGTAGCAGGCGCGGGTGGAGGGGACCTCCGCCCTGCCCTCGCGGTAACGCAGCGTCACCGGGCGTACCGGGGCGTTCGCGTCGATCGCCGCCTGGAACACCGCCGGGCGGAACCGGCCCATCCCGCGTCCGCACCACGTGGTGCCTTCGGGGAAGGCGACCACCGTGTCGCCTGCGCCGAGGGCGTCCGCGATCGTCTTGACGGCGGCGGGAAGCTGGGAGAGGCGCTCCCGGTCGATGAGCAGCGCTCCAGAACCGGCCAGCAGCGTCTTGATGATCGGCCAGCCGGCTATCTCGCGCTTGGCCAGCGCCCGCGACGGGATGGTGGCGGCGAGGACGAGCGGGTCCAGCCAGGAGATGTGGTTGGCCACCACGAGCGCTCCGGTGCCCGACGGGGCCGAGGTGCGCGATGGGGTCGCCGTCGTGGAGGTGTCGGCCGCGCTCAAGGAATCCGCGTCGGCGGGGCCCATGCCCGCGGCGGCCGTCGTGCCCGCGGCGCCGGAGCCGGTCGCGGCGCCAGATGGGCCGAACGGGGTGAAGATGGCCTCGATCCTGATGCCGAGCGCGCGCAGCAGCAGCCGCGCCCAGCGTCCGGTGATCCGCGCCCGCCGGGCCGCGCTCAGCCGGGAGGCCAGGAAGGCCACCGGCAGGCCCGTCAGCACCATCAGGACCGCTGTCAGCAGCCGGACCGTGCGGCGGACAGGCCCGGCGACGGCGACGGCATCCTGCACGCAGGCATCCGTGGAGCAGGCGCTCACCGGGCGCCAGGGGTTGATCGGCGTAACGGGGGCGCTCACACCGCCAGGTACGGGGGCACTCGCCGCGTCGCCCACGGCGGCGCCCCCGGGTGGGGCGCCGTCGGCCCCGTCGCCCACGGCGGCGCCATCGGGTGCGGGCACAGGCGCGGCGCCTCTCACGGGGGCGCCCGAAGCAAGGTCGACAGTCGCGGTCACAGGGGCTCGCCAAGGAAGTAGCGGAGGTAGCGGGCGTTCACGTTGGCCATGGACAGCAGCACGAAGAAGTCGGCGGTGCCGAAGTCGCGGTCGTGCGCGGGCGGGCCGCACACCCAGGCGCCCAGCCTCAGGTAGCCGCGCAGGAGCGCGGGCGGTACGAAGCGGTCGGCACGGACCGTGGACCGGCTCCGCCACGGGGTGTGCGGTGTGACCCGGTGTTCCTCCGGGCCGAGCGGCACCTGGTCCACGACGGACGCGGCCAGGGCGCCCCGGTCGTCGAGCGGGACCGAGCAGCAGCCGCCGAGCCACTGGTGGCCGCTGTCGACCATGTAGCGGGCGATGCCCGCCCACATGAGGGCCACCACGGCGCCGTTGCGGTGGTCGGGGTGCACGCAGGTGCGGCCGGCCTCGACCATGTCCTTCCTGATGGGGGCGAGGCCCGCCAGGTCGAACTCGCCGTCGGAGTACAGGCGGTCGACCCGCCCGGGCGGCAGCAGCCGGTAGGTGCCCACGGCCTCGCGGCCGTCACGTACGAGGAGGTGGTCGCAGTAGGCGTCGAGCCTGTCCACGTCGAGGCCGGAGACCGGGCTGTCGAGCCGCGCCCCCATCTCGCCGGCGAAGACGTCATACCGGAGTCGCTGGGCGGCCTGGACGTCGGCGGCGGTGGTGGCCATGCCGACCGAGTAGCGACCGGTGTCGAGAGACCTGGCGTGAAGAGAGGTCGTCATGCGCGCGCGTCCTTCCCTGAAAGCTTCTCACGCCTATGTCGACATCCCGAAATGACAACTGTCTCTCTCATCGGGGGCAGCGAGGCGTCCGCGTGATGAACCTCCCTCCTGGGGCCCCCGAATAATCGGTTTGCAGCGCGGACGATCTTCACTACACTCGCCCCCGGACACCGATTGATGAGGGAAGGGAGCCGGCCGTGCGCCACCACACCGCTGTCGTCGTCCCTTCCTCCCGTTACGAGGTGATCCTGGTGTCTTCGTCGTCCCGATGCCGGCTGCGCGGCCGCCATCGGATGCTCTGACGGACACTTCTCCCCCGGCCTGACCTGAGGCCGCCGGACCGCTCCGTCGGGGAATCGCGCTGTCCTGTGCCGAGAACGACCCGAAAGGGCCATGGGCTGTGCGTACTCGACTTTCCAACCCCCTCACTTCCGTCCGCAACCTGGGCATCCTCGCTCACGTGGACGCCGGCAAGACCACCGTCACCGAGCGGATGCTGTTCCTGGCCGGCGCCACCTACAAGCGCGGCGAGGTGCATGACGGGACGACCGTCACCGACTTCGACCCCCAGGAGCGCGACCGCGGGATCACCATCTTCGCCGCGGCCGTGAGCTGCGCCTGGGACGGCCACCGGATCAACCTGATCGACACGCCGGGCCACGTCGACTTCACCGACGAGGTGGAACGTTCCCTGCGGGTGCTCGACGGCGCCATCGCGGTGTTCGACGGCGTCGCGGGGGTCGAACCGCAGAGCGAGTCCGTCTGGCGGCTGGCCGACCGGTACGGGGTGCCGCGCATCGCGTTCGTCAACAAGCTGGACCGGGCGGGCGCGGACCTCGACGCGGCGGTCGAGTCGATCCGTCGGCGGCTGCACAAGGCGCCGCTGGTGGCGCAGATGCCGATCGGGCGCGAGGGCGGGTTCACCGGCGTGCTGGATCTGGTGCGGATGCGTTCGCTGGTGTGGCCGGGCGACGGCGGCTGCCAGGTGGGGCCGGTGCCGGACGGCCTGGCGGCGGAGGCGTGGCGGCGGCGCCGGGCGCTGGAGGAGGCGGTGGCCGAGCTGCACGCGGGCGCGCTGGAGGAGTTCTGCGCCACTCCGGAATCACGCCAGACTGCCGAGATGCGGGCGATCTCCGACGCGACGCTGGCCGCCGTGCTGCGTGACCTCACCCGGTCCGGGGAGGGCGTCGTGGTGCTGTGCGGCTCGGCGTACCGCAACCGCGGGATCGAGCCGCTGCTGGACGCCGTCGTGGCGTACCTGCCCTCGCCGCTGGACGTGCCGCCGGTGCGCGGCGAGCGGGACGGGGCGGAGCAGGAGCGCGCCGCCGATCCGGCGGCGCCGCTGGCCGCGCTGGTGTTCAAGGTGAGTTCGACCGCCACCGGGCGGCTGACGTACCTGCGGGTGTACTCGGGAACGATGCGGAAGGGGGAGGCTGTGCTGGACGCCGGTACAGGGCGCGCCGAGCGGATCGCCCGGATCCTGCGGGTGCGGGCCGACCGGCACACCGAGGTGGACCGGGCGGTGGCCGGGGACATCGTCGCGGTGGTCGGGCCGAAGGCGGCCCGCACCGGGGCCACCCTGTGCGCGCCCGGCGCTCCCCTGCTGCTGGAGCCGCCGAACGTGGCCGCGCCGGTGGTGTCCGTGGCCGTCGAGGCCCGCAGGAGCACCGACGCCGACCGGCTGGCGACGGCGCTGGCGCGGCTGGCCGAGGAGGATCCCTCGCTGGTCGTCAGGGCCGACGCCGAGACCGGGCAGACGGTGCTGTCCGGGATGGGCGAGTTGCACCTGGAGGTGGCGGCGGAGAAGCTGCGCCGCGACCACGGGCTGGACGTCGGCGTCGGGCGGCCCCAGGTGGCCCACCGGGAGACGGTCGTACGCGGGGTGTCGGGGCTGCTGTACCGGCACGTCAAGCAGGAGGGCGGCGCGGGCCAGTTCGCGCACGTCGTGCTCGCCGTGGAGCCGCTGGACGGCGCCGGTGCCGGTGGTGCCGGGGGTTTCGTGTTCGGCTCGACCGTCGTCGGCGGCCGGGTGCCGCGCGAGTACGTCCGGGCGGTCGAGGCCGGGTGCCGCGACGCGCTGGCCGGCGGGCCGCTCGGCGGTCACCCGGTGACCGGGTTGCGGGTGACGCTGACCGACGGGGCGACGCATTCGAAGGACTCCTCGGAACTGGCGTTCCGCACGGCCGGGCGGCTCGGGCTGCGCGAGGCGCTGCACGCCTGCGAGATGGTGTTGCTGGAGCCGGTGGCCGAGGTCACCGTCACCGTGCCGGACGACGCGGCCGGCGGGGTGCTGGGAGACCTGGCCGCCCGGCGTGGCCGCATCTCGGGCTCGACGGCGCGGGGCGGCACGGTGGTGATCACCGCGATCGTGCCGCTGGCCGAGGTGTTCGGGTACGCGACCCGCCTGCGCAGCCGCACCCAGGGCCGCGGCACCTTCACCACCCGGCCCGCCGGCTACGCCCCCGCCCGGTAGGTGCCGGGGGGCATGCACGGTCTTGGCCCTTGAGCGTTTCGCGCATGCGGCTCAGGCTGTGGCATTGGGGGGCGACGGTCCGAGGGGTGGGTGGGGTTCGGCTCACCCACCCCTCGGGCCGGGCAGGGTTACGGGGTGGTGACGGTTGCGCCGGTGGCCGCCGCTGACCAGTAGACGGCCTTGGCCACCTGCGGGAACAGGCCCTTGGGGTGGTTGCGGAACATCGGCTCGGTGCCGAACAGCACCACGGCCGCGCCCCGCTCGTCCCGCCCGCTGACCACGGCCGCCTGGCCCCGGGCCGCGTCCTGGCCGCCCATTCCGCGCTCGTCGGGCCGCCAGTGGCCGGCGACGAGCGGCCCGTCGGCCGCGTACGACTGCTCGACCTTGACCTCGGTCCCGAGGCCGGTGAACCAGCGCGGCGAGTACACGAACGAGTGGTCGGGCGACCCGCTGCCGACGGGGCCGTCGGTGGAGGTCACCCGGACCACGCCGTTGGCGTCGTCGCGCCCGGCGACGGCGGTCACGGTGAGCAGCCCGGCGGCCGCGTTGAAGGCAGCGCCCGTGCCGCCCCGGGTGATCACGCCACCGGTGGGGAGGAACGCGTCCAGTGCCGCCCTGGCGGCCGGGTTGAGCGCCGTGTAGCTCAGCCCGCTGGAGACGAACAGCACGTCGGTCGCACTCCAGTCGAAGCCCGCGTTCAGCGTCGCCGTCGAGACGGGCGTGACGGCGAAGCCCAGCTCGCGCAGCGTGAACAGCTCGTCGGCGGACGCGGCGGCGGCCATCCGCACCTGCGCCAGCGGCACGCCGGTGGCCTGGCCGGCCGGGGCGAAGGCCACGCCGTAGCGGTCGGACACGGTCTCGGCGGCCCGCCGCGCGGACGCCGGGACGATCGCGGTGCCGTCCGCCCAGGTCACCTCGACGCCCTGGCGCAGCAGGTCGTTGAGCGCCTGGACCTCCTTGCCGTCGGTCACCTTGAGCGCGAGCGGGCCGCGCGTGCGCGGCACCGAGCCGGTCGGCGCGGCGACCCCGACCAGTTCGACGGTCATGTTCGGGGCGGACGTGACGCTGTCCACGGTGGCGCCCCAGAGCAGGCTGTGGCTCCAGCCGGAGATGTCGTACATGGCGTCAACCTTGTCGGAGATGTCCGCCCCGGGCTCCAGCATCACGTTCGCCAGCCCGCGCTTGGGCTGGTGCATGTCCACGATGTACGACCCGGCCGGGTACGTCTTGCCGGACACCCGGAACGGCTTCCTGGCCCGATCGACCCGCACGTCGTTGGCGATCAGGTGGTCCACCAGCCGCGCGGCCGCGGTGGCCGACCGCTCGCCGGTGATGACGTAGGCGCGCGGGTAGGTGGTGTTGTAGACGTCCTCGGGCCCGAACCCGGGCACGATGCCGAGCGGCACGGGCCTGGACGGCTCGCCGGCGCTGCCCCGGCGGAACACCTCGATCTGGTCCGCGATCAGCTTGTCGTGCCTGGCCCGCACGAAGGAGTACGTGGCCCGGATGGCGGCGGCGACCACGTCGGTGTTGATGGCGGACCGGCGGCGCAGCTCCTCGACGGGCAGCCCGCTGTAGTCGGCGTTGTTGACCCGCAGCGGGATCTCGACGGTGTGCGAGGCGACCGCGCCGTGGAAGGGCGCGTACTGCGGGGTGAAGATCGGCGGCCAGTCGTCCCAGCCCTCCGCGTCGTCACGGAAGGGGATCTGCGCCGGGTGCACGCCGTCCTTCTCGAACGTGTAGCCCAGCGCGTTGACCGCGGCCTCCATGCCGAGCCCGTTGGCGTAGGTGTTCTGGATGAACAGGTCGTACTCGTAGTTGGCGCCGTGCGGCGGGGTGGTGGGCTCGATGAGCGTGCCGTTGACGTACCCGTGCAGGTCGATCATGGTGACCGGCTGGGTGTCGATCATCACCTGGCGCATCGCCCGTACCTCGGGCTGGGAGGCGGTGATGAAGTCGCGGTTCATGTCGAAGCCGTTGCCGTTCTGGCGCGTGTTGCCCGCGCGGCCGTCCGGGTTGGCGGTGACGTTGAAGTACAGCCTGGTCCGCGCGAGCAGGTCGGCGACCTTCGGGTCCTTGCTGGTGGCGAGTTCCTCGATGACGCGCAGGGCACCGTCGGTGCCCTCCCACTCGTTGCCGTGGATGTTGTCGTTGATGAAGACCGGAGCCTTGTACCGCCTGGCGAGGTTCCTGTCGCGGGCGGCGCCTACCGGGTCGTTCTCGATGCGCTCGCGCATCCTCGCCTGCTCATGGGCCTCGTGGTCGCTCTCGGGCGCGGTGACGGTGACGAGGTAGAGGTCGTGGCCTCCGGCGGAGCGGCCGATGATCTCGGCGCTGACGCGCTCGCTGCGCTTCTGCAGTTCGTTCAGCTTGGGCGCGATGCCGTGGTAGGGCATCAGGCCGAGCTTGACGGCGGCGTCGGCCGGGTTCTCCGCGGGCACGGGGAGCTTGGTCTGCCTGGGGTAGCCGCGGTCGCGGGAGTGCCCGTAGGCGGCCGCCTGCTCGCCGGGGGCGGCGCGCAGCGTCTGGGCCTGCTCGGAAATGCCGGCCGCGACCTCGTTCCGCTCCGGGCCGTTGCCGAAGTCCCGCGTGGGGGACGCGGGTGGCGCCACGGGGTCGGCGACCGCGTACTGCGGGACGACGAGGAGTGCGGCCGAGACGGCCACGCCCAGCAGGGCAGTGGGTAAACGCAAGAGATCCTCCATGCGGTGGTGCACTTTCAGGGGTGGCGGCAGCCGGCCGCCGACCGGTCGTGTGCACCGGTCGGCGGCCGTCCTGCGGTCGATGTCGATCAGCGGTCGCGGTAGTCGGCGGCCACCCCGATCAGCGAGATCAGGCCGGCGGCGAACTCCATCGCCTCCTGGTGCCCCTCACTGAACGGCGGCTGGAAGCCCACGCCCTCCCACCGCTGCGTGGTGGCGTTCCACAGGTCGGCGCCGACCTCGAAGTCCCAGCCGTAGATGCCGAAGTCGTACCAGAGCTCGTCGGCCGAGTTGCCGGCCGCCGAGTACAGCACGTCCGTCACGGGACCGGTCTGCTGCGGCCAGGTGACGGTGCCGCGCTCGGCCGCGATGGCCGTCTCGATGGTCTGGGCGGAGCTCAGGAAGTAGCCCTCCTCCTTGGCCGTCGGCCGGGGCAGGCTGACGCGGCCGTCCTGCTTGTACGCGCCGGGAGGCCACATGAAGTAGCCGCCGTAGCTGTGCACGTTCATCGCGAACTTGATGTTGCGGAACTTCTGCGCCAGCCAGATCACGTTGCGGCTCTCGGGCTCGGAGTGCTCGGCCGGACCGGCGAACGTGCCGCTCTGGCAGTTGGCCGAGGCGCCGAAGTACCCGTCGTGCAGCGAGCCGACGGCGTAGTTGCGGTTGACGTCCACGCCCCACTGGTTGCGCAGCGCCGGGTCGGACTGCTCGGCGGGGCAGTGGTTGGTCATGTTCTTACGCTGGCTGTTGAAGTCGTAGAAGCTGTAGTTCGCGCCGTCGGGGTTGACCACCGGCACGATGAAGATCTCGGTGCGCTCCAGCAGCCTCTTGGTGGCCTTGTCGCGGTCGTAGTTGCGCAGCAGCCGCTCGGCGGCCTCGATCGTGACCAGCGGCGTCACCCACTCGCGGGCGTGCTCCTGGGAGTAGGCCAGCACGCCGGTACGCGAGCCGTCCCGGCGCGTGCCGATGCGCAGCGCCAGCACCTCGGCGGGCTTGCGCGAGACGTCGGCGGGGGCGTTGAGGAAGTCGTCGAGCTGGGTCGCCGGGGCGGGGGCCATGACACCGGCGCCCGCGTCGGTGCGGTAGGTGGTGGCCTTGACGCCGAGGCCGGTGTTGGCGTTGATCGCGGCGGCGACCTGGGCGGCGGTGCTGGTGACCGCGCCGGAGCCGTCGGTGGCCAGGCTGACGGTGATGAGCTTGCCGTTCAGGCTCGCCTGCAGCGGCCGGTCGGCGGCGCCGGGATCGACCAGCTCGACCGACAGGTCGTTGCCGCCCTCGGAGCCGTAGGCGTTCGAGGTGACGACGACCGCGGCGGCCGGCGGCGTGCCGATCAGGGCCTGGGCGTGACGCCGGTAGCCGTTGGTCCGGTTCGGCAGTGTGATGATGTCGGTGAGCTTGGGGAAGCGCTGGTGCAGCGACTTGACCCGCTCATTGAGCTGCGCCGGCGGCATGTACTGGGTGATGAAGTCCTTCTGGTATCCGCGCCCGTTGTGGTCGGGGCGCTCGCCGCCGGGCCACTCCTTGACGCGGGCCTCGGCCTTGCCGCCGCCCGCGGAGGTGACGGTGACCCACTGCGGTTCCCTGTCCGTGGGGGCGGGGGTGTTGAACTGGTGGCCCAGGTACGCGCCCGCGTCCACGTACGGGACCATGGCCACCTGGCCGGTCGAGCCGTGCTTGCCCTTCCACGTCACGTTGAGCGTGGCGGCCTCACCGGCGCTGCTGGAGGCCTCGACGGACAGGAAGTAGCCGTCGCGGGACTCGAACCACACCGCCCGCTCGATGACGATCTGGTCCTTGGCCGCGGCGCCCTTCCGTGTCTGGGCGGGGGCCGGTGTTTCCGGGGCCATGGTCGCGCCGAGCGGCTGTAACTCGGCGAGCTGGCTCTGTGTGACGACGGCGTCCACCTGGATGCTGCCGTCGGCTTGGGGGCGCACTCGTTCGGTGAGGTCGGCGCCCGAGGCGACCAGCCGCTCCATGGCGGCGAGATCGGGAACAGACAACGTCACCAGCGAGGCCGGCTCGGGATCGGCCGGCCCGGCCACGGCTGGGACGGATGGCTCTGAAGCCACGAACGTCGTGATGACCATCGTTAAGACGACTGCGGACGCCCGTAAACCACGCATTTAACCCTCCTGGATCACCCGTATTGGGATCATTCAAGGCGGACTTATGCATACGGGCAAGACCTAGACGATCACGACGCCGTGACGTGCGGGACCGCCTCATACAGCGCCCAGTCGGCGCTGATCGCGCTCGCCGTCTTCAGCAGCAGCGGGAGATGCTCCTCGGTCAGCTTCTCGACGGAGGTCTCGGCGGCGTGGGCGTTGACGTTCACGGCGGCGATGACATTGCCCAGGCCGTCCCGCAGCGGCGCCGCCACCGACCGGATCCCCAGGGCGAGTTGCTGGTCCGTCACCGCCCAGCCCTTGGCCCGCACCGTGCGCAGCACCGCCTCCCGCTCCATGGCCTCGGGCCGCCACCTGGGCTCGATGCCCGAGCGGCCGGGCTCGGCGAGCACCCGCTCCACCTCGGCGGGCGGCAGCGCGGCCAGCAGCACCTTGCCCAGCGAGGTCTGCAGCGCCGGGAAGCGGGTGCCGATCTGCACCGACAGGGCGACGATCTTCGGCACCGACACCCTGGCGACGTAGACGATGTCGGAGCCGTCGAGCTGGGCGATCGAGGACGACTCGTGCGTCTGTGCGACGAGCCGCTCCAGGTGCGGCCGGGCCACCTCCCACAGCCCCATGGAGCGGACGTAGGTGACGCCCAGCTCCAGGATCCGCGGAGTGAGGGCGAAACCTCCCTGTTCCGCCCTGGCGTAGCCCAGCTCCTGCAGGGTGAGCAGGATGCGGCGGGCCGTCGGCCGGGCCAGCCCGGCCGCGGTCGCCACCTCGGTCAGCGACATGACCGGGCGTCCCGGCCGGAAGACCCTGATCACGTCGAGGCCGCGGGCCAGCGCCTCGATGAAGTCAGGTCCGGTGTCACCACGTGCCATGTACGCCCTCACTCGTTCGGATTCGCTCGGTCCGACTGTAAAGCCTCGTTCGCACACAGCAGTCGAGCCCCGTTCGCACGCAGCGGGTAGACGTCATCCGCCCGTGGAGCGGCTGTGGGTGGAGGAGCTGCGGTAGTCGGTGTACGTGTACGGATTGTCGAGGATCTTCGTGGCCGGGATGTCCGGGTTCATACCGCGCTGCCACGCCTCCTCCCCCATCTCCGAGCGCAGATACTCGACCGTGCGCTCGACCTGGCGGCGGGCGGCGGCCAGGTCCACCCCGATCAGGCGGTGCTCGTGCTTGACCACGCGGCCGTTGACCAGCACGGTGTGCACGTCACCGCGCTGCGCCTGGAACGCGATGTGGCCGAACGGGTTGAGCAGCGGGAACGACACCGGTGAGTGGTCGTTCTTGACGAGCACGAGGTCGGCCTTCCGGCCGGGCTCGACCGTGCCGAGGTCGTCGCGGCCGAGGGCGCGGGCGCCACCCCGGGTGGCCCACTCGACGACCTGGTCGGCGCGCAGGCCGCAGTGCGTGACGGTCTCGCCCTTGGCGTGCGCCTCCAGGTGCTCGCGCGAGCGGTCGGCGCCGAGGGTGGCGCGCATGGCGGAGAACAGGTCTCCACTCCACCAGACGCTGGTGTCCATGGACAGCGAGACCGGGATGCCGTGGGCGCGGATGGCCCAGGTGGGCGGGTAGCCCTGCCCGGCGCTCTGCTCGCTCTCCGTCGAGACCGAGACGGAGCCGCCGGTGGCGGCGATGCGGTGGTAGGAGTCGGCCGACAGCGAGGCGGCGTGCACGTAGACGGTCTCGGGGGTCATGAAGCCGTGGTCGTACATGAGCCGGATGCCGTCGTCGCCGGTGGCGCCCCACACGCCGGCGTGCGTGGTGACGGCGACGCCGAGCTCCCTGGCGACCTCGAAGGCGGGCTTCTCCGGGAAGGCCGGGTCGCCGAGCACGTCGAAGGCGAGCTGGAAGCCGAGCAGGTCGTCGCCGGTGCCCCGCCTGCGCACGAAGTCGCGGAACCCGGGCGTGGCGGTCCACTCGGCGGGCGGCTGCTGGATGTTGCCGTAGGCGAGCACGTACCGGCCCGGCACGGACTGCAGCGCGTCGGCGGCGGCGTCGGCGTGCTCCACCGTCCGCAGGCCGTGCGACCAGTCGACGACGGTCGTCACGCCGGCGTCGAGGGCCTCGATCGCGGCCAGGGTGTTGCCCGCGTGCACGTCCTCGGGCCGGAACAGCTTGCCGTGCTCCAGGTAGAACCAGACGAAGTACTGAGTGAGGGTCCAGTCGGCGCCGTAGCCGCGCATCGCGGTCTGCCACATGTGCCGGTGGGTGTCGATCATGCCGGGCATGACGATCCCGCCGGTGGCGTCGATCTCGACGGCGTCCGGCGGCGCCTCCAGCTCGGGGCCGACGGCGGCGATCCGGTCGCCGGTGACGAGGACGTCGGTGCGGGGCAGCACCCGCCCGCCGTCCGTGGGTAACCCGCCGACGGGCAGCACCGTGCCGCCGCGCAGCACCACGGGCCGCCCGGCCTCGAACTCGTTCATGGGACGCTCCTCGCTTGCGAACAACTGTCCGCTCTACGGTCAACGTCACTCTGAACAGCGTGCCAGCCTCTGTCAAGGTGTTGACGAGGAGTCGCGGTGGATGCTGGGATCACGGTCAGGCGGACATTCGTCCGCTGGACGGACGCGAGGAATGGAGCTCGATGACTGAGGCCAGGGCGCAGGGGCCGCTGTCGGGCGTGCTGGTGGCCGACTTCTCCAGGATCCTGGCCGGGCCGTACGCCACGATGCTGCTGGCCGACCTCGGGGCCGACGTGGTCAAGGTGGAGGGCCCCGGCGGGGACGACACCCGGTCGTGGACGCCGCCCGCGCGGGACGAGGTGTCCACCTACTATCTCGGGGTCAACCGCGGCAAGCGCTCGATCGCGCTCGACCTGCGGGACGAGACGGACGCGGGGCTGGCCAGGGAGCTGGCCCGGCGCGCGGACGTGCTGGTGGAGAACTTCCGGCCCGGCGGGCTGGCCAAGTACGGCCTCGACCACGCCACGGTGGCGGCCGGCAACCCGGGTGTGGTCTACACGTCGATCAGCGGGTTCGGGTCGGGCGCCGGGGCGCGCGTGCCGGGATACGACCTGATGGTGCAGGCCATGTCGGGGCTGATGAGCCTGACCGGGGAGCCGGACGGGCCGCCGTACCGGGCCGGGATCTCGGTGTTCGACGTGATGGCGGGCAACCACGCCGTGATCGGCATCCTGGCGGCACTGCGTCACCGGGAGGCCACCGGGCAGGGGCAGCACGTCGAGGTGAACCTGCTGTCGTCGGCGCTGACGGGGCTGGTCAACCAGAGCTCCGCGTACGTGGCGGGGGACGTGGTGCCGTTCCGGATGGGGAACGCGCATCCGAGCGTGTTCCCGTACGAGCCGCTGCCGACGGCCGACCACGAGCTGATCGTCGCCGCCGCCAACGACGGGCAGTTCAGGAAGCTGTGCGAGGTGCTCGGCATTCCCGAGGTGGCGGGCGACCCGCGGTTCGCCAGGAACGCCGCGCGGACCGCCAACCGGGCGGAGCTGCGGCCGCTCCTCGTCGAGCGGCTCGTCACCCGGCCCGCGGACGAGTGGTTCGAGCTGCTGGTCGACGCCGGGGTGCCGAGCGGGCCGATCAACACGATCGACGGCGGGTTCGCGGTGGCGGAGCGGCTCGGGCTCGATCCGGTCGTCGTGGTGGGCGAGGGCGAGCGGGCGACGCCGACCACGCGGCACCCGATCCGGTTCTCCGAGACCCCCGCCGGGTACGCGCTGCCGCCGCCCGACCTCGACGAGCACGGGACCGAGCTGCGCGAATGGCTGGCGCGGGAGAGCGGGAATGGCTGACTACCCGACCGCCCTGGGGGCCTCCACGCCCACGTCGATCACGCTGCTCGGGCAGGACCTGGCCACCGATGTGATGGGGGAGGTGGGCTTCGGCGAGCTGGCCTTCTGGCTGGCCACGCAGCGCCGCCCGGCGCCCGGCGAGACGCGGGTGTTCGAGGCCGTGCTGGCCGCGCTGGCCGACCACGGGTTCACGCCCACCGCGATCGTGACGCGGCTGACGTACCTGTCGGCGCCCGACTCCGTCCAGGGGGCGCTGGCGGCGGGGCTGCTCGGCGGCGGGTCCCGCTTCCTGGGCGTGACCGAGGACTGCGGCCGGTTCCTGCACGACGTGGTCGCGGCGTGCGATCCGGTGCCGGCCGACGAGGCGGGCTGGGACGCGCTCGCGCTGGAGACCGTACGCGGGTGGCGAGAGTCGGGGCGGCGCGTCCCCGGGCTCGGCCACCACGTGCACAAGGACGGCGACCCGCGCACGCCGCGGCTGTTCCAGATCGCCCGCGAGGAGGGGCTGGCCGGGCCGCACCTGTCGCTGTTCGCGGCCATCGGCCGGGTGCACCCGGCCGTCCTGGGCCGCACCCTGCCGCTCAACGGCGCCGGCACGTGCGGCGCGGCGCTGGCCGACCTGGGGCTGCCGCTGGAGCTGCTGCGCGGGTTCGCGCTGCTGGCGCGCACCGCGGGGCTGATCGGGCAGCTCGCCGAGGAGCTGCGCCGCCCCGTGGCCAACGAGATCTTCCTGTCGGTGGACCTGAACAACCGGTCCGTCCCGCCCGAGCCCAACGGAGGTTCGCATGGCTGAGGTCGTCGCGGTCATCGCATCCACCCACCATCCCTTCTACTACCGTGCCAGCACCTCCACCGGGGAGGACCGGCCGCCGTTCGCCGACGAGTGGGTACGCAAGGTGGAGGCGTTCCGGCAGACGCTGACCAGGGCTGATCCCGACGTGCTGGTCATGGTCGGGTCCGACCACTTCCACCAGTTGTGGCTGGACAACATGCCGCAGTTCCTGGTCGGCAAGGCGCCCTTCTACGACGCCAACTTCCACAACGAGGAGCGCGAGTTCGGCCTGCCCCGGATGCTGTTCGAGGGGCAGGAGGACCTGTCGGCGTACATCCTGCGCGAGGGCCTGGACGCCGGCTTCGACCTGGCCTTCTCCAACGAGCTGCGGATCGACCACTCGATCACGTGCCCGATCATCACCCTGCGCCCGCAGAACGACCTGCCGATCGTGCCGGTCTACACCAACATCTTCGCCCCTCCCCTGCCGCGGCCCGGCCGGTTCGTGGAGCTGGGGCGCACGATCCGGCAGCTCGTCGAGTCCTGGCCGGCCGACCGCCGGGTGGCGATCATCGGCACCGGGCACCTGTCGCTGGAGCTCGGCGGGCCGCGCCAGTTCGGGCCGCACGGGCCGGACCCGGAGTTCGACCGCAAGGCCGTCGAGTGGATCTCGACCGGAGACATCGAGGGATGCCTGTCGGAGGTGACCCTGGACAGCCTGTGGGAGCCGGGCAACGCCACCCACGGGTTCATGGACTTCATGCTGATGATGGGCGTGGCGGGCGAAGGGCGTAAGGCCGACTACGTGGACACCTACGACCTGTTCCACACCATGGAGGCGTACTTCACCTGGTACCCGGCGAGCGGAGGCGGCCGCGCATGAGCAAATACCTGCTGAACAAGTTCCTGTTCACCGTCGATCGCGATCCCGAGCTGGTCGAACGCTACCGGGAGGCGCCGCGGGCCACGGTGGAGATGTGGGAGTCGGAGTACGCCAACCGCATCCTCGGCTGCCACGCCGGCGAGTCGTCCACCTGGCTGCGCTTCGACGACGTCGAGCGCGAGGCGCTGGCCGCGCACGACTATCCCAAGCTGTTCGAGCTGGGGGCGCATCCGTTCCTCACGCTCACGCTGTTCATCGCGATGTTCGAGCGCGACCATCCGCCGCTGGGCTTCCAGTTGGAGTACGCGCGGCGGTTGTCCCACGTGCGGCTGCCGTATCCGGACATCGCCACCTGATGCGCCCCGTGATGCGCCCCGTGATGCGCCATGTGATGCGCCACGTGATGCGTGCTGCCGGGATCTCCACATGATGCGTGCCGCCCGGATCTCCGCGTGCGGCCGGCCGCCCGAGGTCGCCGACGACCGGCCCGAGCCCGTGCCCGGCCCCGGCGAGCGGCTGGTCCGGGTGCTGGCCGCGCCGATCACGCCGCTGGACCTGCTCTGCGCCACCGGCACCTCCTACTTCGGCGCGCCCGCGCTCCCCTACGTGCCGGGCGTGCAGGGGGTCGGGATCGCGGACGACGCCCTGGTGTGGTTCCCGACCCCGGCCGGGGATGGCGCCGGGGGACGGGAGCATGGCGGCCTACGCCCGCGTGCCCGCCGCGGACCTCGTGCCGCTGCCGGCCGGCACCGACCCGTTCGCCGTGGCCGCGCTCGGGCTGTCGGCCGTGGCCGCCCACCTGGCGCTGACCTGGCGCGGCGAGCTCGCGGCGGCGGCGTTGCGGACGCTGCGCCAGGGCGGGCGGCTGGTGAACCTGGGCGGATCGGGGTCCGAGACGTGCCCGATCGACTCGGCCACGCTGCGCAGCCGGTCGCTGCGGGTGCTCGGCTACACCAACAACGAGCTGACCCGGGAGCAGCGGGCCGCGGCCGTGACGCTGGTGGCGGAGCAGGCGGCGCTCGGGCGGTTGACGGTGGCGCACGAGGTGCTGCCGCTGGCGGAGGCGGGCCCGGCCTGGGAGCGGGCGGCCTCGACCGGCGAAGGAGTGTTCCTGAGCTGGCGGCTGCTCGGCGACGAGGTGTCCGGACACGGCGTGACGGGCATGACGGGCGCGGGCACCGCCGCCTCCGAATACCGTGTCGCGCCGATCACCAAGGGCCAGGAAGGCCGGCGCAGCGCTCCGGCCACGCCGTGGATTGAATCGTTTTATGATCTGAAGCTGCGTAAACCCGCCGACCGGGGTGACGCCGGCCGGTGAGGCCTACACCTACGCGGCCAACGACCTCAGCGTCGGCGACATGGACGGCGACGGCCAGTACGAGTACGTCGTCAAGTGGGACCCGTCCAACTCCAAGGACGTCTCCCAGCGCGGCTACACCGGCAACACCGGCAACACCTACGTGGACACCTACGTGGACACCTACGCGCTGGACGGCACCCTGCGCTGGCGGCTCGACCTCGGCGTCAACATCCGCTCCGGGGCCCACTACACCCAGTTCCCGGTCTACGACTTCGACGGCGACGGCCGCTCGGAGATGATGCTCAAGACCGCCCCCGGCACGAAGATCATCCGCTACGGGAGCCGCGGCCAGGTCGTCTCCGAGCGCTACATCACCATGCCGAAGCAGGACGTCAAGGCCGGCTACGCGCACACCGCATGAGCGCGGCGGACTACTTCGACCACGTCGTCGACATGTTCGAGAGCTGGCACAAGCATCCCGAGGTGGTCGCCGGGCACTGGCCGGCCACGCTTGAGCAAGCCTTCGGCATCGAGCCGACGCACGAGTACCCGCTGTCCCACGACGACGCCGTGGAACTCGCCGACTATTTCATCGACGTCTACGCCCCCCAGCCGCAGCGCCAACAACCGGCTGCGCGAGTTCGCCGGATTCGTCGTCAGCGGCCCCGAATACCTGTCGGTGCTGGAGGGCGCCACCGGCAAGGAGTTGCAGACGGTCCCGTACATGCCGGGCCGCGGCGACGACGGCCTGATGTGGGGCGACTACGCGATGGCTCGCATCGAGCCGGGCAACCGCGTCGACAGGTTCCTGTCCTCCGTCGCCTACCTCGACGGCGGGAACCCGTCGGCGATCTTCGCCCGCGGCTACTACACGCGCACCACGCTGGCCGCCTACGACTGGGACGGCAGGCGGCTCAAGCAGGTCTGGTGTCTCGCCGATCTTCTTGGCCGCCGCGGCCTGCGCCTTCACCTCGGTGGGGAAGGAGGTGACCTTCGTCTGGCCTGCCTCGCCGATGCGCCCGTAGGTGATCGTGACCTGCGTGCCCACCGCGGTCACGTCGTACACGCTCATGCACGACCCCCAGTAGGCCCCCCACTCGGGTCGGCGCGACCAGCCCAAAGTAACTCTCTGTAGTTGTCGTTACCGTATGTGTCTGAAGCTGCTGAACCGAACGGCTGGCAGGGGAAGTAGTCCCGCAGCAGCCTGCTGGCCGTAGGAGGGTTCCAGGCCTTGCCGAAGTTTTTGATCACGCTGTCTCCTCTCTGAGCTCGCCGTCGGGTACGGCCACGGGCATGAGCAAGCACACACCGATGGACAAGGCCCGGGACTCCTGTAGCTCCGGCGAGCCGCCACTCAATTGATCAGTGGGTGCGGCGGCGGGGCGCCAGGACCTCGGTGACCTTGGCGATGGCTTCTGGGCCGGGTTTGACGTAGCGCATGGCGGTGCGGGGGTTCTTGTGGCGGGTCTTGCCCATGATGAGCTGCAGCGGTACTTCGGCGTCGCCGAGGTGGGTGGCAGCGCTGTGGCGCAGCTGGTGCAGGTCGAGCCCGGCGTATTTGTCCAGCAGGACGCGGGCGCGGTCGTAGCCGAGGCGGGCGCGGCCGGTGTGCGGGCAGATGTCGCCGGCGGCCGGACGGCGGGCGGGGACCGGGCGGCGTTCGGACAGGAACAGCGGACCGTGCGTGCGCGTGCTGCCGTCCGGGAGCCGGAGGAGCCGGGGCAGCAGGTGGGCGGTCCCGGTGTCCCAGTACACCCACTCGGTGGCGCCGCCCTTGGAGCGGACGGGGGCGCGCCGGTGCTCCAGGTCAAGGTCCTCGACATTGAGTGCCAGGATCTCGGCGGCCCGGGCTGCGGTCTCGTAGAGCATCCGCCACAGCGTCTTTTCGCGCAGCGGGATGTCGCGGCGCGACAGCAGCCGGTGGATGGTGGTCCTGGCCACGGCGCGAGTCTCGTCGGCGGGCGTTCGCACAGCGCGCGGGCGACCGACAGGACGGGCGGGACGGCTCCGCCGCCTGCCCAGGTGGCGAACAGGAAGTTCTCAGGCATTGTTTCTCTTTCGTGGGTCGATCGAGGTCAGCAGGTCGCGCATGGCGCGCTCGGCATCCTCGCCGCGCCCGCTCAGCTCGGCCCGCTGGGCGGGGTCGTTGAGATAGGCCAGGCTGGTGTCGTCGAACTGCAGGTAGGTGCAGCCCAGCTCGCCGATCCTGCGAACCTGCTCGGCGTAGGCGGCGCTGAGGTCGTGCCAGAACTCCTCGATGTCGGGGTAGATCGCCGGGTCGATCGCGGCGGTAGTGGGGGTTCCCGGCCATCGAGCTCCCCGGCTCGCCACCGCTGAGCGGCGGCCCACAGTTCTGGCGCCTCGAGATCGGGTCGCCGGGACAACCGCGCCCTGGGGGCACCCGATCTCAGGGGGCGAGGGACGTGTACAGGGTGCGGGCGAAAGCGGCGGCCGCCTCGTGGGGGTCGGGGTGTGCGGGGGTGGACATATGGCCGAGGAAAGCCTGCTGGAAGCAGGCGCCGATCAGGAGACCCGCGGCGGCCTGGGCGTCCGCGGCCGGGTTCAGGCGGCCCTGTTGCTGTTCGGCGCGCAGGTATGCGGCGATCGCTTCGTTGACCTTGTGGGGGCCGACGTCCTTGCGCCGTATCTCGGCCTTGTGCGCGGCGAGGGTGTCGGGGTCGGCGAACATCGAGGCGAACATGGGGAAGCCGCCGCTGTAGAAGGTGATCGCCGCCGCGGCGATGGCGGTGAGGGTGTCCACGACGTCTCCGGTTCCGGCCTTGCCGTGCAGCGCCTCGGCCAGCCAGCCGAAGCCGGGTGAGCGTTCGCGCATCACTGCGACGAGTAGGTCGGCCTTGTTGGTGAAGTGCTTGTAGAGGGCGGCCTCGGTGAATCCGGCGGTGCGGGCGATCTGTCGCGTGGTCACGTTGGCCAGGCCTTGCTCCGCCATGACGGCGGCGGCCGCGTCGAGGATCGCGTCCCTGGTGCCCATTGCTGCTCCTTCGCACTTGACGGAGTTAGTAAACGCTCGCTAACGTCACTCTATCAGTTAGCGAGCGTTTACTAACCAGGAGTCCCTGATGAAACTTGCCATCTTCGGCGCAACCGGCGGCACCGGACAGCAGCTGCTCGACCAGGCACTCGCCGCCGGCCACCATGTCACCGCGATCGTCCGCGACCCGACCCGGCTGCGCCGGCCGGACCGCCCCAGGCTCGACGTGGTGACCGCTGAATTGATGGACGCCGACGCGATCGGCGCCGGCGTGACCGGCCGGGACGCCGTAGTGTCTACCCTGGGGCCCAGGCCGGGCGCGGGCGGGTCGGTGTGCGCCGAAGGCGCCCGCGCGATCATGACGGCGATGCGAGCCACCGCAACCCGCCGCCTGATCGTCGTCACCGCCAGCGGGCACATCGTCGACGAGGGCGACGACCTGCTGAACCGAGCCCTGGTCAAACCTCTGCTACGCCGTTTCCTGCGGGAAGGATTCGCCGACTTCGCCCGCACCGACGAGGCCGTCCGCTCCAGCGGCCTGGACTGGACGATCATGCGGCCTCCGCGCCTGACCAACGGCGAACGCCGCCCCTACCGCACCGCCATCGACCGCAACGTGCGCCGCGGCATCACCATCGCCCGCGCCGACCTGGCCCACGCCATCCTTGCCGCACTCGCCGACCCTGCCACCGTCGGCCACAGCATCAGCCTGGGGTACTGACCATGAGAAGACGGATCGTCATCTCCGTGATCCTGCTGCTGTCCGTCGTGCTCACCGGCACCGGCGCCGTGGCCTATCTCACCTTCCTCCGCCCGCCCGACAAGTCCCCGGCCGACCTGTGCGCTCAGGGCCGGCCGGGCGAGCGTCCCCGCGTGGTCGCGGCGGGCGCCAGTATGACCCAAGGCACGCTCGGCGCGGACTGGGTGGCGGCCCTGCGCGCACGGCCCGAACACCGCGCATACGAGTTCGTCAACGCGGGCATCAACGGCAACACCACCGCCGACCTGCTACAGCGCCTCGACACCGACATCCTGGCATGCCAGCCGGCCGCGGTCCTGATCCTGATCGGCACCAACGACGTCCGCAACGACGTGGCGCTGGAGCGCTACCGGGCCAACCTCAGCGCGATCATCGCCCGCATCCAGACCCGTACCGCCGCGCGGATCGCCGTGATGTCCCTGCCGCCACTCGGCGAGGACCTGGACACAACGATCAACCGATCGCTCGCCGGATACAACGCCGCGATCAAGGAAATCGCCCACCGGGCACAGGTCCACTACCTGCCCGTGCATGAGCACATGGCCGACCACCTGCGGACACAAGGCACACGGCAGTCGTACGCCTTCAGTTTCCCGCTGGCCTTCGCCATCGCCGCCCAGCACTACCTGCTTGGGCGCAGCTGGGACGAGATCGCCCGCGACAACGGGCGCGACCTCCTCGTGGACCACGTGCACCTCAACGACCGCGGCGGAGCGATCGTCGCCGATCTCGCTTCTCGCTGGCTGTCCGAGCGGCCCGCCGCCTTCTAGCTTAGCTAGTGCGACAGCCGCATCAGCCCGTCCACGTGACCAGCGCGCCGGGCCGAACCCTGGCCACCCGAGTACCACGAAATCCTCGAAAGGCCCCAGGGCGGCGGCCCGGTCGCCCGCCACGGGGACGCCTTCGAGGCAGGTGTGTAACAGGCGGCGCAACCCGGCCACGTCCCCGAACACGCTGACCTGCCCGTCGGCGCAGGTGATGAGGTGGAAGCATCAAGAGCGCCCGCGCTCTGGCGCGGGCACCTCTGATGCCCTCGACTTCTCCGCCCGGGCAGGTCGTTAGCGACGACACCACAACCAGCGCCGCGACCGCCGGGGGCTGGCAACCCATCCGCCGCATCACCCGGGTTCCGACTCCCGCCTGACCAGTGTTGCGCTCGATTAGCCGGGCGGGCTGAGCGCGACGCCGTCCAACTCCAGGTGGCGGTTCATGTCGAGCTCGAAGCGTCCGTACAGGTTCAGATGGGACCAGAACAGCGCGGTCAGCCCGCGCCGGTCGGCCGCGCTCAGCCGTTTTCGCCAGGCCGCATCGCGCAGCACGATCTGGATCAGGTGCGTGTTGGAGAAGGCGAACCCGACGATTGAGGCGCCGTGGGTATCGGTGTACTGGCGATCGATCTTGCTGGGCCGTCGCGGCGGTGAACTCCCGCTCGAACAGCGCCTCGGCCGCGCCCGCCAGCCGTTCGATCTGCTTGGGCGTGGGAGGATCAGTCCGTTCCTCCCGGCAGCGGGCCAGCAGCGCGGCACGCAGCCGCTCCCGCGACGTCTCCACTGGGCAGATCTCGTCGGCCAGCCAGAACGTCAGCTTGTCCTCGTCGGCGACCGTCGGCTCACGAAAGCCGTGAAACCGGCGGATCTGCGCCCGGTGATATTCGATCGTGCTGCCCGACCAGCGGTACTCGGCGAACAGCGCCGCATCGACCTTCACCTGGCCCGCCATGTAGTCGACCGCGGCCTTCGGCACGTCCTCCCGGCGCGGGAAGCGGCCCTCAAGCTCGAAGTACTTCAGCATCAAGCCGAACCCGAGACGGGTGGCGCCGCTCTTGTTCGCCAGCAGTTCGGCCTCGGCCTCATCCAGTGTCCAGCACTCGATGAGGTCCTCCAGCTCCCACTCTCTGCGCATCGGCAGGGATCCCTTCTCCCCCGATCGCTTTGAAGATTCGAAAGCACCCTGCTCGCACCGATGCCGCAACGGTTCGGTACCGCCCATCTGCGACCGTCACGTATCAGACTTGAGACATTACAAAGAGTGACTTGGGGGCTGGTCACACCGACCCGAGTGGGGGCCCAGTACCGGGTGGACGTGGCCAGGCAGCAGACCTCCTACAACCAGCCGGCGTACCCGAGGTTCTACCTCGGCTCGGACATCGACTGGTCCAAGGTGCCGGTCCCGGACATCCGCACGTCCAGGGACTGACCGGCGGCGACGCAAGAAGGGCGCCCCGGCACCGGGGCGCCCTCCACGATGTCCGGGGTCAGCGGGACGGCGGCTTCACCAGCACCGGCCGGACCGGGACCGTGTCCCTCCTGGCCCAGGCGCCGGTGGAGAAGGCGACCGGGTAGCCCTTCAGGCCGACGCCGTCCCCCCACCTGGTGATCACGTAGTCCACCTTGATGTGCCCCTCGCCACCTACCCCTTCGACCTGCAGCGACTCGGGGTCGAAGGTGCCGCCGGTCAGCTTGGCGAAGGTCTTGGCGTCCAGGTCGAGCATCACGCCCCGGCTGGAGGGGTTGCCGGGGCCGCGGTCGCCCACGAAGAACGGCATCTTCCTGCCCTTGTAGACGACATAGCCCTGCGTCATGAGCGGCCAGCTCGGGCTGGCCACCAGGCCCTCCTGCATGGGCTTGCCCACCGCCGGCAGGCCGGTGTCACCGGCGCGGCCCGAGGCGTCGTCCCAGAAGTAGGACGCCGTCGTGGTGCCCTGCAGCATGACCTGCTGCCCGACGGCCGCGGCGTCGGCGTGTGTGTGGGTGGTCGCGACACCGGCGGTCACGGCGCCGAGAGTACAGGTGGCCAGCACGACAAGGGAACGCAGGCGGGCGGTCATCGTCACGTGAGATCCTTCGGGCAGGGAACGTGGACTTGGCGCTCGCTTTGATGAACAGGAAATCGGGCGGCCGGCGTGGGACGCCTCGGTGGAGCGCTGTCGGCGGTCGGCTCCTTCCGACCGAGCCGGGGTTCAGCCGCCGATGAGACCCCAACATAAACCTCAAACTGGACATATCCAAATAAAAAGACATAAATCCGGCAAAGATCTACCGGGGCGGGTAAAGGGCCCGTGCAGACCACGGCAAGCCCACTGGGGCCTCTCGGACGGCTGGGCGAGACCAGCCGGCGATGGGCCTCCCCGCTTCCGGCAGGGCCTGCTGGGCGGTCGATGCGCGCCAGGGCGCGCAGGCGGGCGCCGCCGGTCACACCGTCCCGGCCGGGTGTTTTGTCTTGAATGGCGAGCCGCCGTGGGAAGCTTTACCTCGTGACCAGGGCCCGGTTGGCTCGGGAGGAGCAGAGCTTGTCAGCAGCGCCCGTGATTCGTGTGGTGATCGTGGACGACGACCCGATGGTCCGTACGGGGCTGCGCCTCATCCTCGGCGGCGAGCCCGACCTGGACATCGCCGGAGAGGCCCCGGACGGCAAGCGGGCCATGGCCGTGGTCCGCGACCTCGCGCCCGACATCGTGCTGATGGACATCCGGATGCCCCAGCAGGACGGCCTGACCACCACCGAGCGCCTGCTGGCCCGGCCGTCACCGCCGCGCATCCTGGTGCTGACCACGTTCGACGCCGACGACCTGGTGCTGCGCGCCCTGCAGCTCGGCGCGCACGGCTTCCTGCTGAAGGACACGCCGCCGCCGCGGATGATCGCGGCGGTGCGGGCCGTGGCGCGGGGCGAGCCGGTGCTGTCCCCGACCGTCGCCCAGCAGGTCATCGCCGCCGCGACCGGCCGCTACGAGCCGCACCGCCCCGAGGCCGTGCGGGAGCTGGCCCGGCTCACCGAACGCGAGCGTGAGGTCGCGATCGAGGTGGCCAGGGGCAGCTCCAACACCGAGATCGCGGCGGCCCTGTCGGTGAGCGTGGCGACGGTGAAGGCCAACATCACCCGCATCTTCACCAAACTCGGCACCGACAACCGCGTCCACGTCGCCATGAGGGTCCGCGACGCCGGCCTCCTGTGACGCCCGCCCACCACCACGGATGAGCCGCCGCTACGGCCAGTGACGGCCACGCCGGGCGCCGCGGCCGCAAGGTATGCACCGAACCGTCCGCTACGGATGCCCCACGCCGGCCGGCACCGTGCCCGCCAGGGTGTCCAGGAACAGCTTGCGGTAGCGGGGAGCGTCCACGCCGAGCGCGACATCGATCCCGCGCGCGGACTCGGCCAGCCCGTGCGCCACGTCCTCCCCCGGGATGATCCGCCGGTCCACCAGCGTCTGCCCCCGGCTGCGGCCGGGCGCGAGCTCCACGCTCACCGGCAGCCGCTCGGTGGTCAGCCCCTCCGGGTCGGCCAGCGCGCACAGCGCGCCCGCGTCGCCGAGCAGCCCGTCCCCGGCCACCCGCGGATCCACGCCGCAGATGGCGATCTGGTGCAGCAGCAACCGGCCCGCCAACCGCGTGCCCGGCTCCTCGTGCCCGGACAGGGCCTCGCACGTGGCCGCGTCCACCGAGACGTGGTAGTAGACGTCCAGCCCGTACATCGTCACCGGGACGCCGGAGTCCAGCACGATCGCCGCGGCCTCCGGGTCGTGCCACACGTTGAACTCCGCGACCGGCGTGGCGTTGCCGATGGAGGCGCTGCCGCCCATGACGACCAGCCGCTCGATGTTGCCCGCCACCTCGGGGTGGGCGCGCAGCAGCAGCGCCAGGTTGGTGAGCGGCGCCAGCCCGGCGATCATCACCGGCTCGGGGGCGCTCAGGATGGTGTCCCGCAGCAGCTCCAGGGCGGGCCGGGAGCTCGCCGTGCGGGCCGGGGCGGGCAGGCCGAGGTCGGCCAGCCCGTCCGCACCGTGGATGTGCCCGGCGTCGCGGGCCCGCTCGACCAGCGGCCGGGTGGCCCCGGCGCTCACCGGCACGTCCGCCGGTGCCCCGGCCGCGTCCAGCACTTTCAGGGTGTTGGTCACCACCTGGTCGAGCCCGGCGTTCCCGGCCACGCAGCTCACCGCCCGCAGCCGCAGCCCCGGGTGGCGTACGGCGAAGATGATGGCCAGCGCGTCGTCCACACCGGTGTCCACGTCCAGAATCAGGTCTTTCATCCCGTCCCTTCCTCAACAGGGGATGTACCCGAGCCATCCCACCACCCGGCATCCGCCGGGCCCCGATCGGGGTGTCATGGTTTGCCGGTGCTGGCCCTGATGATGAGGGTGGTGGCCAGCTCGATGCGGGTGCCCGCCGGGCCGCGCGGGTGGGTCAGCTCCTCGGAGACGAGCCTGACGGCCTCGTTGGCCATGTCGTCGAGCGGCTGGCGGACGGTCGTGAGCGGCGGCGAGAGCATCTCGCACAGCGGCGAGTCGTCGAACCCGACCACCGACAGGTCCTCCGGCACGCGCCCGCCGCGCTCCGTGGCCGCCTGGTAGACGCCCGCGGCCTGCAGGTCGTTGCCCGAGAAGATCGCGGTGGGCGGGTCGTCGCGGTCCAGCAGCGCGGCCCCGAGCGTCTTGCCGCCGTAGATGAGGAAGTCCCCGTAGGAGGTGAGGGTCGGATCGGGGTCGATTCCGAACGTACGGTGCGCGGCCAGGTATCCCTCGTAGCGGTCGAGCGTGCACTGCGTGTCGAGCGGCCCGCCGATGAACCCGATCCGCGTGTGCCCCAGCTCCAGCAGATGGGTGGTGGCCATGACCCCGCCCAGCCAGTTGGTGGCGCCGACCGTGGAGATGCGCGGGTCACGCTGCCCGACCGGATCCAGCAGCACCAGGGGGACGTGCAGCAGCTCCTCGATGGCCGCGATCTCCTGCTGGTTGGCCCGGGAGAGCACCAGCACCACCCCGTCGGTGCTGCGCTTGCGCACCATCCCGATCCAGCGCCGCAGGTCGAAGTCGGGCCGCGCGGACGAGGTCACCACCAGCGAGAACCCCCATCGGGCCGCCGCCTTCTCCGCACCCCTGATGAGCACCTGCGCCCACGGCGAGCCGAGCCCGTCGATGAGCAGGTCGACCAGGCCCACCCGGGGCGTGCTGGGCGGGCGCGGGGCCTCGTAGCCGAAGGCGCGCACCGCCTGGAGGACCTTGTCCCTGGTGGCGGCGGAGACGTGTTTCTTGCCGCTCAGAACCTTGGAAACCGTCGGCACCGACACTCCGGCGGCTGCCGCGACGTCGGCCAGAGTGGTGCGAGGCACAGGTCCTCCCTTTGCGTTTTCGGAAAACCGCGCGAAACAGGACCGCCCGCATCACCTGCGGGGCGAGCGAATCAATCCAGCACTGTTGACAGCACCGCCGGGCCAAGCCTAGCGTAACGCCTCGGCAATGTCACCGTAATTTTTCCGGAAAGCCAACCAGAAACTTTCTGGTCGAATGCCGTTGGCATATCCACGAAACCGGCCTCATCTTTCATGCCCTGGGAGCTCCGCAAATGACTCGCATGGACGCGTTCCGGAACCGTGTCGGGGGTTTCGCCTTCGGCGGTGACTACAACCCCGAGCAATGGGATCCGGCCGTGTGGCGGGAGGACGTCCGGCTCATGCGCGAGGCCGGGGTCAACACCGTCTCGCTCGGCGTCTTCGCCTGGGCCTCGCTGGAGCCGGAGCCGGGCAAATATGAGTTCGGCTGGCTGGATGAGGTCATGGACCTCCTGCACGCGGGCGGCATCAGCGTCAACCTGGCCACCCCCACGGCCGCGCCGCCCGTCTGGCTCACGCACCTGCATCCCGAGGTGTTCCCCGTCATGGCCGACGGGCAGCCCTTCGGATTCGGCAACCGGCTGCATTACGACCCCTCGTCGCCCATTTACCGGGAATACGCGGCCCGCATCACGACCCGGCTCGCGGGGCGTTATTCCTTCCATCCGGCGCTCGCGATGTGGCACATCAGCAACGAATACGGGCCGACGGCGTACAACGAGGCCAGTTCGGTGGCCTTCCGGGCCTGGCTGCGGCGCAAATACGGCGACCTGAAAACCCTGAACGACGCCTGGACCACCCATTTCTGGGGCCAGACCTACACCGACTGGGACCAGATCGAGGTGCCGAACATCCCGCGCACCTGGATGAACCCGGCCCGCAAACTCGACTTCAAGCGCTTCACCTCGGACGCCCTGCTGGAATGTTTCCTGGCCGAGCGGGACATCGTGCGCTCCTTCCGCGACGACATCCCGGTCGTGACCAACTTCATGCGGTTCTTCCGGCACGCCGACTACTGGCGGTGGGCGCCGGAGGAGGACGCCGTCGCGCTCGACATCTACCCCGACCCGGCCGATCCCGACTCGCACGTGTCGGCGGCCTTCCAGTACGACCTGTTCCGCTCGCTCAAGGGCGGGCAGCCGTGGCTGCTGATGGAGCAGGCGGCGAGCGCGGTCAGCCAGTGGCGGCTCAACGTGGTCAAGGAGCCGGGGCGGATGCGGCTCGGCTCGCTGCAGGCGGTGTCGCGGGCGGCCGACTCGGTGATGTTCTTCCAGTGGCGGGCCGGCCGGGGCGGGCACGAGCGGTTCCACTCGGCGATGCTGCCGCACTCGGGACCGGACTCGCGCACCTTCAAGGAGGTCCTGGACCTGGGGCGGGAGCTGAGGCTGCTGGCGCCGGTGGCCGGGACGACCTCCCGGTCGGAGGTCGCGATCCTGTTCGACTGGGACGGGTGGTGGGGGCTGGAGGAGACGGCGGGGCTGCCACGGGCCGACTTCAGCTATCCGGACACGGTCATGCGGCACTACACGCCGTTGTGGGAGCACCACCACCCGGTGGACGTGGTGGCCTCGGCGAGCGAGTTGGGGGCGTACAAGGTGCTGGTGGTGCCGAACGCGTACCTGATCGACGACGACGGCGCGGAGCGGATCCGCGCGTTCGCCCGCGACGGCGGGACCGTGCTCATGTCGTTCTTCTCGGGCGTGGTGGACGCGTGCAACCGGGTGCGGCCGGACGGGTACCCGGGGGCGTTCCGCGAGCTCATCGGGGCCAAGATCGACGAGTACTGGCCGGCCCGGCCGCACGAGGAGTTCGCCGTGGAGTTCGCCGACGGGAGGCGGGCCACCGCCACCTGGTGGCGCGACGACCTGCACCTGGAGACCGGGACCGCGCTCGCCACCTACGCCGACGGCCTGCTGCGGGGACGGGCCGCCGTCGTGGAGAACCGGTACGGCGCCGGCCGGGTCGTCTACATCGCGACCCTGCTGGAGCGGGCCGCCTTCGACGCCCTGCTGCTGGAGACGGTGGCGGCGGCCGGCGTGCGCGCGCCGTTCGACGGCCTGCCCGCCCACGTGGAGTGCGCGGTGCGGGAGTCGGCGGCGCACGAGTACGTGTTCCTCCTCAACCACAGCGCCGAGGCGGGCGCGTCCGTCCCGGTGACGGGCACGGACCTGCTCACCGGCCGCGAGGTGACAGGAGAGGTCGAGCTCGCCCCACTCGGCGCGGCGGTGATCCAGCGCCCCCACCCCCAGGCACCCTAGGGCGATCCAGCGCCCGCCTCCAGGCACCCAAGAGCGATCCAGCGTCCTGCCCGCGGGCGCTCCAGGGTGGTCCAGCGCCCCCCGCCCTCAGGCACCCCAGTAGGGCAAGGGCTCGGGCAGCAGGATGATCAGGAAGGCGCGCGCCCTGCGGCTCCCCGGCTTCGGCTGCCCCCGCCCCGCGGGCTTCGGCGCCACCAAGGAGGACTATGTCGCGTGGCTGGCCGCCGAGCTGGAGTCGATGGCGGGCGACCGGATCGACCTGGTCGGCCAACGTCCCCGTGCCCGGGCTGGCGCTGCTGCCGTCGCAGGACCCGTTCCTGGTGGTGGAGCTCGGCCCCGCGGCGGCGGCCCGGGCGGGCGCGGAGGTGGCCCACCTGCCGGGGCTCGGCCACTGGTGGATGCTGCAGGATCCGGCGGCGGGCGCGGCGAAGCTGGCGGAGTTCTGGAGCCGGTCGGCTAAGTGAGGGCGGCCCTGGCGACCCGGATCTTCGACTGCTTGTGCGGCAGCCGTTCCCAGTCCTCCATGAACACCGCGTGCAGCCCGTGCCGGGCGGCCAGCGCGATCAGGGTCTCGGTGCGGTAGTAGAAGTCCTCCCGCAGGACGTGGTGCTCCCTGCCCTCGGTCCGGTCGAAGGTGAAGTCGAACCACGCGCCGGGCTTCATGACCCGCCCGACGTGGGCGAGGCACTCCTCGATGACCTCCAGCGGCGAGTGCGAGAAGACGCTGTGCGCGTGGACGACGTCGAAATGCCGGTCGGGCAGGAAGGCGAAGCGCAGATCGCGTACGGGGGTCAGGTGCGGCAGCTTGTCCCCCAGCCCGTGCGTGACCAGCGTGTCCTGGGCCGCCATGAGGATATCGGGTGAGATGTCGATGCCGTAGTAGTTGCCGGTGTGCAGGTAGTCGATGAACAGCCGACCGGCCCGCAGGTTGCCGCACCCGATCTCCAGCATCCGGTGCTCCGGCTTGAGCCCGTGCTCGACGAGGTAGTCGAACTGCATCCGGCCCAGCGCCAGCCAGCGCTTGTGGGTGTGGGAACCGACCGCGCCCTCGGGGTCTCGGGCGGTGTCGGACTTCATGACAGCGCGGTAGTAGGAGACGTGGTCGCGCGTACGCAGCCTGAACCACGTGTCGCGGGCCAGCCGCCGCAGGTGGGGGGCGATCTTGTGCGGGTGTCTGAAGGCGTACGTCGCTTGGTGGACGAGGCTCGAACGGGAGCGATTCACGCCTCGGAATCTAGGTCACCGGCGCGGGCGAACCCATGCCCTTGGCGACAACCTTGCATTCCCGTTGGCGCAGCCTTTCTCGCCTGCCTCAGCTCAGATAGTCGCGCAGCGCCATGGCCCGGGACGGATGGCGCAACTTGGACATGGTCTTGGCCTCGATCTGCCGGATCCGCTCGCGGGTGACGCCGTAGATGCGGCCGATCTCGTCCAGGGTCCTCGGCTTGCCGTCGGTCAGGCCGTAACGCATGCTGATCACGCCCGCCTCCCGCTCGGAGAGCTGGTCGAGCAGGCTGTGCAACTGCTGCTGGAGCAGGGTGAACGAGACCGCGTCGGCCGGGGAGACGGCCTCGGTGTCCTCGATGAGGTCGCCGAACTCGCTGTCGCCCTCCTCGCCCAGCGGCGTGTGCAGGGAGATCGGTTCGCGGCCGTAGCCCTGGACCTCGATGACGCGCTCAACGTCGAGATCGCTCTCCGCGGCGATCTCCTCCGGCGTGGGCTCACGGCCGAGGTCGCTCTGCAGGCGGCGCTGCACGCGCGCGACCTTGTTGATCAGCTCCACCATGTGGACGGGGATGCGGATCGTCCTGGCCTGGTCCGCCATGGCCCGGGTGATGGCCTGCTTGATCCACCAGGTGGCGTAGGTGGAGAACTTGTAGCCGAGCTGATAGTCGAACTTCTCGATCGTCCTGATCAGGCCCAGGTTGCCCTCCTGGATCAGGTCCAGGAACAGCATGCCGCGCCCGGTGTAGCGCTTGGCGATGGAGACGACCAGCCGCAGGTTGGCCTCCAGCATCCGCTGCTTGGCCCGGGTGCCGTCGTTGGCGATCCACTCCAGGTCGGCGCGCAGGTCGGCGGGCATCGCCGGCTCGGTGTCGAGCCGCTCCCTGGCGAACAGGCCGGCCTCGATGCGTTTGGCCAGCTCGATCTCCTGCTCGGCGGTGAGCAGGGGCACCCGCCCGATTTCCTTCAGGTACGTCTTGACCGAGTCGGCGCCGACGACCAGGCCACCATCGGCGCCGACGTCGTCCAGCTCGAGAACCTCTGCTGCTTGGGACAAATCAATCTCCTCGCTCGCGTGGAATGATCGGGAAGGCCGGCGGATTTGACCATGGACACCTGGACGTCGGACACGGTAGAAGCGAGCGACCGGACGGTCACCCTTACCACGCTACCTAACGGTTGCCGATGCCCGGCTCAACCCGGGCGTCCCTCGCCGTGCCGTGCCAGGTCACGCGGTGCCCACCCGGACGAAAGCTCCCCTCCTCCGGCCCGCGCGCCCTCGGCGTGCCGGCACCCCCGTCGCCGGCACGCCGTAATCAAAGTCCCACACGCCACCGACAGTTTCCGGGGAGGCTACTGAGGCGGGGAGGACTCGGCGTCGCGCAGCTCGTCGAGGGAGTCTCGCAGATGCACGGTCAGCTCCCAGGGGTCCGGCACCATCTCCCGGTCGGTGACGACGCCGATGTCGAGCGAGCCGTCGTAGGAGAAGGCGGTGATGTTCACGCCGCCGCTCACGTCCGTGATCACCGACACCGGATAGTGGGTCAGCAGCCGGACGCCGCACATGTACAGGGGGAACTGGGGGCCCGGCACGTTCGAGATGGCCACGTTGATCGGCGGCGCGGTCTGGCCGACGAGCGAGAACGCCGAGCGCGCGGCCAGCCCCATGAGCGCGGCCGGCATCGACTCGCTGAACTCGCGCAACCACCGCGCGGGCGCCAGGGAGAACCGGTCCTTGATCCGCTGCATCGCGTGCCGCACGTGGTGCAGCCGGGCGACGGGGTCGTCGATGTGCACGGCGAGCGGCGCCGTCATGATCGTCACCTGGTTGCCGGGGCCCGCCACCCCGGCGGCGCGCAGCGAGAACGGCACGCCCGCCACCAGTGGCTGGCGCGGGATGCCGCCGTGCGCGGCCAGCCACCGGCGCAGCGCGCCCGCGCACACGGCCATGACCACGTCGTTCACGGTCACCCCGAACGCCTTGCGGACCTGCTTGATCTCCTCCAGCGGCAGCGACACGAACGCGAAGCGCCGGTGCTCCGACACGGGCCCGCTGAAGGGCGTCTTCGGCGCGGGCAGCACCGGCAGCTCGGGCAACTGCCCGGCCCCGGCCAGCCTGCGGGCCAGCCCGGAGACCAGCCGGGTGCCCGGGATCCGGGAGGCCAGCGGGATCTCGTCCAGGTGGGGCACGGCCCTGGCGACGAAGCGCACGGCGGCGGCGGGGTTGCCGGCCAGGTGGGCCAGCCCGCGCGCCACCATCTCCGCCGGCCCTGGGGGCGGCTCGTCCCGCTCGGGCTCGACGGCGGGCCCAGTGGTGGGTCCTGTGGCGGACACGGTGAGGGGCACAGCCGCGGGCTCGGGGCCGAGGTCGAGCAGCGCGGCCAGGACGTCGGCGCCCCCGATCCCGTCCACGGCCGCGTGGTGGATCTTGGTGTAGAGGCCCATCCGGCCGCCGCGCAGCCCGTGGATCAGGTAGATCTCCCACAGCGGCCGGCGGCGGTCGAGCCGGCGCGGGTGCAGCCGCGAGACCTGCTCGGCGAGCTGCCGGTCGTCGCCGGGCGGCGGCAGCCCGATCTCGCGTACGTGGTAGTCGAGGTCGAGATCGTCCTCCTGCATCCAGTACGGGTGGTCCAGCCCGAACGGCACCGGGGCGAGCTTGCGCCGCAGCGCGGGCACGTACGGGAGCCGCTGTTCGAGCAGCGCCTGCAGGTCGGCACGGTTGACGTCACCGTCGAGGATCGCCAGGCCCGCGATGTTGGCGACGTTCGTGGCGGTCTCGAAATGGAGGAACTGCGCGTCCAGCGCGGTCAATTGGGGCATCTACCAGCACCTCCCTTCAGCATCGATCAGACACGAACCGGTCATGCTCCGTCCATCGCCACTTCGAGGGACGCCGACGTGGCATCGGGCTCGGCGAACGCCAGCAGCCGCAGCCCCTCCTCCTCCAGCAGGTCCAGTGAGGTGGTGGTGAACGGGCTGACGAGCAACCTGGCCTGCTTCCCCGTACGTTTGATCTGCCAGGTCCCGGCGGCGAACCCGTCGACCAGGTAGACCGCCTTCACCCGCAGGTTCTTGGTGGCGACCCGTCCCTTGAACTCCTCGGCCAGCACGCGGGTGCGGTCGGCGTGTCCCAGGATCAGGGTGTCGAAGTCGGGCAGGAAGCGCACGGGCGCGGGCACGTCCCCGCCCGGCCGGGGCGCGTCCGGCAGGTCGAACAGCTCCCTTCCCGCGACGTCGGTGAGCCTTTCCAGGTCCATGCCCTTCATGAGGGGCTTGATGCCGCTCAGTCCCGACCAGGTCTGCACGTCGGCGGGAGTGGCGGGGCCGAACGCGGCCAGGTACCGCTCGATCAGCGTGCGCGGGTCGGCGGGCGCCAGGTCGAAGCCGGGCAGTGCGAACGCCGGGTCGCGCGGGAAGCTCCACCGGTCCTCGGTGGGCACCATGACCAGCGGGGTGAGCATGCGTACGGCGTACCCGAGGGCCCGGTCGTACGCGCCGGGGAACTCCTCGAGGAGCCGCGGCCGCAACTCGTTGAACGTCATGGGCCCCCGCGCCAGCAGCCGGTCGGCGGCGGCCACCACGGCGTCGAAGTCGATGCCCTCGAAGCGGCGCGCGGCGGCGGCCAGCACCGGCCGCAGCACCGGGCGGAACGCGGCGAAGTCCGCGGCCGTCACCAGGTGCAGCGTGGCCCGCCACATGGTGGCCCGCACCAGCGTGCCCGCCCGCAGCGCCGCGTGCAGGCCGTCCCGCTCGAACCCCTCCAGCCGCGTCCAGATCCCCAGGTACGGGGGCCGCGGCTCCTGCGCCTGCAACCCGGCGAGCCGGTGCACGACCTCGGCCATATCGCCTTTATGGCGTGTGAGAAGGTGCTGGCGGGCCAAAGTGGCCCGGTTGAGGTCTAGAAGGGTGAGCATTTACCTATCATGCTCGATTCGCCGGAATTCCCCATCGCACGCGTTCGCGCCTCTTACCCTGCCCTCTCCGATGGTTACGCCTACCTTGACGGTGCGGCCGGCACCCAGGCTCCGCGGTCCGTGATCGACGCCATCTCGGCCGCCTACCGCGCCGGGATCGGCAACGTCGGCGCGGCGTTCCCGGCCAGCCACCGCTCCGACGCCATCGTGGCCGCCGCCCGCGCCGCCGTGGCCGACCTGGTCGGCGGGCATCCGGACGGGGTGATCCTCGGCCCCAACATGACCACCCTCACCTACCGGCTGTCCCGGGCGCTGGTGGGCCCCGGTGACGAGGTGGTGCTGTCCAGGCTGGACCACGACGCGAACGTGCGCCCGTGGACCCAGACCGGCGCCACCGTCCGCTGGGCCGACGTGGATCCGGTCACCGGGGAGCTGCCGGTCGAGCAGTACGCCGAGCTGATCAACGAGCGCACCAGGCTGGTGGCGGTGACGGCGGCGAGCAACATCCTCGGCACCCGGCCCGACGTGGCCGCGATCACCGAGCTGGCGCACCGGGCGGGCGCGCTCACGTACGTGGACGGCGTGCACTCCACCGCGCACGGCCCGGTGGACATGCGCGAGCTGGGCGCCGATTTCTACGCCACCAGCGCGTACAAGTGGTCGGGCCCGCACATCGGCGCGGTGGTGGCCGACCCGGCGCTGCTGGAGGCGATCAGGACGGACAAGCTGGCCTCCTCGCTGGACACGGTGCCGGAGCGTTTCGAGACGGGCACGGCCTCCTTCGCGGACCTCGCGGGGGTGACGGCCGCCGTCGACCACCTGGCCGCGATGGTGCCGGACCCGGGCACGGACGGACCGGTGCCGGACCCGGGCACGGACGGACCGGTGCCGGACCCGGGCACGGACGGACCGGGCACTCGCCGGGAGCGTCTGCTGGCCTCGATGGCCGCGGCGGAACGGCACGAGCTGGAGCTGTTCGGCGTGCTGCTGGCGGGCCTGGAGACGATGCCGCACGTCACCCTGTACGGCAAGCCGGCCAGGCGCACCGCCACCGTTTACTTCAACGTGGCCGGGCGCGCCCCGCGCGAGGTCGCCGACCACCTGGCCCTGCTCAAGGTCAACGTCTGGAACGGCCACAACTACGCCTGGGAGCTGACCGCCGCCCTCGGCATCCGCGACTCGGGCAGCGCCGTACGCGCGGGTCTGGTCCACTACAACGACCGCTCGGACGTGGACCGCCTGCTCGACGGGGTGGCCAGGCTGGGCTGAACCAGCGCATCCCGCCTCAGGGCGGTATCGATCGCCCTGGCGTCCGTTGCCCTGAGCCCGGCGGGGGCTCAGGGCAGGGCAGCGCGGACAGACCGGGATGAATATGGGCAGGGATACGGTTACTGACCCTGGAACCTTGACGTGGGCCGCCTGCGGGCCGTCGGACTACGTGAACCTGTGGAAAGTCCACTGGAAAGTCCACGTCACTCCACACAAACGGCGCCACACACGGAAGAAGGCGTTTCACATGTCCCGGCAGGCCGACGCGGCCCGTCTCATCGTGCAGGCTCTGGAGGCGGAGGGCGTCGAGTACGTCTTCGGCATCCCAGGTGAGGAGAACATCCACTTCGTCGACGCGCTCAAAGACTCCTCCATCCGCTACGTCCTGGTTCGCCATGAACAGGGCGCGGCGTTCATGGCCGAGATCTACGGCCGGCTGACCGGCAGGGCGGGGGTGGCCTCGGCCACGCTCGGCCCCGGCGCGATCAACCTGCAGCTCGGCGTCGCCGACGCCACCACCAACAGCACCCCGGTCGTGGCCATCACGGCGCAGGTCGGGCTCGACCGCATCTACAAGGAGTCGCACCAGGTGGTGGACCTGGTGTCGTTGTTCAGGCCGATCACCAAGTGGGCGGAGCTGACGCCGTCGGCGCAGGCGCTGCCCGAGATGATCCGCAAGGCGTTCAAGACCGCCCAGACCGAGCGCCCCGGCGCCGTCTACCTGGCCATCCCCGAGGACGTCGAGGCCGCCGAGGTGCCCGGCGACCTGCGCCCGCTACCGGTGAACCGGGTCCGCCCGCAGGACCCCTCCCCCGCGCAGATCGCCCGCGCGGCCGACGTACTGGCCACCGCGCAGCGGCCGATCGTGCTGGCCGGGCACGGCGCGACCCGCGCCGGGGCGTCGGCCGCCCTCGTACGCTTCTCGGAGCGGCTCGGGCTGCCGGTGGCGACCACGTTCAACGGCAAGGGCGTCTTCCCCGACGACCACCGGCACGCGCTCGGCGCGGTGGGGTTCATGCGGCACGACTACGTGAACTTCGGGTTCGACGAGGCCGACGCGCTGATCACCGTCGGGTACGAGCTGCAGGAGTTCGACCCGGTCAAGATCAACCCGAACCGGGACAAGAAGATCATCCACGTTCATCAGTTCCCCGCCGAGGTGGACGACCACTATCCGGTGGCGGTCGGCGTGCAGGGGGACATCTCCCGGTCGCTGCACGCGCTGGCGGACGCGGTGCACCGGCGCTTCGAGGTCAACGGCACCGGCGAGCGGATCCGGCGCATAGTGCGGGAGGAGCTGGAGCAGGGACGTACGGAGGACGGGTTCCCGCTGTCGCCGCGCCGGGTGGTGGCCGACATCCGGGACGCGATGGGACGCGACGACATCGTGCTGGCCGACACGGGGGCGGTGAAGATGTGGATGGCCCGCATGTATCCGACGTACGAGCCGAACACCATGCTGGTCTCCAACGGGCTGTCGTCGATGGGCTTCTCGGTCCCCGGCGCGCTGGCCGCCAAGCTGGCCTTCCCGCAGCGGCGGGTGCTGGCCGCGACGGGTGACGGGGCGTTCCTGATGAACTCGCAGGAGCTGGAGACCGCCGTCCGCGAGCGGGTGCCGTTCGTGGTGCTGGTGTGGGTGGACGACGCGTACGGGCTGATCGAGTGGAAGATGGACCTTGAGCTGGGCCGCAACTCCAACATCGCCTTCGGCAACCCCGACTTCGTGAAGTACGCGGAGAGCTTCGGGGCGCGCGGCTACCGCGTCACCAGCGCGGACGAGCTGCTGCCGACGCTGCGCAAGGCCCTGGCCGACGACGTGGTATCGGTGATCGCGGTCCCGGTCGACTACTCGGCGAACCTGGAGCTGACCAGCAAGCTGGGCGACCTCACCGGCCCCTTCTGACCTGGACGGCCCGGCACCCCCGAGTCGTAAGATCAGCCTGGTGAGCCTGCCTGTCGTGCCCGAGAGTCCCGCGTCGGCGGCGGTGCCGGTCGAGCCGGCGCGCGACCCGTACCACGTCTATCTCGACTCGCTCACCAGCCAGGAGTCGCGCCGCACGATGCGCGGCTGCCTCGACCGGCTGGCCCGTCTGCTCACCGGCGACGAGACGGCCACGGGCGCGGGCCAGCCGTGGCACCTGCTGCGTTACGAGCACACGGTGCGCATCCGCACGATGCTCACCGACCAGGGCTGGTCGGCGGCCTACGTCAACAAGCACCTGGTGGCGCTGCGGCGGGTGCTGAAGGAGGCCTGGCGGCTCGGCCAGACCAGTGCCGAGGACTTCGCCCGCGCCTCCGACCTGGCCCCGGTGCGCCAGAGCCGCCTGCCGACCGGCCACCACGTGCCGCCCGAGGTGGTCGGAGCCGCCCTGTCGGCGTGCGACGACTCCCCGGCCGGGATCCGCGACGCCGCGCTGATCGCCGTCCTGTACTCCACCGGCTGCCGCCGCGCCGAGCTCGGCGGCCTGCTCCTGTCCGACTACGACCCGGGCACCCGATCGCTGCGGGTGCGCGGCAAGCGGGACAAGGAACGCCTGGTCTACCTGACCGCGGACGCGATCGGCCTGGTCGAGCGCTGGCTGGCGATCCGCGGCGCCGTGCCCGGCGCCCTGTTCAGCCCGATCAGCCGCTCCGGCCACCTGCGCGAGCGCGACGGGCGCCCGGTGGGCCTCACCGGGCAGGGCATAGCCGACATCCTGTCCCGGCGCCTGAGCGAGGCGGGCGCCGCCCGACGTACGGCCCACGACTTCCGCCGCACCTTCATCGGCGAGCTGTTGGACGCGGGCGTGGACCTGGCCACCACCCAGGCCCTGGTGGGCCACTCGTCCCCGGCCACCACGGCCCGCTACGACCGCCGCCCGGAGAAGACCCGCCGCGACGCCGTGGACCGCCTGCGCTTCCCCACCGCCCGCCCCCTGACCTGACCGCCCCGACCCTGACCTGACCGGCCCTGACCTGACCGGCCCCTGGACCTGGGCCTGACCGCCTCCATGGCTTGGCCGCTCCCGGCCCGGCTGGGGTCAGCCCGCCAGGCGGGGCAGGATGCCGGTGCTGTGGAGGCGGTCGCGGGCGGCCGAGATGGCCTCCGTGGTCGTGGTGAACACCTGGCCCGCCCGATCGAGCCGGGCGATCACCCCCAGCGCCTCCAAGGGCTGGTGGTGCCCGTCCGGAATGCCGGAGACGTAGACGAGGATGCCGCGCCGCTCCAGCCGCCCGATGGCGTCCCCCAGCACCAGCGCCCCGCTGGCGTCGATGGTGGTGACCCGGGACATCCGCAGCACCACCACCGACACGTCGGTCACTTCCGACAGCTCCAGCAGCAGCCGATGGGCGGCGGCGAAGAACAGCGGCCCGGCCAGCCGGTAGGTGACGATGTGCTCGGCGAGCAGGGCGTGCTCGTCCTCGGTGTGCTGCGGCTGCAGGTCGTGGCGCAGCGGCTCGGGGTCCAGGCGCGCATGGCGGGCGATGGCCTGCAGGGCCAGCGCCCCCGCCGCGACCAGCCCGAGGACGACGGCCAGCACGGTGTCGAGGGTCAGCGTCGCGACGGCCGTCAGCACCAGCACGAGGGCGTCCCCCCGAGTGGAGCGGAACATGGCCCGCACCGAGTCGACCTCCACCATGCGCACCGACGTGGCGAGCAGCACCCCGGCCAGCGCGGCCAGCGGGATCCGGGAGACGAGCCCGGCGGCGGTGTAGACGATGGTGCCCAGGATCAGCGCGTGCGCCAGCGCCGCCAGCCGCGACTGGGCGCCGGAGCGCACGTTGATCGCGGTACGGACGATGGCCCCCGTGCCGGGCATGCCGCCGAACATCGGGGTGACGAGGTTGGCCAGGCCCTGCCCGAACAGCTCCCGGTCGGGGTCGTGCCGCCGCCCACCGGTCAGGTTGTCCGAGACGGAGGCCGACAGCAGCGACTCCAGCGCGGCCAGGGCGGCCACCGCCACGGCGGGTGCGGCCAGAACCGGCAGCGCCGCGAGGTCGAGGAAGCCCAGCGACGGCGCGGGCAGCCCGGGGGGCAGGTCGCCGATCCTGGCCAGCGGGAGCCCGGCCAGCTCGGCGCCCACCGTTGCGAGGGCCACGGCGACCAGCGAGAAGGGGACGTTGGGCCGCACGCTCGCGCCCAGCAGCAGCATCGCGGCCACGACCAGGGTGACGGACATGGCCCACCAGTGCGGCCTGGCGAGAAAGTCGATCAGCGCGTGCCAGGCCACGATGGCGACCTTGTCACCGTCGCGGGCGGGCACGCCGAGCGCGTGCGGGATCTGCTGCAGGCCGATCACGCACGCCATGCCGACGGTGAAGCCCGCGACGACCGGAGCCGGGATCAGGGCGATGTAGCGGCCCGCGCGGGCCAGGGCCAGCAGGATCAGCAGCAGCCCGGCCAGGACTCCGACCATGAGCACGCCGGTGGCGCCGTGGTCGCTCATGATCGGCAGCAGGATGACGGTCATCGCGCCGCTCGTGCCGGAGACCTGCACCCGGGACCCGCCGAACACCGCGGCCAGCGACCCGGCGACCACGGCCGTGGCCAGCCCGGAGGCGGCCCCCATGCCGGAGGAGATGCCGAACCCGAGCGCCAGCGGCAGCGCGACGATGGCCACCGTGAGCCCGGCGAGGAGGTCCTGGCGGGGCTGGCGGCGCATTTCGGCGAGCGAGGCGCGTTCCGGCAGCAGCGAGCGCAGCCGGGCCCAGCCCAGGGCCCGCACCCCCGTCACCTTCCGCAGTCCTTCCGCGACCGTCCGTAATCGAATATGCGCGTGAAAAACCCGCCCACCATCACTCCTTCAGGTAAAGCCAACCCCACAATGTCCCAAATTGCATAACTCTGCAATTGGCGAAGAGGTGCTCAGAATATCAAAGCGACAAGCGCTCTCAACTGGCCGAACGTCATTAATCCCGCGGGGCGTGAAACAGTGCCATTGTGTGAATTACCCGGTGGACAGCAGGGCGAAAGCGCGCTCAGCGGCGCGCACCGCCTCCGGTTCCACCTCCGCCAGCGGCCTTCCCTCGGCCAGCGACGCCCAGTTGCGCCGCGCGAGCACCCGCTGGGTGGCCAGCACCTGCCCCGCCACCAGGGCGGCCGTCAGGTCGTCCATCCGCTCGGCGAGCGCCTCGGCCAGGGCCCCCTCGTCGAGCGACATGTGATGGAACAGCCGCGCCACCAGGCTCGGTGTGCCGAACACCATCCGGTGGTAGGCCACCACCTCCGGATCGTCGTTGAGCCCCGTGACCGGATCGCGCCGGGCGAGCCCGTCGAGGAAGTGGCGGCGCAGCGCCTCCAGCGGCGGCCCGGGCGTCCCCCGCACCACGCGGGCCGCCTCCCCCTGGTGGTCGGCGATCCGGTGCAGCACCAGGTCCTCCTTGGTGGCGAAGTATTTGAACAGCGTCGGCTTGGAGACCTCCGCCGCCGCCGCGATCTCCGCCACCGGCACCTCGTCGAAACCCCGTGCCAGGAAGAGCCGGATGGCCGCCGCCGAGATCGCCTCGTGCACCCGCTGCCGCTGGATCTGCCGTAGTCCCGCCACGAGCACAGTCTAGCAAAGTGTTAACCTGGTCAATCTCTTAACCAAGTTAACGCTTCAGGGGATGTCATGGACACGCTCGAGGACGAGCGCCGGTACGTCGAGCGCTGCCGGGCCGGCCTGCGCCGGATGCTCGAAGGCGCGCGGAACAACGTGATCGTCGGGGAGACCGTGGCGGGCGACCGCTACAGCGCAGAACGCCTCGGCCGCCACCTCAAGAGCCTGGCCAAGGAGCTCAGCGAGGAGCCGGACGGGCCGCCGTTCTTCGGCCGCCTGGACTTCGGCGGGCCTGGCTCCCGCGGGCCCGAGGAGGGCTGGGCCGAGCATCACGGCCGCTCGTACCACATCGGCCGGCGGCACATCAGCGGCGAGCACGGCGGACCACCCGTGGTGATCGACTGGCGCGCGCCCGTCTCGCGTGCGTTCTACCGGGCCGGCGCCCGCGACCCCCAGGGCGTCGCGGTGCGCCGCCGCTTCGGCTGGTCGGGCACCACGCTGACCGGGTTCGAGGACGAGCGGCTGGAGCAAGGCGAGGAGGGTGGGAGCAGGCTGCTGGCCGCCGAGATCGAGCGCCCCCGCGTCGGCCCCATGCGCGACATCGTGGCCACCATCCAGCCCGAGCAGGACGACCTCGTACGCGCCGGCCTGGAGGTCTCCCTGTGTGTGCAGGGCGCGCCCGGCACCGGCAAGACGGCGGTCGGCCTGCACCGCGCCGCCTACCTGCTGTACGCGCACCGCGCCCGGCTGGAACGCGGCGGCGTGCTGGTCCTCGGTCCCAACCGGGCCTTCCTCGGCTACATCTCGGCCGTGCTGCCCGCGCTCGGCGAGTTGGAGGTCGAGCAGACCACGCTGGAGCGCCTGCTCGCCACCGTCCCGGTCACCGCCGTCGACAGCGAGGAGGCTGCGGCCGTCAAGCACGACGTCCGGATGGCGCGGGTGCTGCGCGAGGCCCTGTACGGGCGGATCCGTAAGCCGGTGGAGCCCGTCGTGGTGGCCGACGGCTCCTACCTACCGGTGGCGGGTGCCCGAGGACGAGTTGCGCCGCATCGTGGACGACACCCGCCGCGATTCCCTGCCGTACGGGGCCGGCCGGGAGCGGGTGCGGGCCCGGCTCGTCTCCGCCGTCCAGCGCCAGGCCGAGGCCCGCGGGCAGACGGCGAACGCGGCCTGGATCCGCAAGGTCGGCCGCGCCGTCACCCCGTCCCTGGACGCCGTCTGGCCGGCCGTCAGACCGGAGGCGGTCCTGTACGAGGTGCTGCGCGACCCGCCGGATGGCGTGCTGACCCCGGCCGAACGCCGGGCGGTCGCCTGGGCCAGGCCGCCGCGCGGCGTCCGCGGTGCCCGGTGGAGCGCCGCCGACCTGGTGCTGCTCGACGAGCTGGCCGCGCTGATCGAGCGCCCGCGCGGCTACGGCCACGTCATCGTGGACGAGGCCCAGGACCTGTCCCCCATGGAGTGCCGGGCGGTGGCCAGGCGCAGCGAGCACGGCTCGATCACCGTGCTCGGCGACCTGGCCCAGGGCACCACCCCGTGGGCGGCCACCTCCTGGCCGGAGCGCATGGAGCTGCTGGGCAAGCCCGACGTCCGGCTCGTGGCCCTGACGACCGGCTTCCGCGTCCCGGCCGCGGTGGTGGAGCTGGCCAACACGCTGCTGGCGGCGCTGGCGGCGGACGTGCCCGTGACCCGCTCGTACCGTACGGACGGCAAGGTGCGGGTGACCGAGGTGGCCGAGCTGGGCGCGGGGGTGGCCGCGGCGGTGCGCGAGGCGCTGGCGTTCGAGGGCTCGATCGGAGTGATCGCGGCCGACACCGACGTGGAGTCCCTCAGGACCGCCCTGCGCTCCGCGAACCCGGCCGGCCCCGGCACGGGCGCCGACGTCACCGCCGAGTTCGGCGGGCGCCTGACCGTGCTGCCCGCCTCGCTGGCCAAGGGCCTGGAGTACGACCACGTGATCGTCGCCGAGCCCGCCGCCATCGCCGCCGCCGAGCGGCGTGGCCTGAACCGGCTGTACGTCGCTCTCACCCGCGCCGTGTCCCGCCTCGACGTGGTGCACGCGAGGCCCCTCCCGCCACAGCTTTGTCCCCCGATAGAACCCGCCTGAAATGGGCAGATGTCCCATTTCATGCGGCTCGACAGGGTAGCCGCACCGGTGTGTGATGTGGTTCTCGTCACGAGAGGGGAGTCGTCCGTGACCTCTTCGCAGGATCCGCCCGGGGGCGAGGACCCCCGCGCCGGCGAGACCCGGTGGTCCCAGTCGCCGCCTCCCCCTTACCGGCAACCGCCGAGCGCCCAGGTGCTGTCGATCATCGGGTTCGTCTGCGCCGCGGTGGCGCTGCTGTTCGTGCCGATCCTCTTCGGCCTGGCCGGCATCATCCTGGGCATCGTGGGCCACGCGCGGGGCGAGCCACTGGGCAAGTGGGCCGCCGGCGTCGCCGGCGCCTTCATGGTCGTCGGCATCGTGCTCGGCATCCTCGCCAGCGGCCTCCGCCCCTGACCCGGGCCACCGCCCCGCTGAGCCGGGTCACCGCCGGGCCTCCCGGGACACCGCCACCCGACCCGTGACACCGCCGCCCCCTGAGCTGGGGCATCGCCGCCGCCGAGCCGGGCGCCGCCGGTCGGCCTCCTCTCACGGGCCGGGGGTGACGACCTCGGGCCCGGCGTCGGTGACGATGATCACGTCCTCGTGGGCGGCGCCGCCCACGGAGGGCATGGCGATCCGGTGTCCGAGGGCCAGGCACATCCCGGCCGCGATCCGCATCCCCGAGTCCGGCCCGTCGCAGGCCACCCAGGGCGGCTCGAACGACAGCCCGAGCCCGTGCCCCCACCCCCCGCCCTGTTCCCGCGGGGGCAGCCCGTGGTGGGCGACGAAAGCCGAGCGTTCGAACACCCCCTGGCACCGCCGCCCCGACCCGCTGCCCGGCCCGGACCGCCTCGATCCCCGCCAGCGCGCTGTCCCGCACCACGGCGAGCAGCCGCCGCTGCTCGATGGTCGGCTCGGCGCCGACGACCCACGTACGCGCGAGGACGAACAGTTGACACGCTCTTCGGGCTGAAGCCCGAAGATTCTGGCCTGTGCCGCCCCGTTCACGCGGCGGCACTTCCGTGGCTTCCTGCTTCGCGGGGCTGCGCCATCCCGAAGGATGGCCTGACCGGCCCTCCACAGCCGTTTAGCCTGTCCGCCCGTCCAGCGGCCAGGATGTTGATCGCAGCATTGATATCGCGGTCGTGAACCGCGCCACACCCGCAGGTCCACTCCCGGACGTGCAAAGGCATCGCCTCGGTTACGGCTCCACACGCTGAACACAGCTTGGAGGACGGAAACCATCGACTGACCTTGGCGAATGTCCTGCCGTACAGTCTCGCTTTGTACTGCAGCATGTTCACGAACGCCGACCACCCGGCATCGTGCACACTCTTGGCCGGCCTCCTTGGCCAGCCTCGTGCGCGCCAGTCCGCCCACCGCCAGGTCCTCCACGAACACCGCTTGGTTCTCGCGGATGATCTGCGTGGAGAGCCGGTGGTGGAACTCGCGGCGGGCGTCGGCGACCCGTGCGTGCGCGCGGGCGACCTTGTGCCGGGCCTTGTCGCGGTTGCGGCTGCCCTTCTCTTTCCGGGACAGGGCGCGTTGAGCTTTCTTCAGCCGTTTCTCCGCCCGGCGCAGGAAGCGCGGAGAGTCGATCTTCGTCCCGTCCGGCAGGACGGCGAAGTGCCCAAGCCCGAGGTCGATCCCGGTCTCGGCTTCGACGGCGGACAGCGGTTGCACGGTGACCTCGACCACGAAGCCGGCGAAGTACCGGCCCGCCGCGTCCTTGATGACCGTGACCGAGGACGGGCCGGCAGGCAGGTCCCGCGACCAGCGCACCGCGACCTCGCCAATCTTCGGCAGGACAAGTTCCCATTCCGGCTCACCTTGAACCGGGCATTCTTGGTAAACCGGATCGCCTGCCGGTTGTCCTTGCGGGACCGGAACCGAGGCGGGGCGATGCGCAGTGCGTCGTTGAACACCGTCCGGGCGCACCCGAACGCCCGGCCCAGCGCGACCCGCTGGGTGGGGGCGGGTCGATCCGGTAGTTGTACCGCAACTGCACTCGATCACCATAAAGTTGGGTTATGGCCGAGTACAGCGATATCAGAACCGGCAGGCACTGCGTTTTCGTGCTCCACGCTCATTTGGTCTTCGTGACGAAGTTCCGGCATCGGGTGTTCACCGACGCGCACCTGACCCGTCTGGAAGAGATCATGCGGGCCGTCTGCGCCGACTTCGAGACCGGCCTGGCCGAGTTCAACGGCGGGCACAACCACGTCCACCTGCTGGTCAACTTCCCACCCAAGATCGCCCTGTCCAAACTGGTCAACAGCCTCAAAGGTGTGTCCTCGCGGCGGATGCGACAGGAGTTCCCCGAACTGACCGCCCATTACTACCGGGCGAACAAACTGTGGTCGGGCTCCTACTTCGCCGGTTCGGTGGGCGGCGGGCCGATCAGTGTCCTGCGCGAGTTTATCGAACAGCAGAACCGGCCCATCTGAGCGGATGGACACCGGTCCGCCTGGCGGCGAATCGGCTGTTCTTGCCCCGCTACGCGGGACGGTCGGCTTCACCCCCGGGCTGAAGCCCGGAGCACTGCCGACAATTCTGGTAGCAGCCCGTGAGGTGGTAGACGTCGGCGTAACGGTCCTGCGCCGCCCCGCCGCGCGACCAGGCCACGACGCCCTGCAGCCCCGAGCGCGCGGCCAGCCTCCGCATGGCGGCCTGCCGCTCGTGATACTCCCCGACGCCGATCCCCAGCACACCCGCCCCCTGCCCATCACGCCCACCCGGTCACCTCATCCCGGACCACACCCGCCCCAGCCGCCGCGCCGCACGCAGCCCAGCGGCCCGGAGCCGTGGCAGACCCCCGGGCTCGGATGGCGGGCCCCGGCTCGGGTGGCGGGACTCCCGGGCTCAGGTGGCGGCGCCCCCAGGCACAGGTGGCGGCGCCCCCGGGCACAGGTGGCGGCGCCCCCGGGCTCAGGTGGCGGCGCCGTCGTGGGCGCGTAGGGCGGCGATCAGCCAGGTGAAGGCCGGCACCGCGGGTGGTGCCTGCTGGTGTCCGTTGAGCGCCGCCAGCAGCGCCCAGTAGCGCTCCACCCGGGCGTCCGCCACCGTCTCCAGCCATTCGAGCAGCTCACCCCGGTCCGCCACGGGCCCGACGACCACGTCCAGCACCTGCCGCCCGGCCGCCGAACCCGGCGGCACCCCGCCCGCCAGCGCGGGCGCGGCCTCGGCCAGGACGCGCGCCCGCAGTTCGTACGCGGGGAGCGGCCCCGGCCCGCTCAGCGCGATGCGGCGCAGCCGCTGCCTGAAATCCTCGTCGGCGATCAGTTCGGCCAGCTCCACCCACGCGTCGAACTGCGCGGGCGAGGGCGAGTCTGGCAGCTCGCGCATCCACTCCGCGATGACGGCCGCATCGGCGTCCAGTTCGATCCCGGCGAAGGTCCCGGCCACGAACTCCTCGACGATCCCCCGCCGCTCGGCGGCCGACAACTGGGCGAGTTTGTGCAACATCAGCATCTCCTCGGTCGTAGCACCGCGTTCGGAGATCAGGCTCAGCACGGCCCGGCGCGCCCGCAGCGCCCGGATCTCGGCGTCCACGGCCCGTACCTGCACCCGCGCCACCTCGGCCACCGTGACCCGCCGCGCCAGGATCCGCTGTACGGCCTCCAGCCCGATGCCCAGCTCGCGCAGCATGCGCACCAGGTCGAGCCGGGCCGCGGCGGCCTCGTCGTACAGGCGGTAGCCGCCGGCGGACCGCCCGGTCTCCGGCAGCACACCGCTGTCGGACCAGAACCGGATCGTGCGCACCGGCAGGCCCGTACGCCGGGCCAGCTCGCCGATCGTGTAGAGCCCTTCACTCACGGCCCGCAGCCTGCACCTTCCACCCGCTGGAGACTCAAGCCCCGCGTGAAAATCACAGCGCCTTGAGGAACTTCGCCGCCACCGGGGCCGCGACCGAGCCGCCGCCGCCCCCGCCCTCGACGACCACGGCGAACGCCACGTCGTCCTTGAAGCCCATGAACCAGGCGTGCGTGTCGAGCTCCTCGCCGGTGCCGTATTCGGCGGTGCCGGTCTTGCCGTACGTCCCGGCGGGCAGCCCCGCCGCCTTGGCGGTGCCCTTGGTCACCACGGCCGCCATCAGCTCGTGCAGCGGCGTCTTGACTCCCTCGGGCAGCGCGCGTTCCTTGGCCTTCTGCTTCAGGGACGGCACCAGCGTCGGGGGCCGCCAGGTGCCGTCGGCGATGGCGGCGGCCACCGAGGCCATCGAGAGCGGGCTGGCGGTGATCCGGGCCTGCCCGAACGACTCGGCGCCCAGCTCGGCGTCGGACTGCGCCTTGGGGAAGCTGGCCTTGGCGGCCGGCACCCCGATGTTGAGCGGCTGGTTGAAGCCCACGCCCTCGGCCGCCGCCAGCAGCTTGTCCGCGCCCAGCCGCTGCTGGGCCAGCGGCGCGAACGTCGTGTTGCACGAGTGCGCGAACGAGTCGAGGAACGACAGCGACCCGAACTGTTCCTTGTCGGAGTTGCGGATCTTCAGGCCGCCGACGGTGGCGTACATGGGGCACGTCACCTGGTCCTCCGGCGCCATCCCTGCCGCGAGCAGCCCGATCGCCGTGACCGCCTTGAACGTCGAGCCGGGCGGGTAGCGGCCGTCCAGTGCCCGGTTGAAGCCGCCCCTGTTGTTCACCACGGCCAGGATCGCGCCTGTGGACGGCTTGATCGCCACCATGGAGGTGGGCTTGTCGTGGTCCTTGACCGCGGTCACGGCGGCGGCCTGCACACGCGGGTCGAGCGTCGTCTGCACGGGCTCGCCGTCGGTGCCCTCGATGGTCTCCAGCGTCTTGCCGCCGAGCTGGATCTCGGTGGCCGGGGTGCCCGCCAGCCGCTCCTGGAACGTCTCCTGCAGCCCGCCGCGCCCGATCGCCTGGCCGACCTCGTAGGAGGAGCCGAGCTTGTCCAGGTCCTTCTTGGTCGCCTTGTCGAGATAGCCGACGAGCTGCTGCACCGAGCCGCCCACGGTGCCGGTGTCGATGCGGTCGCCCTCGGCGTCGGTGATCTCGGCCCGGTCGGGCCAGCGCGTCTTGAGCCCGAACTTGGCGCCCGCGGTCATCGAGGGGTGCAGCGTCTGCGGCTTCCAGTCGACCTTCCAGGTCCGGTCGGCCACCACGAGATCGATCTGGCCCTGGTAGGACCACGTGCCGAGGTTCTTCAGGGTCAGGGTGGCGGTGTAGGGGGCGCGTGCCCGGTCGTCACCCTCGGTGATCTCGCCGAGTTTGATCGAGGACGACTCCACCGCGAGCGCGCTGCGTTGCTGCTCGTACGCGCCGAGTTGCTGCGGCGTGGCGAGCTGGGCCCCCATCGCGGTCCAGTCGCCCGCCTGCCAGGCGGCGACGAAGCGCTGCGCGGTCCCGGCGGGTGTGCCCCTGGTGTGCAGCACGTAATAGGCGCCGCCGGCCGCGGCCCCCACCGCGAGCACGCCGGCGATCGACACGATCGCGATGGTCCGGCCCCGTGGCACTGATCAGCCCTCTCGATCCTCGTCCTTGGACACGCCGCCGGCCCTGCTCACGCCGCCTGCCTTGCTCACGCCGTCGGCCTTGACGGCGCCGCCGGCCTTGACCGCGCCGTTCGCCGCCTTGACGCTGGCAGCGTACGCGGGCACGTATTCCTGACCCGACAGCCGCTGGATGGCCTGCATGACCTCGTCGGTCACCCGCCGCCGGTCGCGGGCGCTGGAGTGATCGCCCGTGAAGCGCAGGGGCGCCCCGATGGTGATGCCGATCCGCGCGGGCCTTGGCACCTTCGAGCCGGGGGGCAGCACCCTCTCGGTCCCGCTGAGCGCCACCGGCAGCACCGGCGCGCCGGTCTTGAGCGCCAGCCAGGCCACGCCCACCTTGCCGCGGTAGAGGCGGCCGTCGGGCGAGCGGGTGCCCTCGGGGTGGATGCCGAACAGCTCGCCGCGCTCCAGCAGTTCGGCGGCGGCGTCGAGCATGGCCTGCGCGGCGTGCGCGCTCTCCCGGTCGATCGGCAGGCTGCCGCCCAGCCGCATGAAGAAGCCGGAGACGGGGTTGCCGTCGAAGTACTCGTTCTTGGCGGTGAACGTCACGCGCCTGGGCAGCAACGCGGGCAGCAGGAACGAGTCAAGAACCGACAGGTGGTTGGCGGCCAGGATCGCGGGCCCCTTCCTGGGCACGTGCACCGCGCCGGTGATGTGCGGGCGGCACATCGCGTGGGCGAGCGGCGCGGCGGCGAACTTGACCACTTGGTACAGCAACTAGCGCTCCTGGATCTTCGGGCAGTCAGCCACCCCACCATAAAGCAGGCGCCCCGCACTCGTGCGGGACGCCTGCGAAAAGCCGTTTAGGCCGATGTGGCGGTCGCCTCCTCGGCGAGATGCACAACACGGCTCCAGCCGAACGGTATTCCGTGAAGGCGGTAATTTGCGGCCCGGGGGACACAGACCACATCGGCCATTCGATGCTAACGGACATCGGGCGACGCATATTCCATCGCCTCCCAAGAATCGGTCAGGTTCTGGTCCAATGTGGCTGGACCACGTCGAATACCCGCTGCTCACGGCCACGAAGCGCCACCTCGGCAAACTGCCACAAAATCGCCCCAGTCGGCGCGTGGATGACGATGGACGGCCCCAGCGGCATCTGCAGCAGCTCCCCCTGCCAGCGCGGCACCCCGGGCGCCAGGAACCGCTCCAGCGGCACCGCGTGCACCGAGGCCACCTCCCGCGGGTCGGCCACCGGCTCCTGCCGGCCACCGAACGCCACCACCGGCGTGATCACGAACCCGGAGTCGGTGACGAAGTCGTCGAGCAGCCCGGCCACCTCGACCCCGGTGACACCGGTCTCCTCGGCCAGCTCCCGCAGCGCCGCCTCCACCGGCTGCTCACCGTCGTCCAGCCGCCCGCCGGGCAGCGCCCACTGCCCGGGGTTACGGCCGCGGGAGGCCCGCCTGATCAGGACCGCGTACGGGGCACGCTCGGCGTCCTCCAGCACACACACGGTGACGGCGGCCCGGCGCACCCCTTCGGCGGGTGGCACCTCCCGGCGGTGGAAGGCGGCCAGATTGGCGATGATCTCCTGACGGAGCACGTCGATCGGCGACAACACACGTACAGAATCTCACGCCGCCTCCACCACCCCCCGGACCGCAACCCCCATCCCACCGAACCATTCGGGCTGGGCCGCCAAAGGCGGCAGCGGACGCCGACCCCCTGCGCGCGGCCGGGTGGGCCGGCCGAGTGGGGTCGCGTGTCCGGGCCGGGCCGCCGGGTGTGTGGGCCGTCGATCGCCACGGGGCGCAGCGGAGACCGCGCGTTGCTCGGCTTGGCCGGGGCACGCGAGTCGACCCGCGCGGGGCGGGCGTCGTCGTGATCGGTTACGGAGCGCTGCGGAAGGCATGAGCAAGCGCGTGACGTGCGGCGGCCCGTACGTCACGGGACCGGGAAATCGGACGTGACCTGGACGTCACCCCGTGTCGTCAGAAAGCGGTGGCCAGCGCCATAGCGGCGGCCTCGTGGCGGAGAATCATGATCAGCAATGTGGCGACCAAAGTGGCGATCAGCAGCCAGCTGATCAGGATGATGACCGTCGATCGACGGGGCCGCCGACGACCGCCATGCGCCTCCTTCGACCTCGCCTCGCTGCGACGAACCCGCTCGTTGAACGACTCGAGCCGTGCGACGAGTCGCGGATCGTCGTCGACGAGGTGCTGCTCGATCTGTGCCAGCAACCGCTCCTCGTCCTGCGACCAGGCCATAGGTGCACCTCCCGAACGCAAGCTCCGTGGCGTCTATCTGCCCAACCCTGAAGATCATTAGCCCCGGGCTGACCAGGTAATTGCAACCTCTTTTCGGTTTGCGATCAAGACCGAACTCTTGTTCTAATCATGGGATGCGCTGGGACAACCTGCGCCTGACCGGCCCCGGTCAGGGCGATCCGGCCGTGCCCTTGTTCGCTCGCGGCGCGGTCACCCGCACGTTCGACACGCCCGGGTTCAGGGGGATGACCTTCTACGAGATCCGGGCCCGATCCATCATCAACCGGGTGCCGGCGGCCAGCCGGGTGCCCTTCGAGCACACGATCAACCCCTACCGCGGATGCAGTCACCGGTGCGTTTACTGCTTTGCCCGAAAATCACATGAATATCTAGATTTGGATACCGGGGCGGACTTCGACTCGAAGATCGTGGTCAAGGTCAACGCCGCCGAGCTGGCCCGCAGGGAGCTGGCCGCGCCGCGCTGGGGCGGCCACCACGTGGCCATGGGCACCAACGTCGACTGCTACCAGCGCGCCGAGGGCCGCTACCGGCTGATGCCCGGCATCCTGGCCGCGCTGCGCGACGCCGCCAACCCGTTCTCCATCCTCACCAAGGGCACGCTGATCCTGCGCGACCTCGACCTGCTGACCGAGGCCGCCGAGGTGACGGAGGTGGGGGCCAACGTGTCGGTCGGATTCCTCGACGCGGAGACGTGGCGCTCGGTGGAGGCGGGCACCCCCGACCCGCGCCGTCGTCTGGAGGTCTGCGCCACGCTCAACGGCAACGGCATCGCCTGCGGGGTGCTGATGGCGCCCATCCTCCCCTACCTCACCGACTCTCCCGCCCAGCTCGACCGCACGGTCAAGGAGATCGCCGAGTCGGGCGCCACGCACATCGCCCCGATCGTGCTGCATCTGCGGCCGGGGGCGCGGGAGTGGTGGCTGGCCTGGCTGGCACGCGAGCACCCCAGGCTGGTGCCGCGTTACCTGGAGCTCTACGGCCGCGGCGCCTACGCCCCGAAGTCCTACCAGCGACGCATCACCGGCCAGGTCAGGGAGCTGGCCGAGCGGCACGGGGTCGGGCGCGCCACCCCGGCCATGGCCCGCCGCCTTCCGCCCCGCCGCGACCCCCGCCCCGCCCAGCCGGAGCAACTCCGCCTCCTCTGACGCCCCGAGCTCCGAGGGCTCAGCACGCCGGGTCACGAACCCATACGAGCGACGAGCCGGGATGGGAGGCCCCGGCTCCGGGCAACACTCTCCCCACACCCCGGGCCCACAGCCGGGCCCGCGACACGTGGGGCCGCGCGGATCCCCGGTGCCCAGGGGCGCGTAAATGGTTGGCCCGGGGGTGACGCGCGGTGGCAGGATGGGCGGGCAGTTCTGCCGGCCGACGATCAGGAGCTTGAGATGCGGCGCCGCCTCGGAATCTCCCAGCGCCCCATTGGCACGAGAGTTCTCGAGGGCTCCTGCACGCATGCACATCCTGAACATCGGCATCCTCGCGCACGTAGACGCGGGCAAGACCAGCCTCACTGAGCGACTGCTGTTCGAGACCGGCGTCATCGACCGGCTCGGCAGCGTGGACCAAGGCAGCACACAGACCGACAGGGGCGAGATCGAGCGCCGCCGCGGCATCACCATCCGTACGGCCGTCGCCTCCTTCTCCCTGGGCGACCTGCGGGTCAACCTGGTGGACACCCCCGGCCACGCCGACTTCGTGGCCGAGGTCGAGCGGGCGCTCGGCGTGCTCGACGGCGCCGTGCTGGTGCTGTCGGCGGTCGAGGGCGTCCAGCCGCACACCCGGGTCCTGATGAGGACCCTGCAAAAGCTACGCCTGCCCACGTTGATCTTCGTGAACAAGATCGACCGGGCCGGCGCCAGGGAGCGGGAGCTGCTGGCCGACATCCGGCGGCGGCTGTCCCCGCACGTCGTCGCGCTCAACACCGTGCGCGACCTCGGCACCCCCGCGGCCGCCACCCGCTCCGTCGCCCTCGCCGAGGAGGCGGCCGAGGTGCTGGCCGAGCGCGACGACGGCCTGCTGGAGCTGCTCGTGGACGGCAAGGTCCCGGACGGCGAGCGAGTACGGGCGGCGCTGGCGCGGCAATGCGCCGACGGGGTGACCTACCCGCTGCTGTTCGGCTCGGCGATCACCGGGCAGGGCGTCGCCGAGCTGCTCGACGGCCTCGAACTCCTGCCCGCCGTCCCCCAGCCCGGCTCCCCTGAGGGGGACGCCGAGGGGGCGGCGTTCGCGATCGAGCGGGGGCCGTCCGGGGAGAAGGTGGCCTACCTGCGGCTGCGCGCGGGCACCCTGCGGGCGCGCGAGCCCCTCACGTTCCACCGCCGCCATCGGGGCGGTGCCGTCCACACGTACGAGGGCCGCCTGACAGCGCTCTCCGTCGCCGGCGCCCCGGACCGGCGCCAGGCGGTGGCCGGCGACATCGCCAGGGTGTGGGGCGTGCCCGGGATCCGGGTCGGCGACCACCTGGGCGGGCCGGGCCCGGACGGGCAGGCCCACTTCACCCCGCCCAGCCTGGAGACCGTCGTACGCCCCCGCGTCCCCGGCCAGGAGCCCCGCCTGCACGCCGCCCTGCTCACCCTCGCCGAGCAGGACCCGCTGATCGGCACCCGTACGCTGGCGGGCGGCGAGACGTCGGTCCTGCTCTACGGCGAGGTGCAGAAGGAGGTCATCGCCGAGACCCTGGCCGGGGACTTCGGCGTCGAGGCCGAGTTCGAGCCGAGCCGCCCGGTCTACTTCGAACGTCCCGCGGGCACCGCGGAGGCCGTCGAGGAGATCCTGCGCCACGGCCGCAACGACTTCATGGCCACGGTGGGCCTGCGGGTCGGGCCGGGCGCCCCGGGCTCGGGCGTCGGCTACCGGCTGGAGGTGGATCTCGGGTCGCTGCCCCTGGCCTTCCATCGGGCGATCGAGGAGAGCGTGCGCCTGGCGCTGAACGAGGGACCGCACGGCTGGCCGGTCACCGACGTCGTGGTCACGCTGACCAGGACCGGCTACGACCCTCCCGTCACGGTGGCGGCCGACTTCCGCGGCCGCACCCCGATCGTGCTCGGGCGGGCGCTGCGCCTGGCGGGCACCACCGTGTACGAGCCCTGCCACCGGTTCGAGCTGGAGGTGCCGGCGGAGGCGTTCAACGCGGTCAGCGCCGGGCTGGCGACGGCGGGCGGCGTGCTGCGCGACACGGTCAGGCGCGCCGACACGTGGGTGCTCACGGGAGAGCTCCCGGCGGCGGCGGTGCACGGGTTCGAGCAGCGGCTGCCGGGCCTGTCACACGGAGAGGGCGTCTGGTGGTCCGAGCCGTCCGGGGACCGGCCCACCCGATAGGCGGTATGTCGGTTTTTGCGTGAGATGGGTATTACACGCGTAGGTGTACCAATCAGGTGCATCTCGTTCGTTTCAGGGGGGAATTCCGATGGCAGACACGAAGAAGAAACCTGCCACCAAGACTGGCAAGTCCAAGAAGCAGGCCATCAAGACCAGCCGGCAGGCCAAGGACACCAAGCGGGATGTCAAGCGGCCGGACGAGGGTGTGACCCGGGCTCCGGGCCAGACGGCGGTCTGACCGGTTGACGTGGTCGGACAGCCGAGGCCCCGGGCCCGGCTGTCCGATCGGTGATCCCTCGCCGGCGGCACCGCCGAGTGCGCTGAATATCCGGTTTCGCGGAGGCTTGCAACCTTAGCGACCTTACGGGCGTCTAAAGATCATAGGTGGGGATAGCGCACCGGGGATGAACGGCGTATGTCCACCTATGGCAAGGCAATGGCCGGTGGTGAGGCACGATCCACACCACCGGCCATATGTGTTGTGACAAATTCCGACGACCAAAAGGGGAACCGTCAGGTGCGCGCACTGGCACGCAAGGGCAGGTCGGCCGCCGTCCGGCTGTACCGTGGGTACAACCGGCGCAAAGCAGGCAAGGCCCCGGCGCCCTCGACCAAGCAGGTACGAATCCTGCTGCTGCACGCCCACGGGATGGGCGGCACGATCAGGACCGTGTTCAACCTGGCCGGTCATCTGGCAGAGAAGCACGACGTCGAGATCGTCAGCATCCTGAAGGAGGCCGAGGAGCCGTTCTTCCCGATCGACCCGCGGGTGAAGTTCCGCTTCCTGGACGACCGCCTCCGGCCCGGCCTCAACCCGCTGCGCGCGCTCCTGTCGAAGAAGCCGAGCCGGTTGATCCCCGAGGGCGAGTCGGCACACCACCGTTTCAACCTGTGGACCGACCTCAAGCTGGCCCGCTACATCCGCTCGCTGGACGGCGGCGTGCTGATCGGCACCCGGCCGGGGCTCAATCTCGCGATGGCCCAGTTAGCGCCGCCCAACGTGATCACCATCGGGCAGGAGCACGTGGCGCTGCGTACCCAGGCCGAGCCGATCCAGGAGCTCATCAAGTGGCGCTACCGCCGCCTGGACGCCCTGGTCACGCTGACCAAGGCCGACCTGACCGACTACCGGAACACGCTGCCGAAGAAACCGCGCAAGCTGACCCGGATCCCCAACGCCGTGCCGCCGATGACCGGCGGCGTGGCCAAGCTCGACGCCAAGGTCGCCGTCGCGGTCGGCAGGATGACCCGCATCAAGGGCTTCCACCGGCTCATCACCGCCTGGCAGACGATCGCCGAGGCCCACCCCGACTGGAAGCTGCGCATCTTCGGCACCGGGCCGCAGGAGGAGACGCTCGCGGAGCTGATCGTGGAGCTGGGCCTCGAAGGCAAGGTCGAGCTGCCGGGGCCCACCTCCGACGTGGGGGCCGAGCTGGAGCGGGCATCGATCTACGTGCTCAGCTCGCGGCACGAGGGCTTTCCCATGACGATCCTGGAGGCGATGGCCAAGGGGCTGGCCATCGTGAGCTTCAACAGCCCGCACGGTCCCAAGGAAATGATCACGAACGAGGTGGATGGGCTGCTGGTGAAGCCGCGTACCAACGCGAACCTGGCGGCCTCGATCATCCGTGTCATCGAGGACGACCGACTCCGCCGTGACCTGGCCGCCCGGGCGGTGGAGACGGCGCGCACCTACGACGTGGACGCGATCGGGCGGCGCTGGGACGGGCTGCTGGAGGAGCTGCTGGCCCGCCGCAACGGCACGTACGTCAAGCCCGAGGGCCGCCCCGCCGAGCCCGCCGAGCCCGCCGAGACGAGCGAGACCGCCGAGACGACCGGGACCGCCGGCACCGAAACGACCGCGACAACCGACGCCGAGGCCGGGTCGGCCTGGGCGTCGGAGGCGGCGTCGGAGGCGGAGGCCGAAGACCGGAGGGTCACACACCGGAGCCCGTGAGCTCCACCGGCTCGGCGATGACGTCCACGAGCGCGCCGTTGCGATAGACCGTGATCGGCAACGGCCGCCCGATCGCTCGGCGAACATCAGCCGCTGCAGGCTCTGGGCGTCCGCCACGGGGCTGCGGCCTGCGCTCAGCACCAGGTCACCCGCGCGCAGGCCGGCCTGGTGCGCGGGCGAGCCGGGCACCACCTCCACAACGCGCAACGCCCCGTCCTGCCCGGTACGCCGCCGCAACTGCTCGGGCAGCGGCGCGGGCGAGGTCACCAGCCCCAGGAACGCCCGCCTGACCCGGCCGTCCCTGATCAGCGCGGCGATGATGGAGCGGGTGGTGCCGTTCATCGGCACGGCCAGCCCGACGCCGAACCCGGCGACGGCCGTGTTGATCCCGACCACCCGCGCCCGCGCGTCGGCCAGCGCGCCGCCCGAGCTGCCCGGGTTGAGCGCGGCGTCGGTCTGGATCACGTCCTCGATCAGCCGGACGGCCGAGCCGGACCGGGCGGGCAACGACCGGGTGGCGCATGGGCGCGCGGAGCTGGCCCATGGCCAAGCGGCTGGACTTCGCCAACGACCCGCTGAACCTGATGCCCGTGGACGGGGAGGCCAACGAGCAGAAGGACGCCTCGGGGCCGGCGCACTGGCTGCCGCCGCAACGCCGCGTCCGCTGCGCCTACGTCACCTGCTTCGCGCAGGTGGCGCTGAAGTATGGCGTGCCCGTCACCGCCGCCGGCAAGAAGGCCATGCTGGCCCAGTGCCGTTAGCCCGGCGGACGGGCCGCGCTAACGCGAGTCGAGCCACTCGAAGCCGCGGGTGAACGTCTCCTCGGCGAGGATCCGCTGCCCGGCCGTGTTGGGGTGGAAGTAGTCCCAGCGGCTGACGTGGCGGATCGTGAACGGGTAGGAGAACACCGCTCCCCCGTCGGTGACGCAGGCGGGCCCGAACGCGGCGCAGGCCTCGGCCGCCGCCCGGTTGTAGGCCATCACCCGCGCCCGCACCCTGGCGCGGCGCTCGACGTCGGCGGTCTTGGCGGAGGTCGGCCGGACCAGCATGCTCTGGCAGACGCGCCCCGCCGTCCAGAACGTGCGGGCCAGCGGGTTGTCCTTGGCCACCTGCCACAGCCGCCGCACGTCGGGGATGCTGGCGATGAACACCCTGGCCTGCGGCATGCCGGAGCGCAGCTCGGCGAGCGCCGCGTCCATCCGGCGCCGGTAGGTCTGCACGGGGGTCATGGCGTCCTCGGTGCGCACGCAGGCGTCCTGGGCGCCGATGAGAATCGTCACATAATCGGCCTTGGCGGCGACCGCCTTCCTCATCTGGCCGAGCAGGTCGGCGCTGGTCGCTCCGGGCGCGGCGAAGTTGAGGTTATGCTTCTGGAGCGTTCCAGGCAAGTCGGACAGACGCGCGTAGTGGCTGGCGACCTCTCTGTTGTCACCGGCGGACCAGGAGCGTGTCCTGCACGAGACGTAGAAGCCGCAGGCATTGAAGCCGGTCGAGATCGAGTCGCCGAGTGCGGCCATGATCTCGGGCACGGCCTGGGCCGAGGCGGCCTGGGCCGGGACCGGCGGAGAAAGGACAACCACTGCGGTGAGGACGGACCCCAGGCGACCGATCATGGCCCTCAAGGTAGGGAGTCGATCAACGGCTCACTATGGCGCCACGGCAAGGTCTGCCATTTCAGGACCGCTTTCATATCAGTGCTTGACAGGCGGCGGCCGATCAGGTTGTTTCCTAAACCCCTGTAAGGTTCGGGTTTTTCGGGGTTCATCGGCGGTTGCCCCGCATTCACGGGGGTCCGAGTCGAACGTGTTCAGTTCCCGCATAGAGTGTCTTGAGTGAGTGTCGCGCTCGGAACAACCCGCCCGCTACCGGTTCGCACCACCCCTGTCGGCGATCCCGGTGACCTGCTGGCAGCCCTGCCCCGGACTTCCCCCTACGCCTGGATCCGAAACGGTGAGGGGCTCGTCGGCTGGGGCGAGGCCGCGAGGGTGGACATCCCCCCGGGTCCCGGCAGGTTCGGCTGGGCCAGGGAATGGCTGGCCACCGTCTTCGGCGAGTCCCACGTCGAGGACGCGGTCCGCGTCCCCGGCTCCGGCCCGGTCGCCTTCGGCAGCTTCACCTTCGACACGGACGCCCACGGCTCGGTGCTGGTCGTGCCGCAGGCCGTGCTCGCCCGCCGCGGCGGCCACGCCTGGCTGACGACGATCGGCGACGTGCCGCTGGAGACGTTCTCCCCCATCCGCGATCCGGGCCGCATCAGCTACGGCGACGGCAGCCTGAGCGCCCCCGAGTGGGAGCACGTGGTGGCCCGCGCCGCGCGGCGCATCCGCGAAGGCGAGCTGGAGAAGGTGGTGCTCGCCCGCGACCTGGTCGCCACCACCGAGCGGCCCATCGACGTGCGGCTGCTGCTCACCCGGCTGGCCCGGCGCTATCCCGAGTGCTACACGTTCTCGGTGGCGGGCCTGGTCGGCGCCACGCCCGAGCTGCTGATCCGGCGCACGGGCCAGGAGATCGAGTCGCTCGTGCTGGCCGGCACCACCCCGCGCGGCACCGGCCCGGCCGACGACCTCGCGCGGGGGGCCGCGCTGCTCGCCTCGCCCAAGGACCGGCACGAGCACGAGTGCGCGATCGCCTCCGTACGCCAGACGCTGGCGCCGCTCTGCTCCTCCCTGGAGACGCCGGACGTGCCCGAACTGCTGACGCTGCCCAACGTGCAACACCTGGCCAGCCACGTCACCGGGCGGCTGGCCGACGGGGCGTCGGTGCTCGACGTGGTCGCGGCGATGCACCCGACGGCGGCCGTCGGCGGCACCCCCACCCACACCGCGATCGAGGTGATCCGCGAGCTGGAGGGCATGGACCGGGCAGGCTACGCCGGTCCCGTGGGGTGGATCGACGCCCACGGGGACGGCGAGTGGGGCATCGCGCTGCGCTCCGGCCTGGTGGAGGGCCGCCGGGCCCGGCTGTTCGCGGGCGGCGGCATCATGGGCGACTCCGACCCGGCCGCCGAGCTGGCCGAGGCTCAGGCCAAGTTCCGCGTCATGCAGTACGCCCTGGAGGGCTGAAAGGGCGCCGGGGTCATTCCGGGACGTGGATGCCCTCGCCCACGGTCACCCGGGCCCGCCCGGCCGTCAGCGTGGCCAGCCAGTCGGTGAACGCGGGCACCTCGTCACCGGCCACCGCGACCTGGAAGGCGACGTCGCTCGCATAGGTGACGTCGCGCACCGCGTACCGGGAGGCGCGCAGGTCGTTCTCCACCCGGCCGGCCTGGTCGTGCGCGACCGCGACGGCGACCAGCCGGGCCGGCACCATGCGCACCGGGTCGGCCCGGTCCAGGGTCTCGGTCACCGCCGAGCCGTAGGCGCGCACCAGGCCGCCCGCGCCCAGCAGGGTGCCGCCGAAATAGCGCGTCACCACCGCCACCACGTCGCTGAACCCCCGCCCCACCAGGGCCTGCACCATCGGCGTGCCCGCGGTGCCGCCGGGCTCCCCGTCGTCGTCGCCCTTCTGCACGCGCTCCCCGATGACGTAGGCGGTGCAGTTGTGGCTGGCGGCCGGATGCAGGCGGCGGCGCTCACCGATGAAGGCCTGCGCCTCCTCGACGGTGCGCGCGGGCGCCAGAGCGCAGATGAAGCGCGAACGCCGCGCCTCGGTCTCGTGCTCGATGCTTGACGTGAGAGTGAGAAACGGCGCGGACACATTCGACAGGGTATGCCCTTGCCGCCCGCCCCACGGGAGCTACCATCTCGTCATTCCATAAGGACGGACGGGAGGGCCTCATGGAAACCGCGGACGCTGTCATGCCCTTTGTCACCGCGGCCATCGGCGCCTATGGCGGTGCCGTGCTGACCAGGACCGCGGAGCTGGCCGCCCGCACCCCTGACGCCCGCGGGGCGCGCATCCTGCAGCGGGTGTTCGGCCGCGGCGACCCTTACTCCCGGCGGGTGATCGAGGAGGTGGCGGTCGCCAAGCCGGATGACGAGCCCAGCCGCACGGCGCTGAAGTTGGCGATCATGAAGGCGTTCGAGGCCGATCCGGTCCTGGCCACGGAGGTCGCGGCCATGCTCCCGCGGCCCGCCGCCACCGCCGCCGATCACCGGCGGGAGCCGGCGGGCGGCGGGATGCACTGAGCGCATGAGCCACCCTGTGCGGCCGGCACATGCGCCCGGGGCCTCGCGCGGCATACGGTGCTGCGCATGAGGTATCGCGTCGCCATGGACATCGGCGGCACCTTCACCGATGTCGTCTGCTACGACGAGCGGACCGGGGCCGTCAGCGCCTCGAAGGCGCCCACCACTCCGGGAGACCTGGCGGAGGGCGTCTTCGACGCGCTGGACCGGGTCGTGGCCGAACCGGCCGCCATCTCGTTCTTCGTCCATGGCACCACGCAGGGGCTGGACGCGCTGCTCGAGCGCAAGGGAGCCCGCGTGCTGCTGCTGGCCGGCGAGGGCGGCCGGGACGTCTACCAGATCGCCAGGGGCAACCGGGACCGCATGTTCGACCTGCGTTATCGCAAGCCGCCACCGCTGGTCCCGCGCCAGGACGTGATGGAGGTGGGCGGCCGGCTGGACTACCGGGGGCGGGAGCTCACGCCCCTGGACGAGGAGTCGGTGCGGCGGGCGGCGCGGCGAGCACGGAAGGAGCGTTTCGATGCGGTGGCGGTGTGTCTGCTGTTCTCTTACGTCAATCCTGCGCACGAGATCCGGGCGGGCGAGGTCCTGCGGGCCGAGCTGGGCGGCGACGTGCTGGTGGTGCTCTCGCACGAGGTGGCGCGCGAGTGGCGCGAGTACGAGCGGACGTCCTCGGCGGTGCTGGAGGCGTACACGGGGCCTGTCGTGCGCCGCTACCTGGGCCGGATCGAGCGGCGCTTCGCGGAGCGTGGCCTGGCGGTGCCCGTGCATGTGATGCAGTCGTCGGGCGGGCTGGTGAACGCCTCGTACGCGATGCGCCGGCCGCTGCAGACGCTGCTGTCCGGGCCGGTGGGCGGCACGATGGGCGGGGTGGCGGTCAGCCGCCTGCTGGCCGGGCGCCGGCACGCCATCTGCGTCGACATGGGAGGCACGTCGTTCGACGTGTCGCTCGTGGTGGACGGGCGGCCGGACGTGAGCGCGGAGGCGAGCATCGAGGGTCACCCGGTGCTCATGCCCATCGTCAACCTGCACACGATCGGCGCGGGTGGCGGCTCGATCGCCTACACGGAGGCGGGCGCGCTGCGGGTGGGGCCGGAGTCGGCGGGCGCCGAGCCGGGGCCCGCCTGTTACGGCCGGGGCGGCACGCGGGCCACGGTGACCGACGCGAACGTGGTGCTCGGCCGGGTGGATCCGGCGTGGTTCGCGGGCGGGCTGATGACGCTGGACGTGGAGGCGGCGGGGGTGGCCGTGGCGACCCTGGCCGAGGAGCTCAGCTTCGATCCGCTGCGGCTCGCCGAGGGCATCTGCGACGTGGCGAACGCCAAGATGGCGCAGGCGATCCGCACGCTGACCGTGGAGCACGGGGTGGAGCCGCGGGAGTTCGCGCTGGTGGCGTTCGGCGGGGCGGGGCCGATGCACGCCGCGTTCATCGCCCGCGAGCTGGGGATCAGCGAGGTGGTGGTACCCCGGTTCCCCGGGGCGTTCTCGGCGTGGGGGATGCTGGAGGCGGATGTGCGGCGGGATCTGACGCATCCGTATTTCCGGCCGCAGGACGTGCTCGATCATGCCGACATGTCCGGCAATCTTGTGACTTTGGAGGAGGCGGCGCTCGACGCGCTCCACTCCCAGGGCGTCCCGGAGGAGCGGCGCCGGGTGGAGCACGCCGTGGACATGCGGTACGAGGGCCAGGACTACACGCTCACCATCCCGCTGCGCGACGCGTACGAGCCGGCCGAGCCCGGGTTCACCGAGACGATCGCGGCCCGCTACGCCGAGGCGCACACCAGCCGTTACGGGCACGCCACGCCCGAGGCCCCGGTGGAGTTCGTCATGCTGCGCAGCACCGGATTCGGCTCGTTCCCGCGCGCCGGCGCCGCTCCCCCGGCCGGATCCGGGAGCCCGGCGGGGCACGTACGGGATGTGATCTTCGACGGCGTGGCGCACAGCACCCCCGTGCTGCGCCGCGCGGGCCTCGACGGCGAGCTGGCCGGGCCCGCGATCGTGGTCGAGGAGACCGCGACCACCGTCATCCCGCCCGGCTGCCTGGCCACCGTCGACCGCAACGGCTTCCTCATCGTGAAGGTGAACGCGTGATCGACCCCGTCACAACGGAGATCATCCGCTGCGCGCTGCTGCAGGCGGCCGAGGACATGAACACCACCCTCATCCGCAGCTCCTACACCCCCGTCATCTACGAGGCCAAGGACTGCGCGGTCGCGCTGCTCGACCGGGACCACAACGTGCTCGGGCAGTCGTCCGGGCTGCCGATCTTCCTGGGCAACCTGGAGGTGTGCACCCGCGAGACCGAACGGATGTACGGCCCGCGGGTCTGGCAGGAGGGCGACGTGTGGGCGCTGAACGACTCCTACATCGGCGGCACCCACCTCAACGACGTCACCGTCTACGGCCCGATCTTCGTGGACGGGTCGCTCGCCGGGTTCGCGGCGTCGCGGGCGCACTGGCTGGACGTCGGCTCCAAGGACCCCGGCGGCTCGATGGACTCCACCTCGATCTTCCAGGAGGGCCTGCGGCTGGGCCCGGTGAAGCTCTACGCCGGCGGTGAGCCCTGCCTCGACCTGCACGAGCTGATCGCCCGCAACGTACGCTTCCCGCACGCCACCCTCGGCGACATGCGGGCCCAGGTGAGCTGCGCCATGACGGGGCAGCGGCGGCTGAAGGAGATCGTCACCCGGTGGGGTCAGGAGACCGTGCTGGCGGCCCGCGACCAGATCTTCGCGCAGACCGAGCTGCTGGAGCGGGCGGCCATCGCGGCCATCCCCGACGGCGTCTACGAGGCCTCGGGCTTCCTCGACAACGACGGCATCGACCTGGACACGCCGCTGCCGGTCAACGTGACGGTCTCGGTGTCGGGCGAGTCGATGCACGTGGACCTGACCGACTGCGCCGACCAGACCCTCGGCCCGGTCAACTGCGGCGCGGCCCAGGCGGTGGCGGCCGTCCGGGTCGGCTACAAGCTGCTGGTCTCCGGCGACGTGCCGCTCAACGGGGGCTCGTTCCGGCCGCTGACGGTGGAGACGCGGCCCGGCTCGATGCTGGCCGCCGAGTCGCCGGCCGCCTGCCAGTACTACTACTCCCATCTGGGGCTGCTCATCGACCTGGTGGTCAAGGCGCTGGCGCCGGCGCTGCCGGGCAGGTCGGCGGCGGCCTCGTACGGGGACTCGATGATCGTGCAGTTCACCGGCACGGACCCGCGTACCGGCAAGCTGTACGTCTCCCAGGAGGCCACGGTCGGCGGCTGGGGCGCCTGGGACGGCGGCGACGGCGAGTCCTGCCTGATCAACAACGTCAACGGCGCCCTGCGGGACATGCCGATCGAGGTGCTGGAGACGCTGTTCCCGGTGCGCGTGCGCCGCTACGAGATCCGCCCGGACACCGGCGGGGCGGGCCAGTGGCGGGGCGGCAACGGGGTGATCCGGGAGTACGAGTGCTGCGGCGACGCCATGCTGTCCCTGTGGTTCGAACGCTCGGTCACCCCCGCCTGGGGGCTGGCGGGCGGCGCCGCCGGCGCCCCGCCGCGCGTCCTCCTGAACCCGGGGACGGCGGGCGAACGCGCGATGCTCAAGGTCAACGCGCTGCCGGTCAAGGCGGGTGACGTGCTGCGCTGCGAGTCGGGCGGGGGCGGCGGCTACGGCTCGCCCCACCGCCGCTCCCCCGCGGCCACGGCCGCCGACCTCATCCAGGGCATGACCACCCACTGACCCCCGGCCACCCGCCGCACCAGCACGTCCCCCCGGTGCTGGTGCGGCGGGACTCCCCACCACCTCCCGATCCGGCCCTGCCGTCCACCGGCACGAGCGGGCGACTCCCGTCGTCTGCCGGCACCACCGAGGGCTTCAGCCGCCGCGAGCACCCCCGCTTCGGCACGGGCCAGGAGGATCAGTGCGCGGCCGCGCGGACAGCCCGAGGCCGCGCGGGCAGCGCGTGAGCACACTGACAGCGCGAGGCCGCGCGAACCGCATGGATGGCGCGAGGGCATGCGGGCAGCGCGAGGTACCGATTCTGGGTCGCGCGAGGGCCCGGGGGCTCAGCGCAGGATCACGTGGCAGGCGAGTTGCAGGGCCAGGCGGGTGGCGGTGTCGTCCAGGTCGAACCCCGCCGACTTGATGCGCTCCAGGCGGGTGGTGACCGTGTTACGGTGCACGCCCAGCCGTTCGGCCGCCTTCAGCGCCCCGCCCTCGTCCAGGACCGCGGCCAGGGTGCCCAGCAGCGTGCCGTCCTTGTCGATCTCCAGCAGCGGCCGCAGCACGGCCTCCGCGGGGGCGCGCAGCACGCCTGCCGGGAGCGCGCCGAGCAGCTCGGCCGGGCCCATGCGATCAGCGCGCGCCACCGCCCCCGGGCTCGCCACGAACGCCGCCGCCTCGGCGCCCAGCAACGACTCCCCCACCACGGCCAGCCCCTCCACCGGCGCGCCCACGCCGCCCGCGCACGGCCACGGCATCGTCTCCAGGCAACGCTCCAGGCGTCCCGCCAGCCGGCCGGGGTCCAGCGCGGCCCAGCCCGCCCACCCGCCACCCCTGGGCAGCACCGGCACCTGTCCGATGGCAGCCGTGATCAGCGCCCGAGCGAGCGGCGCGTCCTCGACGTGACCCACCGGACGGATGTGATAGCCGGTCATGGTCCCCTGCACGGGCCAGCCCAGCGCGACCGCCTCCGCACGAGCACCACCCACGCCACCCACGCCACCCACACGATCCGCGCCGATCCCGCGCGCCCGGCTCGCGTCCGCACCACCGGAGTCAGCGCACACACCGCCCCCGCCGGCGCCGCCCGAGCCGGCGCCCGCAGATCCGCCCACCTCGGGTTCGTCCGCCCCGAGGCCGGTCGTGTCGAGGCCGGTCGTGTCGAGGCCGGTCGTGTCGAGGCCGAGGTCTGCCGTGTCGGATTCATCCGTTTCGAGGTCGGCCGCCTCGGAGACGGCCCGACCCGTGACCGGTCCCGGCTCGTGCTCCTCTGCGGCGGCCTCGGTGAGGAGGCGTTCGGCGAGGGTGTACTGCAGGGCGAAGTCGCGGGCGACCCGCAGGCGCTCCTGGGCGGCCCAGGCGGTCAGCGGGGCGACCGCCAGCCCCAGCACCGTACGCACCACCGCCGGCCACCCCGGCGACCGCGACGAGCCGCCGGCCAGCAGCGTGCCCAGCACCGCCCCCTCCTGGTCCGGCACCTCCACCTCGGCCGACCACCGCCCGCCCGTCGTATAGTCCCCCACCGGCCCGCCGACGCTCTGCCGGCCCGCCAGGTAACGGCCGTACCGGTCCAGCAGGGTCACCGACGTGCCGGGCAGCTCGGCGTTCAGGACGCCCAGCACGCGCCGGGCCGAGGCGCCCGCGTCCGCGAGCCGGGTGGCGCAGCGGGCGACGAGCTGCGTACGGGCGGCCTCGGGGCGCGAGGCGGCCGAGGCGACCCGGACCGCGAGGACGAGCGGGTCCTCGTCCACGAAGAGCAGTGTGACGCCGAGCCGCTCCGCCAGCACCTCGCCCGAGCCCTCGCTCAGGCCGCTCGACGGCGCGATCACGCACGCCGCCGCCTGCTCCCAGGCCCGGCGCATCGCCATCTCGACCGCCCAGCCGCCGCTGGCCGCCGCCCCGATCAGCACCACCGCCGTGTGCGGCGCCACCGCCGCGAACACCGACAGCCGGTCCACGATCCGCACCTGGTGCACCGGCTTCTCCCCGGTGCCGTACATCCGGGCCCCGGCGAGCGGCCCGGCGTTGACCAGCTCGGCCACCGTGACCGGCGCCGCCCACCCCGACCCGCGCACCGCGCTCACGGCCGGGCCCCGTTCGTTCGCACCGCCGTCACGGCACAACCCCCTGCACTCATGCCCGCGCACCAGCACCCCTTCACAGCGGCACCCCGCCGACATCCCCTCACAGCGGCACCCCGCCGGCGCCCGGTCACAGCGGGATCCCGAACGCGCTCAGCCCGCCCAGCGCCAGCCCTCGCTCCGTGTGCCACACCGGTGCGGCCTTCAGCACCATGACCTCCACCTGCAGTCCGGGCTCCGCCTTGTCGACGTCGACCACCATCCCGTCGGTCGTCGAGATCAGGCAGATCTGGTCCGGCGCCATGGCCACCGCCGCCCCGTCCGCCAGTGCCAGCGCGATCTCGTTGTGCGCCTCCAGTCGCACCAGCCGCCGCAACCCCTCCGTCTCCTGCACCACGATGCTCGACGGCGACGACGGCAGCGCCAGGTCGGACTCGGGCCGCATGCTGCCCTCCACCGCCTGGATCTCCCCCCGGCACAGGGTGCGCACCCCGTACGGTGCCGCCACCGACCGTGGCGCCCCCGGCACGCCGGCCCGCAGCAGCAGGCTCACCGTGCCGGGCACCAGGACCCTGGCCAGGTCACCGGCCGGCATCGGATAGCACGCCGCCACCGCCCACCCGCCGACCGACAGCACCACGGGGCGCAGCAGCTCCTCCACCCGGTCGGACGCCGTCTCCAGCAGCACCAGCTCGCCCGAGGCCCCCGCGAGCGCCAGCGGGGTCGGGCTCATGCCGCCCAGCGCGTACGTGGTCTGCTCCACCAGCGGGAACACCCGCCCGGACCCGTCGCCGTCGATCATCGGCACCCCCAGCTCGGCCGCCCCGATGAACGGGATCAACGCGTTCTCCGCCGCCAGGTTCAGCGCCGTCACCGCGCCGGCCCGCTCGCCCAGCCGGCGCTCCAGGGCGCGCACCGCCCGCGCCGGCTCCTCCCCGCCCGGAAGTTGCTCCCCGAGCGCGGTCGTGGACCCCGCCAGGCTGATCGCCACGCACAACGTGCCGGACGGCAGCTCCTCCGGCGCCACCAGCGTGACGCCCGCCCCGGCCACGCTCCCCGCCCAGTCCCGGGACAGGTTGTACGACGACTCACCCGCCCCGGCCGCGAACAACCGCGACCCCTCAGCCAGCCAAGCGAGCTCCTCGGTGCCCATCCGCAGACTCATGCCGTCGCCCCCTCCGCCGTCACCCGGATCCGGTAGAGCCCGTGCGGCAGGTACGACAGCGGGTTCACCGTGGTCTCGGCCACCCGGGCCGACCCGGGCGCGGCACCCGCGCTGACCACCCGGGTGAGCACCTCGTCCCTGACGCCCTGCAGCTCCCGGTCCAGCTCGGCCCGCCCGCGCGCCTGCACGATCCGCTCCACCTGCGCCTCCGGCCTCCCCAGCGCCGCGCCGTAGGCCGCCGCCACCTCGTCGGGGGCCTGCGAGCGGCCCAGCGCCGCCCGCCCGCCGGCCAGGCTCGCGGTCCGGCCCAGATAGCAGGCGTACGGGTAGCGCCGGAAATAGGGCGTCGACACCAGCCCGCGTTCCGAGCGGGCGAAGTAGACCGGCACGCCCGGCAGCTCCCGGGCCGCCTCGTCGGCGATCCGCCCCGCCTCGGGACAGAGCGCCGCGTTGCGGATGGTCTCCTCCTCCCGCTCGCGCAGCCCCGGATGCCCGAACTCGTACGACAGCGTGATCCGCGCACCCGGCACCTCCGCCGCGATGACGGCCGCGACCTGCAACTCGTGATCGGCCAGCATGGGCGACCCGGTCGCCGTCACCGCGAAGTCCATCAGCCCGCACGAGCCGGCGAAGCGCCGCACCGCCTCGGTGTCCAGCGGCGCGAGCGGCCGTCCCGTCAGGCTGTGACCGCCCCGTACGATCGTGGCCACCCCGGCCTCGTCCGGCCGGCCGGCCAGCGGGCGCAGCACCTCGGGGCACGGCCCGCCCACCCGGATCGCCGCCACGGGTGCGGTGGGCGCGTCGTCCAGGTCCACCGCCAGGCAGGCCCGCGTCGCCGTCCGGGCCACCGCGCGGCCGACCGGCCAGTCGAGAACACCGTCCTTCAGCGCCACCACGACCGGCGGGTGGCATCCGAGGACGACGCCGAGAATCACGCCGGCTCGCGCCCTTCCACCCCCACCAGCGCGACGGCGGGGATCCGGTGCCGGCGAGTGAGCGGCATCCGGCCGGAGGCCGTGCCGAAGGGGACGGCCGGGGACGCGACGGCGGTCACGGGCGCTCCCCCCGGCAGGGCGCGCGGTGTCGCCGCACCATACGGCGGCCTCCCTTCCGCGCCCCTGTGCGCCCGCGCCCGAACTGCTTCCTGTGCTGAAAGTGCGGATGGTGCGGATAGCGCAGATGGCGCAGCCAGAGCGGACGGTGCTGATAGCGGTGACAGTGCTGATAGCGGTGCCCGCGCGGGCAGTCCCGCCCGCCCGGAGGCTCCCTGCCTCCGGACGAGTGGACGTCACGGTAATAACGGTCCCGGAGGCGTTTCCGACCACAGCGCCTTTACATTGTAGATCAAGAGCATTCTCCCGGCTCCTGAGTTCACTGTGGGGTTTTTGCCCCATACATCCGGCTAGCCGACCAGCGAAACCGTCAAATTACCGCCAAGCTCATTCCCGCTGCAGTTCATGAGCCAGCTCCTCCAGCTCCGCCCCGCCCGCCATGAGCGCGGTCAGCTCCTGGGGAGTGATGTCGGCCTTGCCGTACTCGCCGACGCTCGCCCCACGGTTGAGCAGCAGGAACCGGTCGCCCACCGGGTAGGCGTGATGCGGGTTGTGGGTGATGAACACCACGCCGAGCCCCCGGTCGCGGGCCCGGGCGATGTAGCGGAGCACCACCCCGGCCTGCTTGACACCGAGCGCCGAGGTGGGCTCGTCGAGGATGAGGACGCGGGCACCGAAGTGGACGGCCCTGGCGATGGCCACCGACTGCCGCTCGCCACCGGACAGCGTGCCGACCGGCTGGTCCACGTCGCGGATGTCGATGCCCATCGCCCGCAACTCCTCGCGGGCCACCTTCCTGGCCCCGGCCACGTCGAAGGCCAGGCCCTTGCGGGGCTCGGAGCCGAGGAAGAAGTTGCGCCACACCGACATGAGGGGGATCATCGCCAGGTCCTGGTAGACGGTGGCGATGCCGCGGTCGAGCGCGTCGCGCGGGCTGGTGAGGCGCACCTCCTCGCCGTCCACCAGCAGCGTGCCCGCGTCGTGCTGGTGCACCCCGGCGAGGATCTTGATGAGCGTGGACTTGCCCGCGCCGTTGTCGCCGAGCACGCAGGTGACCCGGCCGGCCTCCACGCCCATCGACACCTCGCGCAGCGCCAGCACCGAGCCGAACGTCTTGCCGATGCCGCGGGTTTCCAGAATCAATGCTTCACCTCCTCGGCGTACCGCCTGACCAGGCGGTTGGCCAGCGTCGCCAGCAGCAGCATCGCGCCCAGGAAGAACTTGAACCAGTCGGCGTCCCAGCCCAGGAACACGATGCCCTTGTCGGCCATGCCGAAGATCACCGCGCCGATGGCGGCTCCGATGGCGGAGCCGTACCCGCCGGTGAGCAGGCAGCCGCCGATCACGGCCGCGATGATGTAGATGAACTCCTGCCCGATGCCGATGTTGGCCTGTACGGACGTGTAGCGCAGCGCCAGGATCGAGCCCACCAGCCAGGCGGCGAACGCCGTCGTCATGAACAGCGCGATCTTCGTACGGGCGGCGGGCACGCCCACCGCGCGGGCCGCCTGCTCGTTGCCGCCCACCGCGAAGATCCAGTTACCGGCCCGGGAGCGCATCAGCACCCAGGTGGCCAGGGCCGTGGCCAGGACCCACCACAAGATCGCCACCCGGAACGACGTCCCGCCGATCTGGATCGTGCCCGCGAGGACCGCGCTCGCGCCCTCGAACCCGGGGGCCCGGCGCAGGCCGCTGACCTGCACGGTGCCGGTGATGGCCTTGGTGACGCCGAGGTTGACGCCCTGCAGCATGAGGAACGTGCCGAGGGTGACGATGAAGCTGGGCAGCCTGGTCCTGGTCACGATCAGGCCGTTGGCGTACCCGACGGCGAGCGCCACGACCAGCCCGGCGAGCATCGCCGCCCACACGTTGAACCCGTAGCGGGTGGCCAGGGTGACCAGGATCAGCCCGCTGGTGCCGGTCAGCACGCCCGCCGACAGGTCGAACTCCCCGCCGATCATCAACAGCGCGACCGCGACCGCCATGATGCCGAGCGTGGCCGCCGGGTCGAGCCAGTTGGCGATGCCGTCAGGCGAGCGGAACACCGGCGACTGCACGGCGAAGAACACGAACACCACGACCAGCCCGACCACCGCGCCCAGCTCGGGCCTGATCAGCAGGCGGCGGGCCGGCCCGACGGAGGCCACCCGCTCGTCCGCCGCGACGGTCATCGCGTGCCCGCCTCGGCGAGCCGGGCCACCTGCGCGGCGTTGTCCTTGGTGACGAAGCCGGGCCCGGTGTTGACCGGCAGCCCGCCGCCGACGGTGTTGAGGTTGCCCTTGTACAGGTTGAGGAAGGTGATCGGCAGGTAGCCCTGCAGGTACTGCTGCTGGTCCACGGCGAAGAGGATCTCCCCGTCCTGGATCGCGGTCACCACGTCGGCCGACAGGTCGAAGGTGGCCAGCTTGGCCTGCGAGCCCGCGTCCCTGATCGCGTCCCTGGCGGCCACGGCGACCGCCGGGTTGAGCGCCAGCACGCCGTTGACCTGCTGGTCGGACTGGAGCTTGGCGGTGACCTTGGAGGTCACGTCGGCCAGGTTGCTGACGTCGGCCTGCAGCCGCTCGACCGTGCCGCCCAGCGTCTCCTCGGCGCCCTTGCAGCGCTGGTCGAGGCCGACGTTGCCGGCCTCGTGGATGACGCACAGCAGCTTGGTGACGCCGGCGGCCTTGAGCTGCTCGCCCGCGCCGCGCCCGGCCACGTCCTCCGACTGGCCGACGTGTGTGATGGCCCCGAACGCCTTGGAGGAGTCGGCGCCGGAGTTGATCGTCACCACCGGGATCTTCGCGGCGACGGCCTTGCCGATGGCCTCCTTCAGCGCGTCGGGGTTGGCCATGGAGACCACGATGCCGTCCACCTTCTGGGAGACGGCCTGGTCGATGAGCTGCGACTGCTTGGCGGGGTCGCCGTCACCCTGGTAGGTGACCGTCACGCCGTACTGTTCGCCCGCGGCCTCGGCGCCGTTCTTGACCACGTCCCAGAAGGAGTCGCCGGGGGCTCCATGGGTGATGACGGCGAAACCGGCGCCGCCCGCGGCCGGGGCGGAGGCCGCCGGGGGGCTCTGCGCGCTCTGCCCGCCCGAGGATGAGCAGCCGGTCAGGGCCAGCGCGCCCAGCAGGGCCAGCACGATCGGGGTACGTCTCATAGGACACCTCCAAGACCAACGGGCTAGCCCTGGTTGTACCTCAATGTCAATTCTTTGTATAGACATGCGGACCAATGGCCCCGCGGCGCGGCCAGTCCTCGCCGGTCTTCCAGCGGAACAGGTACGACATCGCGAACCCGGGCAGCCCGGTCACCCCGGCCGCCCACGGTCATGGCCCGGCCGAACCGGAAGCGACCCTGCGCGCTGTCAACGCGGCCGCCGGCCTGGTCTCCGCGGTGGCCTCGCCCAGCGGTGCCTCCGCAACTACGACGGGCGGAAGCACACCTATGATCGAAGAGAAGCCGACCACTCCGTTCCAGGCGCGGCGAGTTGTCGGGCCAGGGCCAGGGTGCGGCGCGCCCTGGCCACGATCGGGGCGTCCACGAACCGGCCGTCGGGCAGCGCGACCGCGCCGATGCCGGTCCGCTCGGCCCGCTCGGCCGCCTCGACGATCTCGGCGGCCCTGGCCGTCTCCTCCTCCGTCGGCCGGAACGCCTGCCTGATCACGGGGATCTGGCGGGGATGGATCGCGGTCCTGCCGAACAACCCGAGCGCGCGGCCCGCCCGGCAGGAGGCGAGCAGGCCGGCCTCGTCTTTGACGTGCGGGTAGACGGACATGGGCACCGGGGGCAGCCCGGCCGCCGCGGCGGCCAGCACGACCTGGACCCGGAGCTGGTTCAGCGCGCCCTCGTCCGTGATGGCCAGCTCGGCGGCCAGATCCTGCTCGCCGAGCGCGACTCCGGCCACGCGGGGGTGCGCGGCGATCTCCCGGGCGGCGACGATCCCGGCCGCCGACTCCAGCAGCGCGTACGCGGGCGCCCCGCTGACGGCGTCGAGCGTCTCCGGCGACTCGACCTTGGGCACCCGTACGGCGTCGGCCAGGTCGCCGACCGCCTCGAGATCGGCCCGGCCGCGCCCGGTGGCCAGGTCGTTGATCCGCACGTGCACCGTGCTCCCGGCGGGGCGGTCGCGCAGGTAGGCGGCGGCGTTGGCGCGGGCCTCGTCCTTGCGCGCGGGCGCGACCGCGTCCTCCAGGTCGATGATGACCACGTCCGCGCCGGACGCGAGGGCCTTGGCGAAGCGCTCGGGGCGGTCGCCGGGCACGTACAGCCAGGTCACGACGGGGTTCACGCGATCACCCCGGCCTCGCGCAGCTCGGTGATCCGCTCGCCGCCGTAACCGAGCCCGCCGAGCACCTCGTCGGTGTCCCGGCCGAGCGGCCGGCCCGGCCAGCGGATCTCGCCGGGGGTGTCCGACATGCGGAAGACCACGTTCTGCATGGTGACCGAGCCCAGCTCCGGGTCCGGCACCTCCACGAACGTGCCCAGCGCCGCGTACTGCGGGTCCTCGGCCAGGTCGGAGACGTCGTGGATGGGCGCGACCGCGGCCTGTGCCTCCTCGAAGGCGGCGATGACCTCCGCGGCGTCCCGCTCGGCGATCCACCCGGCGACCGCCGCGTCGAGCTCGTCCACGTGCTGGACCCGCCCCGCCCCGCTGCCGAACCACGGCTGCTCGACCAGGTCCGGCCGCCCGACCAGGGTGACCACCCGCTCGGCGATCGGCTGGGCGCTGGTGGAGATCGCCAGCCAGCGGCCGTCGCGGGTGCGGTAGGCGTTGCGCGGCGCGTTGCTGTTCGACCGGTTCCCGGTGCGCCGCGGCACCACCCCGAGCGCCTTGTACGCGCTCATCTGCGGTCCCAGCAGGCCCAGGATGGGTTCGATGATCGCCATGTCGATGACCTGGCCGCGGCCGGTCCGCTCGCGGGCGTGCAGCGCCACCATGATCGCGTACGACAGGGCCAGGCCCGCGATGCCGTCGGCCAGGGCCAGCGGCGGCAGCGTGGGCGGCCCGTCCGGCTCCCCGGTCATGGCCGCGAACCCGCTCATGGCCTCGGCCAGCGTGCCGAACCCCGGCCGCCCGGCCATCGGCCCGAACTGCCCGAACCCGGTCATCCGCGCCACGATCAGCCTTGGGTTGCGCGCCAGCAGGCCGGCCGGATCCAGGTTCCAGCGTTCCAGGGTGCCGGGGCGGAAGTTCTCGATCAGCACGTCGGACCGGTCGGTCAGGCGGCGCAGGATCTCCTGGCCCTCCTCGCGTGACAGGTCCACGGCCGCCGCGCGCTTGTTGCGCGACAGCGTCTTCCACCACAGCCCCACCCCGTCCACGGCGGCGCCGTGCCCGCGCGAGGGGTCGCCGCGCCGCGGATGCTCGATTTTGATCACGTCGGCGCCGAAGTCGCCCAGCATCATCGCGGCGGAGGGGCCGGCGAACAGGGTCGCCGCGTCGATGACCCGCAGGTCGGCGAGGCTTGTCATGGCAATGTAACTTATAAGAAATATGTCATAGGTCAAGACTTAGCATGATTAACGACGAAATTGCGGGACACTTAGCGACATGTCCACCACCGGACCCCGGCCACCCATGAGCAAGGCCGAATACGTCTACAGCGTGCTCCTCGACGAGATCCGCAGCTCGCGCATCCCCGGCGGGACGGCGCTGCGGGCCGGGGAGGTGGCCAGGCGGCTCGGGGTGTCGGTCACGCCCGTACGCGAAGCGCTGCGCAGGCTGGAGAAGGACCGGCTGATCAGCTACGAGGCGCACCACGGCGCGACCGTGGTGGACCTGGGCGGGGAGGCGGTGGCGGAGTACTACGGGCTGCGCGCGGTCGTCGAGGGCCTGGGCGCGCGGCTGGCGGCGGCCCGGATCACCGCCGACGACCTGGCCTGGCTGCGCGAGCTGCACGCCGCGATGGCCGACGACGCCGCGCGGGGCCGCCACGACCGGCTGGGCGAGCAGAGCAGGAGCTTCCACCTGCGCATCGTGGACATCGGCGGGCCGGCGTTCCTGGGCGGGCACGCCAGGTCGGTACGCGACAACTTCCCGGTGCCCGCCGAGGCGTCACTGTGGCTGGACGAGACGCAGGTCGGACTCCAGCTTGAGGCGCACGAGGGCATCCTGGCCGCGCTGGAGGCGGGCGACGCCGACACCGCGGAACGCATCATGATCGACCACGTACGGCAGGCCGGCGGCTACCGCGCCCACCACCCGGCACCCCCGGCCACCGACCACAGCCGCGGGACGCGACCGGTCCGCTGATTTCGGCACCTGGTCACCCGATCTACCAGGTTCATCCTGTCAGCCGGGGCGGACGGCCGGAAAACCTCAGCCGGAGATCAGCGGGCGGAGGCCGTCCAGCACGCCGGGGGTCGCGTCCACCGGGAACGACGACAGCGACAGCCGCGCGAACGCCTGCTGGTGGTCCTCGATCCGCCGCCGGTCCTCGACCACCACCGGCGCGTGCAGCAGGTGCAGCACCAGCACGTCGGGCCGGGCCAGGCCGGCGAAGCGCAGCAGCGTGAACGGCGGCCCCTGGTAGAGGTAGCCGGTCTCGGCGCCCGGCCGGGCGATCTGCACGGCGATGTGCGGCTGCTTGGCGGCCAGCGCCAGCGCGTCGAGCTGGACCAGCCGGTCGTCCGGGCGGGCCAGCGGCGGATCGAGCAGCGCCTGCCTGTCGAGCACCGCCCACAGGTGCGGCCCCTCGTGCCGGTCGAGCCCCTCCTGCCGGCGGGCCACCAGCTCCACACCGCGCTCCACCCGCTCGGGCGGGGTGCCGGGCGGGAGCGCGGCGCGCACGGCCGCCTCGGCGTAGGCCGGCGTCTGCAGCAACGGCGGCACGGAACGCGGGCCGTAGGTGTAGATCACCTGTGCCCGGGCCTCCAGCTCTAGGAACTCCGACTGCGGCAGCGGCACCGCGGGCGCGTCGTACCACCCGGGCACCCGCTCCTCCCGCAGCAGCGACAGCAGCCGGGGCGCGTGCTCGCCCTCGCCGTAGAGGTCCAGCAGGATCCGCACCGTCGACTCCCGTGGCGCCACGAGGCCGTGCTCGATGCGGAAGATCGTGGACGTGTTGAGTCCCGCCGCCTGCGCGGCCGAGGCCATCGACAACCCGCATTCGGCGCGCAACGCCGAGAGCCGGACCGCCACCACACTCAACTGCATACGTATGTCACAGCGCCCGATGACCACGATGATGACAAAAAGCAGCCTTGAGACCTGGTCCATCGCAACAGAGTGACGAGTGATGCACGATGGCCACCCTAGTGGCTGGGCATACCTGTGCATACGCAATTCCGAAAGGGCCGAGGCCGTGGCGGACGCGTGGATCCCGGCCACCGGACACCCTCGCTCCCCACCGGCTTGACCGCGGCCCGCTTCGCCGCCACCGACCGCCCTTCCTGACCGGCGCGATGCCCGGTGCCCGCCACCCCCTATCCTGATCAGGGACGATCCCCTCTTTTCCACCACCGAGGCGCCGCATGATCAAGGGCATCCTGTTCGACCTGGACGGCACCCTGCTCGACCACCGGGGCGCCGCCGACAGCGCGATCATCGCCTGGTTGTCGGCGCACCATCCCGGCCACCCCCTGCTGGAGCGGGCGCCCGCGCTCTGGGCCGCGCTGGAGGGTCCCCACCTGGCGATGTGGCAGGCGGGCGAGTGCACGGTGGAGGAGCAGCGGCGCCGCCGCCTGCGTGCCTTCTGCCGGGAGCTGTCCGTGGCCGAGCCCGCCGACCTGGACACCGCCTACACCGAGTTCGCGGAGCGTTACCGGCAGTGCTGGGCCGCCTTCCCGGACGCGGCGCAGGCGGTGGCGGCGCTGTCCGGGTTCGCGTTCGGGGTGCTGACGAACGGGTCGCAGCGCATGCAGGAGATGAAGATGCGCGCGATCGGGTTCGGCGGCCTGCTCGGGCCGGTGCTGACGGGCGAGGTGCTGGGCGGCCACTACAAGCCGTCGCCCGCCGCCTACACCGGGGCCGCCGCGGCCCTCGGGCTGCCGCCGGAGGAGGTGCTGCTGGTCGGCGACGACGTGCGCAACGACGTGACGGGACCGGCGGCGGCGGGGATGCGCTCGGCCTGGCTCGACCGGCTCGGCGCCGAGCCGGCGCCCGCCGGCTACCCCCGCATCACGTCACTGGCGGATCTGCCCGCGCTCGTCCGCTGATCGACGGCATTTGTCAGGACATTCTGACCTGAGTTAAGCTGATCAGCATGACCGCGAACCTGGCCATCGACCTGGACCGATCCAGTCCCGTGCCGCTCTACTTCCAGGTGGCCGAGCAGATCGCCGAGGCGATCCGGCGCGGTGACCTGGCGCCCGGTTCCCGGCTGGACAACGAGATCCTGCTGGCCGACAAGCTGGGCCTGTCGCGGCCGACGATCCGCCAGGCCATCCAGTACCTCGTGGACAAGGGCCTGCTGGTGCGCAAGCGCGGGGTGGGCACGCAGGTGGTGCACGGGCAGGTCAAGCGCTCGGTCGAGCTGACGAGCCTCTACGACGACCTGCGCCGGTCGGGCCAGGAGCCGGCCACGCAGGTGCTGGCCCTGGAGACGCGGCCGGTCGAGGAGGAGGTCGCCGGCATCCTGGGCGTGGAGACGGGCGCCCAGATCCTCTATCTGGAGCGGCTGCGCTTCGCCGCCGGGGAGCCGCTGGCCGTGCTGCACAACTGGCTGCCGCCGGCCCTGGCCCCGCTCACCGCCGCCGACCTGGAGGGCCGCGGCCTCTACGAGCTGCTGCGCGGCGCGGGCGTGCGCCTGCGGGTGGCCAACCAGCGCATCGGCGCCCGGGCCGCGACCCAGGCCGAGGCGCGGCTGCTGGCCGAGCGCCGGGGCGCGCCGCTGCTCACCATGGTCCGCACCACCTACGACGACCAGGGCCGGGCCGTCGAGCACGGCTCGCACGTCTACCGGGCCTCGCACTACTCCCTGGAAGTCACCCTCATCGAGCGCTGAGCGCGGCGTGGCGCCGCCTCAGCGCCTCCGCTCGATACCTCCGCACGTCACCGGCGCCGGCCGGTGACGTCCGCGCGCCTCACCCGAACCTGTCGGTCATACCCAGGTATGAGCTTGGGTCACATGTTCCGTACGCATTACGGTCCATTTACGTCGGGCCCGAACCCTTGGCAATCCACCTACCGTGCACCTAAGGTTCAGTGCAATGCCACACATTACTGGGAAGGCTCATGACGTCTAAGCAGGTCAAGCCCCGTTTCGGCGCCGTACGCACTGCCTCTGGGGCCGTGCGCCCGCTGGCCGGGGTGCGCATCACCGGCGGATTACTGCACGACTGGCAGCGCCGGAACAGCCTGGCCACGATCCCGCACACGGTCGGTCAACTGCGGGCCGCGGGCAACGTCACCAACCTGAGCCGCCTCCTGGACCAGGACCCCGCCCCCTACCGGGGCCGCTACCCGTTCCTGGACACCGACCTGTACAAGACCCTCGAAGGACTGGCGTACGAGCTGGGCGAGGACCCCGGCAGCGAGCCGGCCAGGGAGCTCTTCGAGGAGGTCGTCGGCCTGCTGGAGCGGGTGCAGGCGAAGGACGGCTACCTCAACTCCTATTTCCAGGACCCGGCGGCCACCAAGCGGCCGTGGGAGGACCTGGCCTGGGGGCACGAGCTGTACACGCTGGGCCATCTCGTCCAGGCCGCCGTCGCCGCCAACCGGCGGATGGGCGACGACCGGCTGCTCCGCGTGGCCAGGCGCTTCGCCGACCTGGTGGTCCGCGGGTTCGCCGAGGACGGCCTGTGCGGGCATCCCGAGGTGGAGATGGCGCTGGTCGAGCTGTACCGGGAGACCGGCGAGCGCGCCTACCTCGATCTGGCGGCGGCGTTCGTGGACCGCCGTGGCACCGGCCGGCTCCGGCACAGCATCTTCGCCGGCGACTACTTCCAGGACCACGTGCCGTTCCGGGAGCTGGATTCGGTGACCGGGCACGCGGTGCGCATGGCGTACCTGGCGGCGGGCGCCACCGACGTGTTCCTGGAGAACGGCGACCACTCCCTCTTCGAGGCGCTGGAGCGGCTCTGGGACGACATGGTGGCGACCAAGCTGTACATCACGGGCGGGCTCGGCAGCCGCCACGCGGACGAGGCCGTCGGCGACCGGTACGAGCTGCCGTCGGAGCGCGCCTACACGGAGACCTGCGCCGCCATCGCCGTCATGCAGTGGGCGTGGCGGATGTTCCTGGCCACCGGCGGCGCCAAATACCTCGACGTGTTCGAGCGGGTGCTGCTCAACGCCTACGCCGTGGGCCTGTCGGCGGACGGCAGGGCGTTCTTCTACGACAACCCGCTGCAGCGCCGCCCCGACCACCGGCAGCGCAGCGGCGCCGAGCCGGACGGGGAGCCGCTGCGCCGCGCCTGGTTCGGCTGCGCCTGCTGCCCGCCGAACATCGTGCGCTGGATGGCCCAGCTCGCCGACTACGTGGCGGCCGAGCGGGACGGCGCCGTGCTGATCGCCACCTACACCCCGGCCACGATCGAGACGGCCGAGCTGGACCTGACGATGGAGACCTCCTACCCGTGGGACGGCGAGGTGCGCCTGACGGTCGGGCGGGCGCCGGACGGCCCGTACGGGCTGCTGCTGCGCGTGCCCGGCTGGGCCCGCGAGGCGAGCGTCACCGTCAACGGCGAGGCTCAGGACGTGGCGCCCGCCGGCGGCTGGATCGCCCTGGAGCGGCACTGGGCCGCCGGCGACGTGATCGGCCTCACCCTGCCCATGCCGGTCCGGGCGCACGGCTCGCACCCCTACCTCGACGCCACCCGGGGCGCGGTCAGCCTGGCCCGCGGCCCGCTGGTCTACTGCGTGGAGCAGCAGGACAGCCCGGCCGCCGCCGTGGACGACCTGCTGCTCGCCGTACCGGACATCGCCGCCGCCCGCACCGGCCGGGCCGGCGCGACCGCCCAGGCCCAGGAGACAGCGCGCCCGGACTCCCGAGGGGCGGTCCCCTCGGAGTCCCCAGCGGCCGCCTGCCCGGAGTCCCGGGAAGCGGTCCGCTCGGTCTTCGAGGAGGCGGTCGTGCTGCACGTCGAGGCGGCCGCCGCGCCCCCTCCGCCCGCCGAGCTCTACCCCAGGATCCATCCCGAACCGCCGCTGGAAGAGACGCTCCCGGGGGTGGGGGTGGCCACGACTTTCATCCCCTACTTCCTCTGGGGCAACCGCGGCCCCGAAGCCATGCGGGTCTGGGTCAGGACCCCGACCCCCCGGAACTGATCGGAAAGAAGGCGACATGAGGAGATCGGCGGCGTTCGCTAGCGTCACCATGACCGCCGTGCTGGCGCTCACCGCGTGCGGCGGGGGCGGCGGCGCGGGACCCGGCTCCGGTGGCGGCCCGGGCGGCCCGGGCGGGACCCCGGCGAAGGGCGGCACCGTGCACTTCCTGACGAACGCGGATTTCTCCCACCTGGACCCGGCCCGCGGCTGGGACGGCGGCGTGAACAACTTCTACCGGCTCATCTACCGGGGTCTGACGACCGTCGGGGCGGGCCCCGGCGCGGAGAGCACGAAGATCGTGCCCGACCTGGCCACGGACACCGGCAAGCCGTCGGAGGACCACAAGACGTGGACCTACACGCTCAAGGACAACATCTTCTTCGAGGACGGCACGCCGATCACGAGCGAGGCTGTCAAGTTCGGGTTCTCCCGGTCGTTCGATCCGGAGGCCGGGATCGGCTCGCCCTACGCCAAGCTGCTGCTGGACGCGCCGAAGGACTACAAGGGCCCCTACCTGTCCGGCGATCTCGACACGATCGACACGCCCGATGACAAGACGGTCGTCTTCCATCTGAAGAAGTCGTTCCCCGACTTCCCGAGCGCGCTGACGCTGCCGAACTTCGTGCCGTTCCCCAAGGGCACCGGGGCGGCGGCCGCGTTCGACACCAAGCCGATCGCCGGCGGGCCGTACAAGGTCGAGAGCTACCAGCACGGCGCCTCGCTCAAGCTGGTGCGCAACCCGTACTGGAAGCCGGAGAGCGACCCCGTGCGGGCGGCCAAGCCGGATGCCTGGGAGTGGACGACGGGGCTGGACCTGGCCACCATCGACGAGCGCATGCTGGCCGGGCAGGGCGCCGACAGCGACGCGATCATGGGCATCATCCAGAGCGCCACCGTGGCGCGGGCGCAGGCGCCGCAGGTCAAGGCGCGCACGCTGAGCGGGCTGACCGGCTGCACCACGTACATGTCCATGAACATGACCAAGAAGCCCCTGGACGATCTGCGGGTCCGCCAGGCGATCAACTACGCGGTGGACAAGGACACCGTGGTCGCGGGGCAGGGCGGCTCGGCGCTGTCGGCCAAGGCCACCGCGATCCAGCCGCCGACGATCGCCGGGCGGGTGGAGTACGACCCGTATCCGCGCAACCTCGACACCGCCAAGAAGCTGCTGGCCGAGGCGGGCCTGGCGAACGGGTTCTCCATGACGCTCGACGCCCGCAACGACACGAAGATGCAGGCGATGGCGGTGGCGGTCCAGGAGGCGCTCAAGCAGGTGAACATCGACGTCAAGATCAACGTTGTGGACGTCTCCACGTTCTACGAAGTGATCGGGACCCCGAAGCAGCAGCACGACGCCGCCATCACCGGCTGGTGCCCGGACTGGGCGTCCGGGGCGACGTTCCTGCCGCCGCTGTTCGACGGTCGCAACATCGTCGACAAGGGCAACCAGAACCTGGCGCAGATCGACGACAAGGACATCAACGCGCGCATTGACGAGATCGCGGCCATGCCCGACGTCCAGCAGGCCAACGCCGCCTACGGCGAGCTGGACAAGCAGATCATGGAGAAGGCCCCGATCGTGCCGCTCACCTACGAGAAGCACTTCACGATCACCGGCTCGAACATCGCGGGCGCGTACCTGTCGGACTCGTTCTCCGGTGGCGTCGACCTGGTCTCGGTCGGCCTGGCGGATCCGACGAAGTAGATGACCGTCGCAGCTCAGACAGAGGTGGCGGCCCCGCCCGTCACCTCGGGCCGCCGGATCGCGAGCGTGCTGCTGCACGACATGGGCGCCCTCATCAGCGCCGCGTTCCTGGCGCTGATCGTGCTCATGGCGATCTGCGCGCCGCTGATCAGCGCGATCACCGGCCACGGCCCGAACGACTTCGATCCCGCCGCGATCGACACCGACCTCGGCGGTGTGCCCCGCGGTTCGCTGGGCGGCATCGGCGCCGAGCACCTGCTGGGCGTCGAACCGCAGAACGGCCGTGACATCCTGGCGCGCATCGCCTACGGGGCACGCGTGTCGCTGCTCATCGCGACCGCCGCCACGGTGCTGACGACCCTGCTGGGCGTGGTGCTGGGCATGCTCGCCGGATTCCACCGGGGCTGGGCCGACCAGTTGATCTGCCGTCTCATGGATTTCCTGATGGCCTTCCCCGCGCTCATCTTCATGATCGCGATCCTGTCCTCGCTGCCGCAGGGCAACAAGCCGGTGCTGCTGGTCGTGGTGATCAGCGTGTTCGGCTGGCCCTACCTCGCGCGGGTGGTACGCGGGCAGACGATGACCCTGGTCAACCGGGAGTTCGTGGAGGCCGCGCGGGCCTCCGGCGCGTCCACCGGGGCGCTGGTGTTCAAGGAGATCCTGCCGAACCTGCGCAGCTCCCTGGTCGTCATGACCACCCTGGCCGTGCCCGGATACGTCGGCACCGAGGCGGGCCTGTCCTTCCTCGGCGTGGGCGTGACGCCGCCGACGCCGTCGTGGGGCCAGATGATCGCCAACTCGGTCAACTGGTACGCCGTCGATCCGATGTACTTCGCGATCCCCGGCGCCTTCCTGTTCGGCACCGTGCTGTCGCTGACCGTGCTCGGCGACCGGCTGCGGGCCGCCTTCGACGCGGGGGACGCCTCATGATGGCGCGTTACGTGGCCGGACGGCTCGCCGGGATGGTGCTCATCCTCTTCCTGGTGTGCCTGTTCACGTTCATCATCTTCTTCACGCTGTCGCCGGACCCGGCGGTGCTGATCTGCGGCAAGACGTGCACGCCGGAGCGCATCGACCAGATCCGCGCCGTGCTCGGCCTGGACCAGCCGTTCCTGACGCAGTTCTTCGGCTTCCTCGGCGGCGTCTTCGCCGGGCGGGACTACGGCGAGGGCGCGAACCTGGTGCACTGCGCCGCCCCGTGCCTGGGCTACAGCTTCCAGACCAACCAGTCCGTCTGGGACATGGTGGTCGAACGGCTGCCGGTCAGCGCCACCGTGGCGGTCGGCGCGGCCGTGCTGTGGCTGTTCTTCGGCGTCGCCGCCGGGCTGCTCAGCGCGGTCAAGGAGGGCACCTGGTGGGACCGCACCGCGATGGGGCTGGCGCTCGGCGGCTCCAGCATCCCCAACTACGTGCTGGCGCTGGCGCTGCAGTACGTGCTGGTGGTGCAGTTGCAGGTGCTGCCGTTCCCGCAGGCCGTGGCCTTCGGCGACGACCCGGTGCTGTGGTTCGACTCGTATTTGATGCCGTGGATCGTGCTGGCCACCGGCTACGCCTGCCTGTACGCCCGGCTGACCAGGGCCAACGTGATCGACACGCTGGCCGAGAACTTCATGCGCACGGCCCGGGCCAAGGGCCTGAGCCCGGCGCTGACCATGCGCAGGCACGCGTTGCGGCCGGCGCTGACCCCGATCACCACGATCTTCGGCATGGACTTCGCCGCGCTGCTCGGCGGCGCGCTCATCACCGAGAAGGTGTTCGGCCTGAACGGGGTGGGCAAGATGGCCGCCGACTCCATCGCCAAGAACGACCAGCCGGTGATCATGGCGGTGACGCTGCTGGCGGCGTTCTTCGTGGTCATCGGGAACCTGGTGGTGGACCTCGTCTACACGACGCTCGACCCGAGAGTGAGGATCACGGCGAGATGAGCGAGCTGCTGGTCGTTGAGGACCTCACCGTCACCTTCCCCACCACGCGCGGCCCGGTGGACGTGGTCAAGGGCGTCTCCTTCACGGTCGGGCGGGACGACACCGTCGGGATCGTCGGCGAGTCGGGCTCCGGCAAGTCGATGACCAGCCTGGCGATCATGGGGCTGCTGCCCCGGGGCGCCAGGACCAGCGGCAGCATCCGGCTGGACGGGGTCGAGCTGCTCGGCGCCGCCGACCGGGACCTGCGTAAGCTGCGCGGTGACCAGATGTCGATGATCTTCCAGGATCCGCTGTCGTCGCTGAACCCGTACTACACGGTCGGCCTGCAGATCGAGGAGGTCTACCGGGCCCACCGCGGCCGCTCGCGCAGGGCGGCCCGGGAGGTCGCGATCAAGGCCCTGGAGCAGGTCGGGCTGCCGGACGCGGGACGCCGGGTGGACCACTACCCGCACCAGTTCTCCGGCGGGCAGCGGCAGCGCGTCATGATCGCGATGGCGCTGGTGTGCTCGCCCGCGCTGCTCATCGCCGACGAGCCGACCACGGCGCTGGACGTGACCGTGCAGGCGCAGATCCTGCGCCTGCTGGCCGACCTGCGGCAGCAGAGCGGCACCGGGATGATCTTCATCACCCACGACCTGGCCGTGATCAGCTCGATCGCCACCCGGGTGCTGGTGATGCGCCGCGGCGAGCAGGTCGAGTACGGCACCGCCGAGCAGGTCTTCGCCGAGCCGCGCCACGACTACACCCGGATGCTGCTGGAGAGCATCCCGCGCATCGACGATCCGACGAACGACGGGGTGAGCGCATGAGCGAGCTGCTGCGCGCCAGGGAGCTGACCAAGCGCTTCGTCTCCCGCGGCCCGCTGGGCGCCAGGACCGACTTCACCGCGGTGGACCGGGTCAGCTTCGGGGTACGGCTGGGCGAGACGCTGGCCGTGGTCGGCGAGTCGGGCTCGGGCAAGTCCACGACCGCCCGCATGGTGGCCAAGCTGACGGAACCGAGCGGGGGCACGCTGGAGTTCGACGGCGAGGACGTCACCCACGCCAAGGGCGCGGACCTGGCCCGCTTCCGCGCCGACGTCCAGGTCGTCTTCCAGGACCCGTTCTCCTCGCTCAACCCCCGGCACACCGTCGAGCGCATCCTCATGGCACCGCTGGTCTACCAGGGCATCGCTCCCAACGGCAGCCGGCGGGCGCACGCCAAGGAGCTGATGGAACGGGTCGGGCTGAACCCCGACCACTCGCTGCGCTACCCCGCGCAGTTCTCCGGCGGGCAGGCGCAGCGCATCGGCATCGCCCGGGCGCTGGCCGTCAACCCGAAGCTGGTGATCTGCGACGAGGCGGTCTCCGCGCTGGACGTGTCGGTGCAGGTGCAGGTGATCGAGCTGCTGCGGCGGCTGCAGCGGGAGAGCGGATTCAGCTACATCTTCATCGCCCACGACCTGGCCGTCGTGCGGCAGATCGCGCAGCGGGTCGCGGTCATGAGCAAGGGCAGGATCGTCGAGCTCGGCCCGGTCGAGCAGGTGTTCGACGATCCGCAGGACGAGTACACGCGGACGCTGCTGGCGGCCATCCCCCGCATCAACCCCGAGTGGGACCGCCGCAGGAGGGAACTGCAATGATCACAGCGAGTTACACGATCCCCGGGATGCGGGTCCGGGACCACGTCGTGGAGGTGCCGCTCGACTGGACCGAGCCCGGCTCCGGCGCCACGATCTCGGTGTTCGCCCGGGAGCTGGCCGACCCCGTCCGAGACCGGGACGACCTGCCGTGCCTGCTCTACCTGCAGGGCGGCCCCGGTGGCAAGGGACCGCGCCCGGTCGACACCTCGGGCTGGCTCGGGCACGCGCTGAAGACGTACCGGGTGATCCTGCTGGACCAGCGGGGCACCGGGCGCAGCTCGCGGATCGACGGGCGGGTGATGAGCGCGCTCGGCCCGGCCGAGGGCGCGGCCTACCTGGCCCGCTTCCGCGCGGACTCGATCGTGGCCGACGCCGAGCACCTGCGCACGACCGTCTTCGGCGGGAAGCGCTGGTCCACGCTGGGGCAGAGCTACGGCGGCTTCCTCACGCTGACGTACCTGTCGCGCGCCCCCGAGGGTCTGAGCGCCTGCTACGCGGCGGGCGGCCTGCCGTCCGTGGACCCGGACGCCGCCGAGGTCTACCGGCGCACCTATCCCCGGGTCGCCGCCAAGAACGCCGAGTTCTACCGCCGCTACCCGCACCACGTGGACACCACGACCCGGCTGGCCGACCGGCTGGCCGCGGGTGACGTGCTGCTGCCGGACGGGGACGTGCTGACCGTGCGGCGGCTGCAGTCCCTCGGCATCGACTTCGGCATGAAGCCCGGCTACGAGCGCATGCACTGGCTGCTCGACGAGGCCCTCCCCGAGGGGGCCGCCGAGCCGTCCGACACGTTCCTGCACCAGGTGCTGGCCCGCTCCTCCTACGCCGACAACCCGCTGTTCGCCGCGCTGCAGGAGAGCATCTACGGCTCCGGGCCCGGCGCGACCGCGTGGGCGGCGCAGAGTGAGCGGGCCCGGCATCCGGCCTTCGCCGAGGACGCCCGGCCGCTGCTGTTCACCGGGGAGATGATGTATCCCTGGATGTTCGAGGAGATCCGCGTGCTGCGCCCGTTCCGCGCCGCCGTGGACCTGCTCGCCGAGCGCTCCGACTGGCCGCCGCTCTACGACCTGGACCGGCTGGCGGCCAACGAGGTGCCGGTCGCCGCCGCCGTCTACTTCGACGACATGTACGTCGATTCCGGCCTGCAACTGGACACCGCTTCCCGGGTGGGCAACGCCCAGGCCTGGGTCACCAATGAGTACGAGCACGACGGCATCGGCCAGGAGCGGGTCTTCGCCCGGCTGACCGGGCTCGTACGCGACATAGGAGGAGGAATCACCGGTGAGTGACGGCAAGCTGCCCAAGCTGTCGGAGATCCCCGCGTTCACCGAGTACATCGCCCAGGGCTGGGACTCCCCCGCCCGCACCCCCGAGCTGGTGCCGGGGGCGGCCGAGGCCGCCGCCTCGCACCGGGTCCGGCTCGGTGCCGCCCTGCCCGGCCGGACGGTCGTGGTACCGGCCGGCCGCGCGCCGGTACGCAGCAACACCACCGCCTACGAATTCCGCGTCGACAGCGACTTCTACTGGCTGACGGGCTGCGCGGTGGAGGGCGCCGTGGTGGTGGTCGGCGATGCCGGCGCCCGCCTGTACCTGCCCGCCCCGGCCCGGCCGGGAGAGACGGGCTTCTTCGCCGACGCCGCCCACGGGGAGCTGTGGGTGGGGCCGTCGCCGTCCCCGGCCGAGTGGTCGGCCGCGCTGGGCATCGAGGTCCGGCCGCTGGCGGACTACCCGGGCCCGCCCGCCGGCGCCCTGCTGGCCGGGCCGGGCCACGAGGAGTCCGAGGAACTGCGGCAGGTGCTCGCCGAGCTGCGCATGATCAAGGACGAGTGGGAGATCGCCCAGCTCCGCGAGGCCGTGGACCGTACGGTCGAGGGGTTCGCCGCGGTGCTGGCCGAGGTGCCCACGGCGGTCGAGGGGCCGGGCGAGCGCTGGCTGCAGGGCACGTTCGACCGTTACGCCAGGGCGTACGGCAACGGCCCCGGCTACGCCTCCATCGTGGGCAGCGGCGCGCACGCCCCCACCCTGCACTGGGTGCGCTGCGACGGCCCGGTGCTGCCGGACGAGCTGCTGCTGCTCGACATGGGTGTGGAGACGCGCAGCCACTACACCGCCGACATCACCCGCACCTTCCCCGCCTCGGGCACCTTCTCCCCCGCCCAGCGGCAGGTGCACGACCTGGTGGAGCGGGCGCACCAGGCCGGGCTGGCGCAGGTCGGCCCCGGCCACCGCTTCACGGACTTCCACCACGCGGCCATGGAGGTCATCGCGCGCGGGCTGCACGACTGGGGGCTGCTGCCGGTCTCGGTGGACGAGGCCCTGTCGGACCACGGCCAGCACCACCGCCGCTATCTGATCTGCGGCATCGGCCACCACCTGGGCCTGGACGTGCACGACTGCGCCAAGTCCAGCCGGGAGGCCTACCACGGTGCGCTGATGGCGCCCGGCATGGTGCTGACCGTCGAGCCCGGGCTCTACTTCCACGCCCACGACCGCACGGTCCCGCCGGAGCTGCGCGGGATCGGCGTGCGCATCGAGGACGACCTGCTGGTCACGAAGGACGGCGCGGAGATCCTCTCCTCCGCCCTGCCCATCGACGCGAGCGGGCTGGAGCGGTGGAGCCGGGACCGGGCCTGACCTCCCCGTGCCACACGGGCCCGCCTGCCACGGGCCCGCGTGGCACCCGGCCCGCGGCCGTGCCTCAGCGGTCGTCGGTGAGGACGAGGCCGAGCCCGCGAAGCCGGAGCCCGGCGGGCGGTGGGGCGGCGGGCAGCGCCGCGCGCATGGCGGCGAGTTCGTGGCGCCAGTCCGCCGAGTCGAACGCCTCCCCGTAGAAACGCAGGCAGCTCAGGACATGCCGGCGGAACACGTCGCGCAGGCGGCCCGCATAGTGATCGTGCAGCCGCTCCCACCGGCCCTCGTGCGGGCTGTCCCAGCGGCCCTCCTGCGGGCTGTTCCACCGGCCGTCAAGCCCGCGCCCCGGGGCGTAGTCCTGCCCACGCCCCGGGGCGCGATCGTCGCCGCCGTCCGGCCGGGCCCCGGTCTGGGCGTCGATCACGGCGGCGGCCAGGATCGCCGTCCTGAGCGCCTGCGCGGTCCCGGATCCGGCGATCGGGTCCAGCCGCAGGGCGCCGCCGCCGACGGTCAACCGGCCGGGCTCCGCGGGAGCGGGGTGCAGCCGGGGCGCGGCCGGGATCGCGACGGCGTCATCGGGCGGCTCGGCCAGCCGGGCCCCGATGCCGCTCCCGGCCAGGAGCTCCGCCAGAAGCGCGCCCGGCCGGCCGGCGGGACCGGGCACCATCGCCTGGGCGACGGCTCGCCCGCCGCCCAGCGGGAACAGGTGCACCCAGCCACCCGGCACCGTCTCCAGGAAGCTGACGTCCTCCTCCACCCCGCGCGCCAGCCGCAGCCCCGCCGAGCTGAGCAGATGGCGCCGCCCCGCCACGACCAGCGCCGGATCCTCCGGCGGCACCCCCGAGACGACCCGCCGGCCGGGCGCCGCACCCGCGACTTCCGTCCCACCCAGCCACAGACCCCTCTCAACCGCCCCGGCGGGCGGCGTGGCGCCGGTGAGGACGGGGTGCTGGGTCAGGCGGTGCAGCATCGTGGTGGCCAGGGCGGCGCCGTCGATGACCACGGCCGCGCCGGGCGCGCGGACCTCCGGCGCCCGCCCCCACCGGACCTGGCGAGCCCGCAACCGCCAGGCCCGCGCGAGCAGGCCCGGCCCCCAGAGCTCGTCGAGCAGCGCGACGGTCTCCGCGTTGAGGATCAGCGGGCGGAAACCGGCAGCCGGCGGGGCGTCCAGGCGGACCCGGTGGCCGCGGCCGAGCAGGAGCCGGGCGCAGGTCAGCTCGGCCAGGCCGGAACCGCCTACCGTGACGATCACCCTCCGGCCCGGTCCTGGAGCGCCGCGATGAGCGTCTGCGCGTCGGCCTCCTGGCGGAGCATCGCCTCCCGCTGCTCCGGGCCGCCCAGCTCCGCGACCCGTCGGCGCAGCTCCGTGCCGGAGTCGCCCGCCTCCAGGACCGGGTCCAGGGGCAGGGTGAACCGCGGGGCCACCCCGCGGGCCGACAGCGCGTGATGGGTCTCGTGCAGGTTGAACATCGCCCGCCGCGACTGCTCGATGAGCAGCCCGCCCGCCGCGTCGCCCAGCGCGAACGTCGCCCGCAGGGCATCCAGCAGCAGCGCGTAGTTCTGGTCGGCGAGGTCGAGCAGCGAGGTGTCCAGCCCGGGAGCGGGCTTGTGGTCCAGCCGGCGCAGGTATTCGGCCTCGGACAGTCCGGCGAGGTGCGTCTTGACGGCGGTGAAACGCCGGAAATGGTCGGCGCCCTCGTCGATGATCAGCTTGATCAGGTGCGCGAGCCGGTCCGCCTCGGGGAAGGCGTCCGGGTCGCCGGTGAGGGCGGCGTGCAGGCGTACGTACATGCCGTCGATGCCGCCGCCGCTGGCCTGGCTGGGCCGTTCCACCTCGATGAACCAGTCGAGCTGCCGCGGGGTGAGGGGTTGCAGGGAGAAGGGCGTGCGGAGCTGCCGGTGGATGGTCTCCGCGCGGCCGAGCACCGGGGCCCGCCCGAGCACCCCGAGCGCCTCGTTGGCCCACCGCAGGTGGCGCATCTCGTCGATCGCGATGCCGAAGATCTCCTGCGCGGCGGCGTACACCCGCCGGGTGCGGGAGTCGGCGCCGGCCGGCAGCCGCATGGGCGCGTCCAGCGAGTAGTGGGCGAACAGGTATTGGACGCACAGCGCGTGCTCCACTGTGGCCAGGTAGGCCAGTTCGTCGGCGACCTGCTCCGGGGTGAGCGGCTCCACGCCGGGATGTGCGGGGGCAGGCCGGCTCTCGCCCTCCCGGTCGTTGAGGACGACGGGCAGTACGCCCCAGTCTGCGATGAGCTCGTGGTAGTCGAGTTCGAGCTCCCTGCGCCCGGCCAGCCGGGGCCCGTCCTTGGGCGGCGGGTCGGAGACGCGGTCCCTGCGCTGGAAGTTCAGGTCGGCGTGCAGCCCGTCCGCGCTGGTGACGATGTCGGGCTTGGAGGCCGCCCAGTAGAAGCAGCCGCAGTCGCGGAAGTCGTACTGCCAGGGTGCGCACAGGCTGCGGGTCAGCTCGCCCGGTTCGTACGCCTCCGGCTCGATCACCCCGTCGTCGTCGAGGTAGCGAGCGCGGTCGGCGACCAGCACGCCCACCTGCACGGAGCCGTCGGGGGCCCGCTGGAGGATGCTGGTGCCGCGCCGCCGGAAGCCGTTCAGGTCTCCCCTGACCGGGTCGGAGCCCGGCGAGGTGATGCCGGGACCCGGGCCGATGAGCAGGGCCACCGTGCCGGGAAGCAGGTCGTGCACGGCCCGCCACACCTCCAGGCCGTTGCGGTCGTCGCAGCCGATCGTCGGGGCCGCCTCCTCACCCTGGTCCACCGTGGTGCGCCCGCACACGGCCCAGATGTCCAGCGGCAGGTCGGCCGCCGTGAGGCCCTGCGCGGGCGCGGGGCCGCCGCCGGTGAGGGCGACGATCCGGGCGCCGTCCGGGCGGTGGAACTCGACGACGAGCCCGGGGAAGAACGCCTTGTCCAGGTTGCGCTGGTCGAACTCCAGGCCGGGATAGCAGTTGTCCACCCCGCTCTCCGGCCGCGACCCCGCGGGGTTGCCGCGGACGACGTGGTCGGCCCTGGCCGTGAGGTTCCGCGGGTAGATCTTTCCGAGCGGGACTCCGGAATCCTGATCGGGCATGGACGCCTCGTTTCATCGTCCGACGGTGGTCGGGGGGCTTTCCAGGTGGGCCGGCGGCGGCTGCCGGAAGTAGCCCGGCACCGCCTGGGCCAGTTCGACGTACGCGCGCAGGCAGAACGCGAGCCAGCCGCGGATGTAGTCGCAGCCGGGCCTGCCCCGGCTGCTCACCTCGTGGTAGCAGCCGCCCCCGCACAGGTAGCGCGCCCAGCAGCCGCGGCACGGCTCCATGCGGTCGACGTGGCCGCGCTCCAGGTGACGGCGGCGCGCCCGCTGGTCGGGGCCGTCCCGGACGGATCCCATGGCGAAGGCGGGGTCCCCGACCAGCCGGTGGCAGGCGTAGAGGTCGCCGCCGGCGGACGCGCTGAGATAGCCCGCGCCCGCCCCGCACGGGTAGGGCCGGTGGGTGCCGCGGTGCAACTGGTGCATCGCGGTCTGGAAGTTCCCGAACGGGTACGGGCGCCCGGCGGCCAGCTCGGCCAGCGCCCGCTCGCCGCATTCGATCATGCCGTCGAGGAACCGCGTGAAGCCGTCCCCGGCGATCTCCAGGGCCGGGTCGGGCGCGCTGACCACGGCGGCGAAGCCGACCTCGTCGAAGCCCAGGCCGATGCCGTGCTCCAGCAGGTCGAGCAGCCGCGTGGTGCGCGGGGTGACGCTGACCCTGGCGGCGAGGTGGCGGGGCCGGCCGTGCCGTTCGAGCACGCGCAGCCCATCCCGCATGAGGTCGTAGGCGCTGGCGCCGCCCCGGGCCCGGCGCAGCGCGTCGTGGCCGGCGCGGTCGCCGTCGAGGCTCACCGACACCGTGAACGGGTGCTCGGCGAACAGCCGGGCGTCGGCCTCGGTGACGGTGGTCAGGTTGGTGGTGACGGCGAACCTGACCCGGTGCCCGGTGGCCTGGCCGGCCGCCGTGGCGTGGCGTACCACCTCGTGGACGAGCCGGCGGGCGAGCAGCGGCTCGCCTCCCATGAAGCCGACCACCACGTCCGCGCCGGGCGCGGCCTCGGCCAGCAGCCGGTCCACGGCGGCCAGCGCGGTCGCGACCGGCATGGCCCGCGCGGGACCGCCGAATCGGCCCTCGTCGGCGTAGCAGTGCCCGCAGGTGAGGTTGCACGCCTGCATGACGTTGAGCGAGAGGGCGGTCAGGGGCGGCGCCTCCATGGGGGCGTCGCCGATGTAGCGGGGCCGCGCCCCGGCGGCCTCCCACACGGGCAGGCCCAGCTCGCGGGCCAGGTCGGCGTCGTCGTCGCTGGAGTGGCGGCCGGCCAGCCACCCCTCCAGCCGGTCGGCGACGCCGGGCGGGACGTCGTAGACCCTGCTGCCGTCGGCCAGGAACAGGTGCGCGCCGTGCGCGCTGCGGAAGACCTTCAGCTCGGCGGCCAGGCCGGGCGGGCCCTGAGCGGGTTCGGGGCGGGGCCCGATCCGCAGGAAGACGGTCATGTCCCGCCCGCCGTCCCGTCGCGCAGCGAGCGCGCCCAGCCCAGGATCAGGTCGTACTGGCGGCGGGTCAGGTGCAGCGGGTAGCGGTCGGAGCCGCGCATGGCGACCGGCATGCGGCGGTCGTAGAAGCGCTCGTGGGTCGCCGGCTCGCGGATCACCTGGCGGAGCAGGTCGGGCCGTTCGCGCAGCAGATCCTCCAGCACCTCCAGCGCGACGAACCGGCGGTGGCGCTGCCGCGCGTGACCGGTGAGCGGCAGCGTCAGCGACGTCAGCGGCTCCGGAGGGGGGAACGCCTGGTCGCGGGCCGCCTCTGGGGGCAGGCCGCGGGCTCGGGCGGTGGCCCCGTTCTCCAGCCCCGAGCGCTCGTTCTGCACGTCGAGGTTGATCGCGTCCATCGTCTCCAGGACCCGTTCGAGCAGGTCGCGGACCTCCAGCGCGGTCTGCTCCCGGTCCGCCAAATACGCCGGCTCGCGTACGTCGCCGCGCCGCACGCGGTCGGTGAGCCCGTCGGCCAGGGACACGAACGGCCTGCGGTCGGGCGCGAAGTGCGGCGGGCCGACGACGATGCGGGCGGTGGCCGAGTGGCCGCCGGGCAGCACGAAGCTGACCAGGCCGTCGCACACGTCGTCCACCAGCCCGAGGCTCTCGTTCTCCTCGGCGCCCGCGAACAGCCCGCCGGGGTTGGTCCGCGGGTCCTCACCCTCCAGTGAGAAGCCGCACCAGGCTGCGGCCGGGTTGAGGATGAGCTGCCCGGCGGGCAACCGGTAGAGGCTGGTGCGGGCGGCCAGGTCGGTCGGCCCGTAGACGAGCCCGGCCGCGGGGGTGAAGCGCAGCCGCAGGCCGGCGAGCTCCGTGTCCGGCCGCGGCGCCTGCACCGAGCCGAGCGGGAGCATCGCGTCCGGCGGCACGAGCGGGTCGGGGGCACCCTGCGGGGCGCGGCCGGGAACGGCGTGCCTGGTGTGGTCGTCGCCGGCCACCTCGACCCGGGCCTCGACGCGGTCGCCGGCCCGCTGGGTGTACTGGAACGCCTTGAGGTTGGCCACCCGCACGACCCAGCGCACGTCGCCGAGCGTGATGCCGGACTCCCGCAGCACCTCCGGGGTGACGGGCCCGGTGCGGGTGGTCCCGCCGGCCTTCCAGGTCCCGAACAGCTCGAAGAACGGCGCGACCGGGCGGAAGCCGTGCTCGTCCTTGAACCGCACCTCGTCGGGTGTCCGGCGCGTGATCGTCCCGTCCGCCGCGACGTCCAGGGTCTCCTCGGGGACCACCGTGGTCTTCCCAGTGCCGCGCGGGGTCAGATCGCTCGGACCCCAGCGGTAGTTGTCGCACGGGGCCGGGGAGGGACCCAGCCGGGCGATGGCCAGTGGGGGGTGGAGCCACAGGCGTTCGATCATCCGGACCTCCAGTGCCTTGGGACCGGTCCCATAGACAGATTCGAGCACGAAGCGGGGCCGCCGTGTAGCCCTCAAAAATGAGGACGAGATCGCAGGCCGGGGGGTTTGTTACGCCCCATGCGAACCATGGGCTTTCTCGCCGTTAGAGCTGATTGAGTGCTTTCATGCAAATTCTTGTTCTGGGTGGCACGGCCTGGCTGGGCCGCGAGGTGACCCGGCAGGCGGTGGAGCGCGGGGACGCGGTGACCTGCCTGGCGCGCGGCGAGAGCGGGCCGGTGGCCGACGGCGCGGTGCTGGTCTCCGCCGACCGGCGGGCGCCGGGGGCGTACGAGCAGGTGCGGCACCGCGACTGGGACGCGGTCGTCGACGTGTCGTGGCAGCCGGGAATGGTCCGCGGCGCGCTGGCGGCGCTGGGCGAGCGGGCCGGGCACTGGACCTATGTCTCCTCCGTCAACGCCTACGCCTCCCATGGCGTGCCCGGCGCCGACGAGAGCACGCCGCTGCTGGAGCCCACCGATCGCGACGAGGTGGACCGGGAGCTCTACGGCGAGGCGAAGGTCGCCTGCGAGCGGGCCGCGGCCGCGGCCGCGGGCGACCGGCTGGTCATCGCGCGGGCCGGGCTGATCGGCGGGCCGGGCGACCACACCGGCCGCTCGGGCTACTGGGTGGCGCGGGCCGCGCGCGACCAGCGGGGTCCGCTGCTGGTGCCGGGCCCGCCGGAGGCGCCGACGCAGGTGATCGACGTGCGGGATCTGGCCGCCTGGCTGCTCGACTGCGCGCGGGCGGGGACCACCGGCACCTTCAACGCGGTCGGCCCGGTGGTGCCGTTCGGGGAGTGGATCGAGCAGTGCCGGGCCGCCGGCGGCCACACCGGGCCGGTCGTCGAGGCGGATCCGGGCTGGCTGCTCGACCAGAAGGTCAACGAGTGGATGGGGCCCGAGTCGCTGCCGATGTGGGTCGCCGAGCCGGGCTGGGAGGGCTGGTCGGCCCACTCGGGGGAGGCGGCGCGGGCCGCCGGGCTGCGCCACCGCCCCCGCGCCGAGCTGCTCACCGACCTGCTGGCCTGGGAACGCGACCAAGGGCTCGACCGGCCCAGGAGAGCCGGCCTCAGCCCCGCCCGCGAGCAGGAGCTCCTGGCCCTCCTCCCCTGACAGCGGCCCGGCCCCGGGCCCGCCTGTCAGCCGGTCACCGCGCGGGCGCGGGCGCGGATGAGGTCCAGGGCTGCGCGGGTCTCGGCGGCGTGGGTGCGGTGGCTGGTGGGGTTGATCCGCACGAAGAACCGCCCCTCGACGACGGTGCTGGACAGGAAGACGCGCTCGGCGGCGTTGACGCGTTCGAGCAGCGCGCGGCTGAGCGCGTCGTCCCCGCGCAGCCGGAACACCACGACGGTCAGGTCCGGCTCCCAGGGCACCTCGAAGAGCGGGTCGGCGGCCAGCTCCCGGTGGGCGAGCGCGGCCAGGTCGAGCTTCTCGTCCAGGGCCGCGCGGAAGGCGGCCACACCGTGCAGGTGCAGCGGCAGCCACAGCCTCAGCCCGCGGAACTCCCTGGTCAGCTCCACGCCGTAATGATTGAAGTCCGGCAGCCCGCCCACCGTCCGCAGGTCCTGGAGGTAGTCGCCGCTGTCCGCGTGGGCGGCCGCCAGCGTGCCGGGGTCCCGGGCCAGGACCACGCCGGTCCCGTACGGGAGGAACAGGCTCTTGTGCGGGTCCACGACGACGGAGTCGGCACGTCCGATCCCGGCCAGCCGCGCCCGGCCGCGGTCGGTCAGCGCCAGCCCGCCACCGTAGGCGGCGTCCACGTGGAACCACAGACCTTCCCGCGCGGCCAGCTCGCCCAGCTCCGGCAGCGGATCCACGGTCCCGGTGCTGGTCGTACCCCCGGTCGCGACGAGCAGGAACGGGCGCAGGCCGAGGGCGCGGTCCTCCTCGATCATCCGGGCGGCCGCGGCCGGGTCCATGCGCAGCCCCCGGGTCGGCACGGTCCGCACCGCCGACGCCGGCAGGCCGGCGACGCGCGCCGACTTGGCCACGCAGTAGTGGGTGTGCTCGGTGACGTACAGCCGGGCGCCGGTCAGGTCCTCGCCGAGCCGGTCGTGGCGGGCGGCGACGACCGCCGTGAGCGTGGCCGCGGACCCGCCCGTGGTCACCAGCCCGCCCGCGCTCTCCGGGAGGCCGAACAGACCGGCCAGCCAGCGCAGCACGCCGTGCTCCATCGCGACCAGCGCGGGCGCGAGGTCGGCCACGGTGGTGAAGCGGTTGTGCACCTGCGCGAGGGCGTCCGCGAGCGCCGAGGAGACCAGCCCGCCGGCCGGGAAGTAGGCGAGGTAGCCGGGGCTGGACGTGTCGAGCCCGTAGGAGGCGGCCTCCTGGAAGTCGTCCAGCAGCCGGTGGAACGTGCCGGGCGCGTCGGGCGGCGGCAGCAGCATGCGCGCCACGGCGTCCTCGGCGCCGCCGAACCGGCTGACGGGCGCCTTGGGCAGGCTCCCGACGTAGTCGGCGATGCGGGAGACGAGCTCCCGGCCCATCGCCTCGACGGCCTGCCGGTCCGGTTCCAGGCCGTTCGCGATCGCGGGGCCGTTCCCCTCCATCATGAGACCTCCTCGGGTACGGGTTTCGCCCCGCCACCCTACGAAGCCCCCGCCCCACGCCGCCCACCGGCTCGGCCACCCGTGAACGCGGCGTGAATTCTGCCGTACGGTCGGCTTTCCGCCCGCGCGATTCCGGCAAGCGTCATTCCATAATTCCAGCCATGGGGGTTTATTCAGGAAACGGAGTCCGATGAAGCGGCGGGTCGGCGTCATTCTGGCCGTGATTCTCGCCGGGGTGGCGGTGGCGGCGATCTTCCTGGGGAACCGGGAGCCGGACAAGCCGCAGATGACCCTGGTGAGGGGGGTCATCGGGTCGGAGAAGAAGCCGTTCTTCGACGATTCCCGTGTCAAGGCGGCGTTCGCCGAGCACGGGCTGCGGGTCGAGGTGGACACCGCCGGGTCGCGGCAGATCGTGACCGACGTGGACCTGAACCGCTACGCCTTCGCCTTTCCCTCCAGCGTTCCGGCGGCCGAGCAGATCAAGAGTGACCGGGGGGCGACGACCACGTACTCGCCGTTCTACTCGCCGATGGCGGTGGCCACGTTCGAGCCGATCGCGGCCCTGCTGACCAAGGCCGGGCTGCTGAGCGATTCCGGCAAAGGCTACCAAACACTGGACATAAAGAAATATCTGGACATAGTGGCTAAAGGCACTCGTTGGGACCAACTTCCGGATAATTCGGATTATCAGGCTCGCAAGCGGGTGCTGCTCACCACCACCGACATCCGTACCTCGAACTCCGCCGCCATGTACCTGGCGGCGATCGGCTACGTCGCCAACGGCGACGACGTGCCCACCTCCGACGCCCAGATCGCCAAGATCGCCCCGATGCTCGCGCCCGCCGTGCTCGACCAGGGCTTCGCCGAGTCCTCCAGCGAGGGGTCGTTCGAGGACTACCTGGCGCTCGGCGCGGGCAAGACGCCGATGCTGGTCGTCTACGAGGCCCAGTATCTGGCGCACGTCTTCGCCGGCGACGGCGCGATCAAGCCGGACATGCGGCTGGTCTACCCCTCGCCGACCGTGCTGAGCAAGCACACCCTGGTCCCGCTAAAGGGGGCCGGCGACCGCGTCGGCGAGCTGCTCACGAAGGACCCGGAGCTGCAGGCCCTGGCCGCCGCGTACGGGTTCCGCACCACCGACCCCAAGGCGTTCGCCGACCTGGCCGCCAAGACCAGGGCGCCGGCGGCGGCCTCCCTGGTGAACGTCGTCGAGCCGCCCGCCTACGCCCGGCTCGACCGGCTCATCACCACCATCGACTCCGCCCGTCCCTGACTCCGAAGAGGAGATCCCGCACGTGTCCGATCTGGTGCTCACGCCGCCCGAGCCGGTGTCCCCGGTGCCGGCCGAGACGGCGGCCACCATGTTGCCGATCGACGGCGAGCGCGCCGCCGAGCTGACCGCCAAGGCGCGCGACTTCGCCGGCGAGCTGAGCGGGCTCGACCCGCGTTCCCCGGACTTCTCCCGCAAGGTGCACGACATCGCCTCGATGGGTGACACCGAGATCAGATCCGCCTCCCAGGCCGCCAACCGCATGCTGAAACGACCGGTCGCCGCGCTGGACGCGGCCCGGGGCGAGGGCGCGGACGCCCAGGCCAGGGTCGGGAAGGAGCTCGTCGCGCTGCGCCGTACCGTCGTGGACCTGGACCCGAAACAGGCCGCGAGCGGGACCCGCAAGCTGCTGGGCCTCATCCCGTTCGGCGACCGGCTGCGCGACTATTTCGCCAAGTACCACTCCGCGCAGAAGCACATCGACGACATCATCCGCGCGCTGAGGTCCGGCCAGGACGAGCTGCTGCGCGACAACGCCGCCATCGAGGGCGAGAAGGCCCGCCTGTGGGAGACGATGATCCGGCTGCAGGAGTACGCGGTCATGGCCCAGGCCATGGACGCCGCCCTGGAGGACCGCATCGCGGAGACCGACGAGGAGCGGGCCACGGCGCTGCGCTCCGACGCCCTGTTCGCCGTGCGCCAGCGCCACCAGGACCTGCTCACCCAGCTCGCCGTCTCGGCCCAGGGCTACCTGGCGCTCGACCTGGTCCGCAAGAACAACCTGGAGCTCAGCAAGGGCGTGGACCGCGCCACCACGACCACGGTGGCGGCGCTGCGCACGGCGGTGACGGTGGCGCAGGCGCTGGCGAACCAGAAGCTGGTGCTCGACCAGATCACCGCGCTCAACGCCACCACCGGCGACCTGATCCTGGCCACCAGTGAGATGCTGCGCACGCAGGCGGGAGCGATCCAGAACCAGGCGGCCGCCACCACCGTGGACCTGGACACACTGCGCAAGGCCTTCGACAACGTCTACGCCACGATGGATCTCATCGACACCTTCCGCGCCAAGGCCGTGGAGAACATGGCGGTCACCGTGGACAGCCTGTCGGCGGAGCTGGGGCACGCGCGGACGTACCTGGAGCGTGCCCAGGAGAGCTCCTCATGAGACGAGCCCTCAACAGAACGCTGACGGCCGTCCTGCTGACGCCCGCACTGCTGCTGGCAGGCTGCGGCACCGGCGCCGACTCCGGCGAGGCGCCCGCCGACGGCCCCGACGTGCTGCGGGTGCTGGCGGGCAGCGAGATCAAGGACCTCGAGCCGCTGCTGCGCCGCGCGGAGACCGAGGCCGGCGTCAAGGTGCGGCTCACCTACACCGGCACGCTCGACGGCGCCGAGCAGGTCGCGACCGGCCGCGCCGACGGCGGCGTGGACGCGACCTGGTTCTCCTCCAACCGCTACCTGTCCCTGATCGACGGCTCCGCGAGCCGGCTGTCCACCCAGACCAAGATCATGGTCTCGCCGGTGGTGCTGGGGCTGAAGCCCGCCAAGGCGAGCGAGCTCGGCTGGGACGGCAAGCAGGTCACCTGGGCCGACATCGCGCAGGCCGCCAAGGACGGGCGCTTCAGCTTCGGCATGACCAACCCGGCCTCCTCCAACTCCGGCTTCTCCGCGCTGGTGGGCGTGGCCGCGGCGCTCGCGGACGCGGACGGCGCGCTCACCGCGGAGCAGGTGGCGGCGGTGACCCCGCGGCTGAAGGACTTCTTCTCGGCGCAGCGGCTGACGGCCGGCTCCTCGGGCTGGCTGGCCGACGCCTACGCCCGGGACCAGCGGGTGGACGGCCTGGTGAACTACGAGTCGGTCCTGCTGGGCGTGCGCGACCCGCTCACGCTCATCTACCCGGGCGACGGCGTGGTCAGCGCCGACTACCCGCTCACGCTGCTCGCCTCCGCCCCGGACGCCAAGAAGGCCCTGTACGACAAGCTCGCCACCTGGCTGCGCACCCCCGCCGTGCAGAAGGAGATCATGGCGGGCACCCACCGGCGGCCGATCGTGCCCGGCGTCACCCCCGACGCCCGCTTCGGCGCTCACCAGTTGATCGAGCTGCCCTTCCCCAACCGGCGCAGCACCGCCGATGAGCTGATCTCCACCTACCTCAACCGGGTGCGGGTCCCGGCCGAGGCCAGGTTCGTGCTGGACACCTCCGGCTCGATGGGGGGCGAGCGCATCTCGTCGCTGCGGCAGGCCCTGACCGCCCTGACCGGCGCCGACGGCTCGGCCTCCGGCGTGTTCACCCGCTTCAGCAACCGCGAGACCGTCACCATGGTCCCGTTCAGCGGCGCGCCGGAGCAGCCGGTCCCGTTCACCGTGCCCGAGCGCGACCCGGCGCCCGTACTGGCCGACATCAAGCGGTTCGCCGAGGGGCTCGACGCGGCCGGCGGCACCGCGATCTACGACAGCCTGCGCGCCGCCTACGACCTGCCGCCCGCGCCCGGCCACTACGTCTCGGTCGTGCTCATGACCGACGGCGAGAACACCGACGGCTCCGACTACGCCGCCTTCGAGGCCTACTACCGGGCGCTGCCGCAGGACCGGCGGGCGCCCGCGTTCGTGGTGCTGTTCGGCGAGAGCGACGTCGAGGAGATGCGCAAGGTCGCCGAGCTGACCGGCGGCGCCGTGTTCGACGCCCGGTCCACGTCGCTGAGCAGCGCGTTCAAGGAGATCCGTGGCTATCAGTGAGCGGGTGCTGCGCTACCTGGGCTCGACCAGGAACATCGTCGGGTCCTGCCTGGCGCTGCTCGGCCTGCTGGCCCACTTCCTGGGGCTGGCGGGCACGTTCTGGCCGCTGGTCGTGGTCGCCCTGTACGGGGCGGGCGCGCTGCTCGCCCCGCCCGACCGCATCCGTCTGACGATCTCCAACGCCGAGATCGAAACCCGGGCGCTGCGCGCCGACCTGGACGGTCTGCTGCAGCGCGTCGCCGGGCGGTTCCCCGGCGACGCGCACGCGGCCGTGGACGCGCTGGCCGAGGTGCTCAGGGGCGTGCTCGACCGGGCCGAGCAGCTCACCTCCTCCCCCGACCAGCTCCACGTGGTGTCGCAGACGATCCGCCAGTACCTGCCCGCCAGCCTGCAGGCGTACGCGAACCTGCCGCGCGGCTACGCCCTCACCCGCGGCAAGGGGCGCGAGCGCAGCGCGCACGAGGAGCTGCTCGCCCAGCTCGCGCTGCTGGACGCCCAGCTCCGCCAGGTCGCCGAGGCCATCCACCGGGGCGACGAGCAGGCGCTGCGCGACCAGGGGCGGTTCCTGCGCGACCGGTTCGGCGGCTCCGAGCTGGATCTCGGCTAGCCCCGCTCGAGCTCGATCAGCACCACGGACGCGGGCCGCAGCGCCGGCGCCGGCAGGCCCAGCTCGGCCAGCGCGGCGCCGGGCAGCCGGATCGGCTCGTCGCCCCACCCGGGCACCGCCGCGTTCGGGGGCAGCGGACCCACCTGCTGCACCACGTATTCGGCGGCCGGATCCAGCCCGGGCAGCCGCAGCGGCGCGGGACCCGAGTCGACCCGGCTGGTGAGCTGCACGAACGCGAACAGCGCGCGCTCCGGCAGCACCACCCCGTGCAGCAGCGCCGTCGGGTCGGGGTGGTCGGCGCGCACCACCCGGCCCGCGTGCAGCAGCGGCCTGTACCGCTTGTGCAGCGCGATCCAGGAGGCCAGCTCCTCCAGCTCGGCCTGGCTCGCCGAGGTCAGGTCCCACTCCACGCCCATGTGCCCGAACATCGCGGTCGCGGCGCGGAAGGCCAGTGGCAGCATCCGGCCCGTGATGTGGTCGCGCGGCGCGCCCACGTGGGCGCCCATCCGCTCCGGCGGCACCAGGAGGCCGGTCCAGCGCTGGATCGCCTGCCGGTCGAGGGCGTCGTTGGTGTCGGAGGTCCACACCCGCTCGGTGCGGGCCAGCACGCCGTAGTCGACGCGCGCGCCGCCCGACGAGCACGACTCGATCTCCAGCCGGGGGTGGCGGCGGTGCAGCTCGTCCAGCAGCCGGTAGGTGGCCAGGGTCTGGGCGTGCACGCCGGGCACGCCGGCGTGCACGGGCTCGGCGATGTCACGGTTGTGGTCCCACTTGATGTAGTCCAGCCCGTACTCGGTGACCAGCGCGTCCAGCCGTCCCAGCACGTAGTCGTAGGTCTCGGGCCGGGCCAGGTCGAGCACCTGCTGGTGGCGCTGCGGCGGCGGCATGCGCTCGGGCAGGCCGAGGATCCAGGACGGGTGCTCGCGGGCCAGGTCGGAGTCCGGGTTGACCATCTCCGGCTCGAACCACAGGCCGAACTGCATGCCCAGCTCGCGCACCCGGTCGGCCAGCGGGTGCAGGCCCTGCGGCCAGACGTCCTCGTCGACGTACCAGTCGCCGAGCCCGGCCCGGTCGTCGCGGCGGTGCCGGAACCAGCCGTCGTCCAGCACGAACCGCTCGATCCCGGCCTCGGCCGCCCGGCCGGCCAGGCCGAGCAGCCGGTCCAGGCTGTGGTCGAAGTAGGTGGCCTCCCAGTTGTTCAGCGTGACGGGCCGCTCCGGCAGCGGGCGGGTCTCGCGCAGGTGGTCGTGCAGCCGGCCGCTCGCCTCGTCGAGCCCGCTGCCCGACCAGGTGAAGTACACCGTCGGCGTCTGGTACGTCTCCCCCTGCTCCAGGGTGATCTCGCCTGGTTCGAGCAGCTCGCCCCCGGCCAGCAGCGCCGTGCCCTCGTGCAGCCGCTCGGCGTAGTGCAGGTGGTCGCCGCTCCAGGCGGTGTGCACCGCCCACACCTCGCCGGTACGGAAGCCGAACCCCTCGGTGCCCGCCACCAGCAGCCCGGTGCCGTCGTGCCCGGTGCGGCCCCGCCGATTCTCCCTGGACCACACGCCGTGCTCGAACACCCTGCGCTGCGGCACCTTCTCCAGCGACCACCGGCCGGTGAAGTCCAGCAGCTCGCCGGCCCGCGCCGGCACCGGGATCGCGCACGTCAGCCCGGCCAGCCGGTAGGGCGTCGCGGCGACGTTGAGCAGCGTGTGCCGCATCGTCACCAGGCCGCGCGCGTCCATGGCCACCTCGCTGACCAGCTCCAGCCCCGCCTCGGGGTCGGAGGAGGTGACGGTGACCGTGCCGCCGGAGCCGGGGGTCGCCTTCACGACGAGGTCCTCCAGGTTCCACCGAACCGGCCAGTGCTCGCCCGCCCTGCTGCCCGACAGGCCCGGCCTGCCGTACCAGGCGTCGGCCTGCGCGGGCACCAGCCGCGGCACCGCGGCCACGGACTCCAGCACGGGCAGCAGCTCGATCACGTCGGCGGGACCGATGTCGGCGCCGAAGTGGCGGACCCGGGGCAGCCCGGGGCCGGAGCGGTCGAGCACCAGGGCGACGCCCGCGGCGGAGAGGATCAGGGGGGACAAGTAGGCGCTCCTTACTCGCGCAGGCACGGGCCTGCGCCTGTCGTGGCTCTGCTCGACGATGATGTTGTCCCGGCCGGGAGGGACCGGGACCGGGGGCAGGATGTGCGGCGAGGGGCGCGCTTCGGCACGCGGAAATCCACGCGGCGCCGGCGGATCCGCCGAAGCATTCCCGCACCTCCCACCAGCACCGGCGAAACTCGAACACTTTATCAGGCGATCACGGGCTCACCAGGGTGAACGCCGGCACCGCGGGCACGCGAAACCGGTCACCGGCGGGACGCGCGCCCACCGGCAGCTCACCCGCCGCACGACACGACCCCCCTGGCTGCCGCCAGGGGGGCCGTGTCGGGTCGCGATCGGGCGGAGAACCGCCCGGCGCCCTGCCGGAGGTCGTGGATCAGACGGAGATCCGTCCCGCGCCCGCGCCCGCCGTCACGATGGACTTGACGCTGGAGGCGGTGTCGAGCCGGTAGGAGTAGGGGATGGAGGCGACGCTGCCGCCGGTCTGACCGCTGCCGGAGTTGACGAAGTGGTTGCTGCGCGCGACCAGGGTGCCGGGGCCGGAGTCACCCTCGCCGAGGTGGTACGGGTCCTCGGTGTTCTCGAAGTAGTTGCCCTCGACCAGCACGCCCGCGCCTTCCGTGGAGGCCACACCGTAACTGGTGACGCCGCCGTAGAAGTTGTTGAAGACGTGCACCGGGTTGCCGAACCGGACGCGCGGGTGCCGCTGGCCGGTGCCGTCGAACCAGTTGTGGTGGTAGCTCACCCGCAGGTGCCCGCGGTCCTCGCTGGCGTTGCCGTCGTCGTGCCCGAGCAGCATGGTCTTGTCGTGGTCGAAGACCCTGTTCCAGGAGATCGTGACGTAGTCGCTGGCCCGCTTGACGTCCACGGCGCCGTCATTGCCGTTGCTGAAGGTGTTGTGGTCGATGAACACCCGGGTGGAGTACTGGACGTTGATGGCGTCGTCGTTCCAGTTGCGGAAGGTGAGGTTGCGGACGATCACGTTGGAGGCCTCGGAGATGTTGAGCCCGCAGCCGGTGAGGGTCGCGCCCGAGTTGCCCAGCACGCTCTTGTTGGATGCCACGCGGAGCATGCCGGAGCAGGAGATGTTGCCGGACACCCGGATCACCGAGGCGCCGCTGGAGGACAGGGCGCTGGTCAGCGCGGAGGCGCTGGTGACGGTCACCGGGGAGGCGTTGCCGCCGCCGGTGGTGCCGCCGCCCTGCGTGGCCCAGCCGACCAGGCCGGTGGGGTTGCCGCCGGGAGGCGGCGTGACGGTGGGGGTCACGGTGGGCGTCACGGTCGGGGTCGGGCCGGGGCCGCCGCCGGCGGGGACGAGCCGCCACTGCTTGGTGGCCACCGAGTCACAGGAGTTCTGCTGCACCAGGGCGCCCGACGAGGTCGAGTTGTCCGCGATGTTGAGGCACTTGCCACCGTTGGAGTTGACGAACCTGACGGTGGCGCCCGACTCGGAGACCGTCCAGTTCTGCGACGACGCGCCGGTGCAGCTCTCCTGCTGCACGGCCTTGCCCGCGGAGGTGCTCGCGTCCCGCACGCCGGCGCACTTGCCGCTGTGGGCCGCCCTGAGCGTGTAGCCGCCGCTGGCCGACAGGGTCCAGGTCTGCGCGGCACCGCCACAGCCGGACTGCGTGAGCTGGACGCCGTCGGACGAGCTGGATCCCGGTACGGTCAGGCACAGGCCGCTGCCGTTGTTGACCACGGAATAGTTGCCCGGCGCCGGTGCGGCGGCCTGGGCCGCGGAGACACCGGCCACCGCCGTGGCCGACAGGGCGATGACGCCCCCGATGATCGCAGCCGTTCTGCCGTTGATTCTGAGTCGCACGATTCAAGCTCCTTGCTGGCCCAGGCGGGCCCTGTGCGGGCCTGCGACGTGGTGTCCCCCCAGCGAGCACTCGTTCACATATGTGATCGCCATACGTGTGAGCGAACAGCGCCAACATAGGTAAGCGCTTTCCCGCTGTCAATCGAACGTGAAACTTTCATCACGACCCCGATTTCCCGCTGTGCGGCCGCCATTTGACCTGCACATATCCCGATTTATGCAGCAATGCAGTGACTCTGAGTGATGAGGCCGGCGATCTGCGCCGTCCTCGAACGCCTCCCGGCCGGGCCTGACGGGCCACGCGCTGATGGAGGTGCCCGGCGAGGACGACGTCCTTCCGGTGGACGGGCGCGGCACGGTCGAGGTCGGCCGGCGGGCCAGGAACGGCGCGCGGTGGCCTTCATGGACTACTGGCGGCAGGGCCGCTCGGAGCACAACACGTCAGCTCCCCGGCCGTAAACGTAAACGCCCGGGGTTCCACGCCGGATTCCGCTGAACCCCGGGGTCAGCCCGGCTGGAGCGAGCCCGCCACCACGGCCTTCAGCTCCTCCTCCGTGGGCGGCTTCGTCCAGGTCAGGCCGGGGCCGCCGGCCTTCACCAGCGCCGGTGCGACCTCGCGCAGCAGCGCCTCGGCGGAGGCGTCCGGGCGCCCGTCGCGGGCCTCCCGGTAGCGGTCGAGCACCCGGGCCAGGTCCAGCATCATCGTGGCGGCTTCGGCCGCCGGTCGCACGCCGGCGATGGTCACGTGCGACGCTCCAAGGCCGGCATCGCCCGCCCACTCGCCCTCCGCGTACAGGATCTCGCGCACGGCGGCGGCGAAGCGCGTGCTGTCCATGCCGTCCACCTCGCCGTCCAGCCAGTCACCGCGCAGGTGCAGCACACCGGGCCGCTCGGCCCCGGCCAGGCGCTCCACCAGCGCCGCGACCGTGCCCTCGGGATCGTGCAGCGCGGCCTCTCCCCGGGCCGCGAAGGCGTCCGCGAGCAGGTAGAGCGAGATCAGCCGCGGCGGGTCGTACGTCGTGAGCACCCCCCGTTCCGCGCCGGCCGGCAGCGAGTCCCCGCCGCCTGACCAGGCCCGCAGGCCCTCCATGAACGCGGCCCCCGCCTCGGGCGTGAGCCGGAGCGCCCAGCCCTGCACGCCGTCCGTCCCGGGTGCCGGGCCGGTGTCCCGGTCCTGCTCCGCCTCCGCCGCGGCCGGGCGGCGGCGGAGCCACCGGATCGCCGCGCCGGCGACGGCGGCGGCCAGCACTGCGACTGTGACTGCGATCCACACGATGCGCTGCTTCTCCCCTGCGTTCCTGATGGGCGCTAGCAGCGTAGTGTGATCTCCCCCCGCGAATCCGCATATTTCTGTAAAAAAGCCCGTCGCCGCCACCGAAAGTAACCGCCAGGACCCCCTTTTCGAACGCACCCCGCCCAGGGCGCACACCCCGGCCCCGGGCAAGCACAGAATCAGCGACCGCGGGAGAGTTCCACCGCCGCCGGCCCGCGCGACGACAGCGCCCGGCGAAATCCCCCGCCGCCCGAACAATGGCAAAAACCACTCCAACTCCGCCGCATCACCACCGACCCCGCCCCGGGCCGTCCCGCGCGGCGCCGCCTTCCGCTCCCGGCGCCCGCATGGCCCGCTGTCCACCGCTTTTCCGCCCCCGACCACCTCACCGGGCATACATTTCCGACCACCCGCGCAAGCCCGTCAACTCACAGTCCGCACGCATTTCTGTCCGAAAACCCCGCCCTGGGTGTGATTTCTTCAAACTCGAAATCGGAAATGTTTTCTCGAGTAATCTTCCTGTCTACCGAACAACCTGCTCACGCCGGAACGCGACCCCGCAGCCCTGTACACTCCATTACGGAAGCACACAGTCGCTCAAAGTGACACGGGCGCGACATCTGGTGCCCACGGCAGGGGCCGGTTCGCGTCATCATCGATATCTTCCCGGCCCATGACCCAGCTGACTCAGCGCGGAACCGGAGCATGGATCCACTGCACCTGACCACCACCCGCCACGAGGGAACCCTGACCGTCCGGGTGGCCGGAGAGCTCGACATCGCCACCACCGAGCTCCTCCGCGGCCACCTGCTCGACCTGCTGCAGGAAGCCGGGCGAGCCCGGCACACCCCGGCCACCCTGGTCGTCGAGGTGAGCCGGCTGTCCTTCATCGACGCGGCCGGCCTCGGCATCCTGATCTCCGTACACAAGCACGCCCTGCGCCAGCGCACCCCGATGCGGATCGCGGGCGTGCCGCCGCGCATGCGGCGGCTGCTGCGGATCACCGGCCTGGACGGCCAACTCACCTGATTGACCGCGCCGGTAGGTTGTCAGGCGTGCCCAGGATTCAGGTTCCCGATGAGATACCCCTCAAGCTCGATGACGGGTTCGCCCGGATCAGGCGGGAGTTCCGGCTCCCCGGTGACTTCCCACGCGCCGTGCTCGACGAGGCCGCGTGGGTGGCGCGGGTGCCCAAGCTCGACGCCAGGGACCTGACGGACGTGCCGTTCGTGTCCATCGACCCGCCCGGCTCGATGGACCTCGACCAGGCCGTGCACCTGGAGCGGCTGCGCGCCGGCTACCGCGTCTGGTACGCCGTCGCCGACGTCGGCGCGTTCGTACGCCCCGGCGGCGTGATCGACGCCGAGGCCCGCGCCAGGGGCGCGACCGTCTACCTGCCGGCGGACACGGTCCCGCTGCACCCCCGGGTGCTGTCGGAGGGCGCGGCCAGCCTGCTGCCCGGCGCGCTGCGGCCGGCCGCGGTGTGGCGTGTCGATCTCGACGCCGAGGGCCGCACGGTCGGCGCCGACGTGCAGCGCGGCCTCGTACGCAGCCGCGAGCGCCTCGACTACGCCTACGTCCAGGCGGCCGTCGACACCGGCACCGCCGACGGCGTCCTGGGCCTGCTGGCCGAGATCGGCGAGCTGCGGCTGGCCCTCGAACGCGAGCGCGGCGGCGTCACCCTGCCCACGCCCGAGCAGGAGGTGGTGCCCACCGGCGACGGCGGCTACCGGCTGGAGTTCCGGCTGCCGCTGCCCGCCGAGGCGTGGAACGCGCAGATCTCGCTGCTGGCCGGCATGGCCGCGGCCGCGATGATGCTCGACGCCGAGATCGGCGTGCTGCGGGTGCTGCCCCGCCCGCACGCCGACGCCCTGGCGAAGGTGCGCAGGGTGGCGGCGGCGCTGGACGTGCCGTGGCCCGACGGGGCCGGTTACGGCGCGGTGGTGCACGACCTGGACGCGAAGAACCCGCAGCAGGCGGCGTTCCTGCACGAGTCGAAGGTGCTGCTGCGCGGCGCCGGATACGTGGCCTTCGACGGCGCGCCGCCCCGGCTGGCCGAGCATTCCGCGGTGGCGGCCCCGTACACGCACGTCACCGCTCCGCTGCGACGGCTGGTCGACCGCTACGCGACGGAGGTGTGCCTGGCGGTCGCGGCCGGCGAGCCGGTCCCCTCCGACGTGCGGGCCGGGCTGGCGGGCCTGCCGGACATCATGTCGGTGACCGGGCGGCGGGAGAAGGCGGTGGAGCGGGCGGGGGTGGACCTGGTGGAGGCGTTCCTGCTGCGGGAAAGGATCGGGCAGGCGTTCGCGGCGGTCGTGATCGACGTGGACGGGCACCACGGGGGCGGGCAGGTGCAGCTCGCCGACCCGGCCGTGATCGCCCGCTGCGACGGCGACCTCCCGCTCGGGGAGCAGGTCACCGTACGCCTGGCCCAGGCCGACCCGGCCACCCGCGAGGTCCGCTTCACCCTCGCCTGATCCCACCCGTCACCGCGCTCCACCTCGTGCCCGTCACCCCGCCACCGCGCCCGTGGTCATCCCCTCACCGCGGCCGCATCCCGTCGCAGATCACCTGCGCCATCCGGCCGCCCGCCCCCCTGGCGCGCGCCCGCCGCTCGGCCGTCAGGCAGCCGCGCAGCAGGTCGTACACGTCCTGCTGGCTCAGGTCGCGGCGCACCGAGCCGGCCCGCTGCGCCCGCGCCAGCAGCCGGCCGAGGGCCTGGACGAAGTCGGCCTCCAAAGTGGAGCCCGGCCGGAACCCCATCCCGGAGCCGCTGTCCAGCATGTCGCAGAGCGCCTGATTGGCCGAGGCCTGCTCGACCACCCCGGCGAACCAGCCGAAGAACGCCTCGCCCGCGTCCTCGGCGGTGGCCTTGGCGCGGGCGTCGGCCACGAACCGCTCGATCCGGCCCAGCAGCACCGCCTCGAACAGCGCCTCCTTGGTCGGGAAGTGCCGGTAGACGGTGCCGACCCCGAACCCGGCCCGGCGGGCGATCTCGTCGAAGGAGATGGTCAGGCCGTCGCTGGCCAGGGCCTCCTGGGCGATCCGCAGGACCTGCTCGCGGTTGCGCCGGGCATCGGCGCGCAGCGGCCGGGCCGAGGTGTGATCATCCCCCATGACATGCAACCTGCCTTACCTGACAACGCCGGCGCCAAGCGGAGAGAGCTCTCCGATTCTATCGAGAACATGTCATGACATACACCCCCAACAGCGGCACCCGCCCCGGTTGAGGGCGGGTGCCGGCCGCGGCCGCCGTCCCGGTTCGGGCGTGCGGATCGCGGCCCCTGGAGGGGGCCGGTCTGGAGGCGGGGCGCCCCCGGAGGGTGGGTGCCGCCTCTGGAGGCCGGTCAGGGCGGGGTGGACAGGCGGGGCGGGCGGGCGGACACGCCGCAGCGCTTCAGCGGCACCCGCTCGGTCCGCGCCGGCGTCTCCAGCACGATCGTGCGCGCCCCCTCCGGCACGTGCCGCAGATCGTGCGTGATCATCAGCGTCGTACGCCCGGCCATGAGCCGCCGCAACGGCCCCATGACCTGCCGGGCGGTGGCCTCGTCCAGCCCTGTCATGGGCTCGTCGAGCACCAGCACCGGCGCGTCACGCAGGATGGCCCTGGCGATCGCGACGCGCTGCCGCTGCCCGCCGGACAGCAGCCGGCCGCGCTGCCCCACCGGCGTGTCGTACCCCTGGGGCAGTTGTGTGGCGAAGCCGTGCACCCCGGCCGCCTCCGCCGCCCTGACGATCTCGTCGAAGGAGGCGTCCGGGCGGCCGTAGGCGATGTTCTCGCGTACGGACCCGGAGAACAGCAGCGTCTCCTGGTGCAGGATGGTGACGCGTTCGCGCAGCGACTCCCGCGTCATGTCCCGCAGGTCCACGTCGTCCAGCAGGATCCGCCCGGCGTCCGGATCGTAGAAGCGCAGCAGCAGCTTGGCCAGCGTCGACTTGCCCACGCCGCTCGGCCCGGTGAAGACGACGACCTCGCCGGGTTCGGCGGTGAACGACAGGTCACGCAGCGCCGCCCGCGACCGCCCCGGATAGGAGAACCCGACCCCGTCGAACCGCACCCGGCCGCCGCCCGTCCCCGCGGTGACGGCGCCGGGGGCGTCGGTGACGACGGGCCTGGCCCGCAGGATCTCGATGACCCGGTCGGATCCGGCGCCCGCCTCGGACGCGGTCAGGGCCAGCTCGCCCAGACCCTGTACGGCGGGGTAGAGCAGGGCCAGGTACGCGGCGAAGGCCAGCAGCCCGCCGAGCGTCAACCGGCCGGCGGCGATCTCCCACGCGCCGACCCCGAGGATGATGATCAGGCAGATGGTCTCGATGACCTGGACGGCTGGACCGTACAGGCCCGACAGCCACGCCTGGGCCATGTTGGCCCGCAGCCATCCGCGGCCCTCCCGGTGCAACCGCCGCGACTCGGCCCCCTGCCGGTTGTAGGCCTGCACCAGCGGCTGGTTGGCCAGCCCCTCCTCCAGGACGCTGTTCATGGCGCCGTTGCTCGCCCGCTCGCGCGCCGCGGCCGTCCTGAACCGGCCGGCGAACAGCTTCGACACCACCAGGAACGCCGGGATCAGCGCCATCGTGATGAGCGCGAGGTCCCAGCGGATGAAGAAGGCCGCCCCGGCGAAGAAGACCACGCTGGCGGCGGTGGTGATGGCCTTGACCAGCCCGGAGCCGACGAGCTCCTCGATGGCCTCGATGTCGTCGGTCAGGCGGGCCATCAGGTCGCCCAGCCGCCGCTTCTCGGAGAAGTCCGGCGCGAGCGTCTGCAGGTGGGCGAACACGCGGTCCCGCAGGACCAGCAGGAAGCGTTCGCCGCCGAGCGCGGTGACGTACGCGCCGGCGAAGGAGGCCAGGCCGGCGATCGCGGCGAGCCCGAGCCAGCTGAACGCGGGAATCCAGAACGCCTCCAGGTTCCTGGTGGCCAGCACCTCATCGGTGATGTGGCCGAACAGGCGGATCGCGGCGACCTCACACAGCGCGGCCAGGACGGCGAAGACCACCCCGGCCCCGAACAGCAGCCGCAGCCCCCGGGTGTCCGGCCAGAACTCGCGGAAGGTGCGGCGGAGCGTGACCGCCGGCGCGAGTTCGGGACCCGGGACGTTCAGGGAGAGCCGGCGGCCGGGCCGCCGGCTCTCGTGTGGCTGACTTACCACCACCACCCCCCACGGCAGCAGCAGCAGCGACAACAACGGCGACGCCTTCGGCAGCCTCCCCGTCCCTGCTTGAAGCCGATCCGAGACAGTTGCGTGCTAGCCATGTGTCCTCCCCCGTTGGCTGACAGCGCACAAATCGGACGCTAGCATCCGAATTGCAACAAAGCACGCGATATTCTTCGATTTCAAAGAGACTTGACCGGTGAATCCAGCAGGGAAAGGCTTTTCGGCACGCCGGTCAGCTCGCCCTGTGCACGGAGTAAAACGATTGGTTAAGGTCTGGTAAGCGTCAAGAATGCTTCTGCCGACCGCTTTCTTGGTGTATGTCGGCGGATACTTTGGCCGGTTGCCGCCCGGCATCCCGCCGGAGACCATCGAGACATGGCATTCTTCGGCATCCTGTTCATGATCCAGGGCTTCGGCGGCCTCATCGCCCGCTTCGTCTTCAAGGCCGACTTCGGCCTGCTGCACAGGTTTCTGGACGGCGGCACGCCGACCGCCGCGAGCGCCGCGATGGGCATCGTGGGCCTGGCCATGCCGGCCTACGGCATCCGCGCCGAGAACCGAGCATGACCAGGCGGCCCGCCCCGCTCAGGCGAGCGACGAGTAGGCCACCACGCCCCGGCGCATCGCGTCCATGGCCTTCACCGCCGTCTGCTTGATCTTGCTGCCCGGCGGCGCCGCGTTGCCGAGCTGACCCAGCAGGTCCATGAGCTGCTTGATCCACCGGACGAAGTCACCGGCCGCCAGCTCGTTGCCGTTGATGCCCTCCATGAGCACGGCGTCCAGGCTGTGCCCCTTCGTCCAGCGGAACGCCGCCCAGGCGAACCCCAGGTCCGGCTCCCTGATCGTGGACAGGCCGTGGTCGGACTCGATGCCCTCCAGCTCCCCCCACAGCCGCATCATGGCCGTCAGCGCGTCCTGCGTCCGCCCGGCCGGGATCTTGGGCCGGCGCGTGTCGTCGGACGCCCGCGACTCGAACACCAGCGCCGACACGCACGCCGCCAGCTCGGCCGGGTCGAGCTCCTCCCACAGCCCGCCCCGCAGGCACTCGGCGGTCAGCAGGTCGAGCTCGGTGTAGAGGCGGCCGAGCCGGCGGCCCTCGTCGGTGACCGTCTCGCCGTCCAGATAGCCGAGCTGCTCCAGCACCGAGCAGATGCGGTCGAACGTGCGGGAGATGACGTGCGAGCGGCCCTCGACGCGGCGGCGCAGCCCCTCGGTCTCGCGGAGCAGCTTGTAGTAGCGCTCGGCCCAGCGGGCGTGGTCCTCCCGCTCGTCGCAGCCGTGGCACGGATGCTGGCGGATGAACCGGCGCAGCTCGTTGACCTCCTCGTCCTCCACCGCGTGGTCGCGCGCCCTGGCCGGCTTGCCCAGGTCGCGGTCGCCCATCTTGGCCAGCAGCGTGGAGACGAGATTGGCGCGTTCCTTCGGCGAGCGGCCGTTGAAGTTCTTCGGGATGCGCAGCTTCTCCAGCGGCTCGACCGGCACCGGGAAGTCGGCCGGGTCGAGCTTCTTGACCTGCTTGCCGATCGTCAGCACGAGCGGGCTCGGGCCGTGGCCGCGCGGGTTGCGGCCGGGGTCCAGCACGATCGCCAGGCCCGCCCGGCGCCCGCCGGGCACCCGGATCACGTCGCCCGGCTGCAGCGCCTCCAGCGACCGCACGGCGGCGGCCCGGCGCGCCGCCCCGCGCTGCTTGGCCAGCTCCGCCTCGCGGTCGGACAGGCGGCGGCGCAGCGCGGCGTATTCGGTGAAGTCCCCCAGATGGCACGTCATGGCCTCCTGGTAACCCTCCAGGGCCTCCTCGTGCTTGCGGAGCTGCTTGGCCAGCCCGACCACCGCCCGGTCGGCCTGGAACTGCGCGAACGACTCCTCCAGCAGCGCCCTGGCGCGCTCACGGCCGAACTGGCCGACCAGGTTGACCGCCATGTTGTAGGAGGGCTGGAAGCTGGAACGCAGCGGGTAGGTACGGGTGCCGGCCAGCCCCGCCACCGACAGCGGGTCCATGCCCGGCTGCCACAGCACCACGGCGTGGCCCTCGATGTCGATGCCGCGCCGCCCGGCCCGCCCGGTGAGCTGGGTGTACTCGCCGGGGGTCAGGTCGGCGTGGGTCTCGCCGTTCCACTTGTCGAGCTTCTCGATCACCACGCTGCGGGCCGGCATGTTGATGCCCAGGGCGAGCGTCTCCGTCGCGAACACGGCCTTGACCAGCCCGCGGGTGAACAGCTCCTCCACGACCTCCTTGAAGGCCGGCAGCATGCCCGCGTGGTGGGCCGCCAGCCCGCGCTCCAGGCAGTCGCGCCACTCCAGGTAGCCCAGCACCGCCAGGTCCTCGTCGGGCAGATGCGCGGTGCGCTCGTCCACGAGCTGCCTGATCTCGTGGCGCTCGCGGTCGGTGGTGAGGCGGATGCCGGCATACAGGCACTGCTGGACGGCCGCGTCGCAGCCGGCGCGGGAGAAGATGAATGTGATCGCCGGCAGCAGCCCCTCGGCGTCGAGCTTCTCGATCACCTGCACCCGGTCCGGCGGCCGGGAACGCTGCGGCCGGCCGTAGCCGCGCCGGCCGCGCCCGCTCACCAGCCGCTCGGCGTCGCGCGTCACCCGCATCAGCGTGGGGTTGATGCGCGGCGTCAGGTCGTCGGTCACGAAGATGTCGTAGATGCGGTGGCCGACCATCATGTGCTGCCACAACGGCACCGGGCGGTGCTCGTCGACGATCACCGTGGTGTCGCCGCGCACCTCGCCCAGCCACTCGCCGAACTCCTCGGCGTTGCTCACGGTCGCCGACAGCGCCACCAGCCGGACCGACTCCGGCAGGTGGATGATCACCTCTTCCCAGACCGCGCCGCGGAAGCGGTCGGCCAGGTAGTGGACCTCGTCCATGACGGCGAACCCGAGCCCGGCCAGCGTGGCCGAGCCGGCATAGAGCATGTTGCGCAGCACCTCGGTGGTCATGACCACGATGGGGGCCTCGCCGTTGACGCTGTTGTCGCCGGTCAGCAGGCCGACCTTGGCGGTGCCGTAGCGCTTGACCAGGTCGTTGTACTTCTGGTTGGACAGCGCCTTGATGGGGGTGGTGTAGAAGCACTTGCGGCCCTGCTCCAGGGCGAGGTGCACGGCGAACTCGCCGACGACCGTCTTGCCCGACCCGGTGGGCGCCGCCACCAGCACCCCGTCTCCGGCTTCCAGGGCGCGGCAGGCGTCAAGCTGGAAGTCGTCCAGCGCGAAGTCGTAGTGACCTCGGAACGATCTCAGTGCGGCCCCGTCGTCTGCGTGCTTCTGACGGAAGGCCGCGTAGCGTTCCGCTGGCGTTGTCATAACCGCCAGCCTACCGAAATCGCCATTCCGGTCCGTCCGCCCATTCCAGCATCCGGACCTCAATCCCGGCCCGGCGCCTTTACAATGTAGACTTCAGACGATGACGTGCAGCGCCCCGGGCATCACCTCGGCGTGCAGCGGCACCGGGCCCACTCGTTCGCCGTCAGCGTAGGCCACCGCCTCATGCTCCGGAACCGTCTCCAGGCGCACGCTGCGGGCCCGCCGCACCGTCACGGCCCGGTGCCCCACGTGCCGCCCCCGGTAGACGCTGGGGAACACCCGCAGGAACTCGGACCTGGACAGCGCGTCCACCATCACCACGTCCAGCAGGCCGTCGTCCGGCCGGGAGTGCGGGCTCACCCGCATGCCCGCCCCGTACGAGCCGGTGTTGGCCACGGCCACCAGCATGACCTCCCGCTCGACCACCTCGGCGTCGTCGAAGGTGACCCGGAACGGGATGGGCCGGAACGAGCGCAGCTCCTCCACCGTCGCCACCAGGTAGCGGGCCATCCCCGGCGGCCAGGTGCGCCGGTTGGCGCGCTCGTTGACCCGCGAGTCGAACCCGCAGCACATCACTCCGGCGAACACCTCGTCGGTGCTCCCGGCCCGGACGCGGGCGGCGTCCACGGTGCGCGACTTCATGCGCAGCACGGTGCGGGCCGCCGCGACGGGATCCTTGCACGGCACGCCCAGCGCGCCGGCGATGTCGTTGCCGGTCCCGGCGGGGATGATGCCGAGCGGCACGTCGGTGCCCGCCACGGCCTGCGCCGCCAGGTGGACCAGCCCGTCGCCGCCGAAGGCCACGAGCGCGTCGGGGCGCTCGGACACGGCGGTGCAGGCACGTTCGAGGGCGTCGGCGGGATCGTCGCCGACGATCACCGACAGCTCGGCGCCTCCCGCGCGCAGCCGGCGCGCCACGGGTTCGAGCAGGCGCAGCGTACGGCCGCCGCGGGCGGCGGGATTGACCAGCAGGGCGAGTTGAGGGGACACGCCCGGAACTTATCGCCTAACGGCTGGAACCGGAATCCTCCCCGGGGCGCGCGGGATCGGAGTCGTCGTCGAGCGGCGTGGTGTCCTCGGGCAGCGGCGGGTCCTCGGCCAGCGGCGAAGCCTCGTCATCGGACAGGTGGGAGAAGTCCTCCGTCGCGGGCGATCGCCTCTCGCGCATGAACATGAAGAACTCGGCCAGGAAGTAGAGCACGATCATCGGCATGGCCAGGGCCATCATCGTCAACGGGTCGCCACCGGGCGTGATGACCGCGCCGAAGACGAACATGATGAAGATGACCGTGCGGCGGTGCTTCTTCACCGTGGCGTGGGACAGCACGCCGATGATGTTCAGGAAGACCAGCAGCAGCGGCAGCTCGAACGAGACGCCGAAGATCACGAGCATGATCAGCACATAGCTGAGATACTCGTCGATCTGGATCGTGGCCACGGCGTCGCTCGGCGCGAACCCCAGCAGGATCGCCAGGCTGGTGTCCATGATGAAGTAGGCCAGCAGGGCGCCGCCCACGAACAGCGGGACCGCCAGCCCGAGGAAGGCGATCGAGTAACGCTTCTCGTTGCGGTAAAGAGCGGGCGTGACGAACGCCCAGATCTGGTAGAGCCAGACCGGCGAGGAGATCACCACGCCGACCATCGCCGAGACCTTCAGCGTCAGGAAGAAGCCCTGGAAGATGCCGCCGTAGGTGAGCGTGCACTCCCCGGGACGCAACTGCATGGCCTGCGGCGTCTCGCAGAAGGGTGCCTTGAGGAACGCCCACACCGGATCGAAGACGATCCAGCCCACGATGATGCCCACGACCACGGCGGCCACCGCGATGAGCAGCCGGTTGCGCAGCTCACGCAGATGCTCCATGAGGGGCATGCGGCCCTCGGGGTCAGGTGCGGCTTGGCTCGACCGTTTCAGCAGCGCCATCTAAGCGGTCCAGGTGAGGAGGAGGGACGGGGGGTCAGACGCGCTTGTCGGCCTGGGCGGCGGCGCTGGCGCGCAGCCTGGCGGCCTCCTCCTCCAGCCGGCGGGCCTGCTCCTCGGCCGACAGCGCGGGCGCCGGAGCCGGAGCGGCGTTGATCGGCTGCGGCTGCACGGGCTGCGGCTGCGGCTGCGCCGGAGGCTGCGCCTGCGTCTGGACGGTGTGCGTGGCCCTGTCGTCGTCGTCATCATCCTCGCGAAGCTTGGCGGTCTCCGACTTGAAGATGCGCAGCGACCTGCCGATGCCCCGAGCCATGTCGGGCAGCTTCTTCGCACCGAACAGCAGAACGAGCGCCAAGAGGATGATCAGAAGTTCGGGAACTCCGAGTTGCGACATGAAACGCCCTTTTCTAGCGAGTGCCTCTTTTCAGCCACGATCGTACGCTGCCGGGGGCGCGGACTCATCCCCCTGGCCCGCCAATCTGGCCCGCCGCGGCTGAAGTTGCTCATTCGCCCCGGCGATTTCACTCTTCAGACTACGTGCGGCCACCACCAGTCGGGCACCCGCCACCCCCAGCACGCCCAGCCCGGCCACGCCCAGCGCCGCGCTCAGGTATATCAACGTCATGACTGGTGAGCGTAGCGGGCCAGGGCGCGCTCGGCCTCCTGGCGCACGGTCTCGGCCATCTCGGGAGGTGAGACGACCCGGCCGGTGTCGCCCAGGCGCAGCGCCAGCTTGAGGATCCAGTCCTCATCGCGGGCCCGCAGCGCCACCCGCAGCCGGCCCTCGCCGAGCTCGGTCACCTGCTCGCACGGGTAGTACTCGGCCACCCACCGGCCGGCGGCGCTCACCTCCAGCTCCACCAGCTCATCGGTGGGCGAGGGCCGGAAGACGCCCCGGGTGACGTCGATGGGCTCGGCCTCGGCGGGCGGGTCGGCGGGCACGTCGAGCACGTCCACGCCGAGCACCCGATCCAGCCGGAACAGCCGCATCGCCTCGGCGCGGTAGCACCAGCCCTCCAGGTAGGCGCGGCCGTCGACGACCATCAGCCGCATGGGGTCCACCTCGCGCGGCGTCACCTCGTCCCGCCCGGGCACGTAGTAGCGCAGCGACAGGCGGCGGCCCCTGGTCAGCCCCTCGCGGACCCGGGGCAGCGCGTCGGGCGCGGCGTCCACGTCGACCGCGACCTGGCTGCTGACGGTCGCGGCGCCCTCCCCCGCGGCCCGCTCCAGCTTGGCCATCACCCGGGGCAGCGCGTCGCTCGCGGTCTGCACCGCGGCCAGCTCCGGGGTCGCGGCCAGCACCCGCAGCGCGACCAGCAGGGCGCTGGCCTCGTCGATGCCGAGCCGCAGCGGCCTGGCGATGGTGTCGGCATTGTCGATGACGATCTCGCCACCGTCCCAGGACACGTCGATGAGGTCGCCAGGGGTGTGCCCGGGCAGCCCGCACATCCACACGAGCTGCAGGTCGTCGATGAGCTGCTTCTCGCTCAGCCCGAACACCCCGGCCACCTCGTCCACCTGCGCCCCGGGATGGGACATCAGGTACGGCACCAGCGCCAGCAACCTGGGCAGCCGGTCAGCGGACCCGCTCATGCGCCCTCCTCCGCCGGCCGCACGACCGGACCACTGCCGTGTCCGATGGCTCGCCCGCTTCGCTCGCTGCTGTGTCCGATGGCTCGCCCGCTTCGCTCGCTCACGCGATCGCCCCCTTCAGTCGGCGGATGACGGCCTCGCGGGCGTCCGGCGGCTCGACCACCTCGACGTCGGCGCCGAGGCTGGCCATCCACCCGGCGAGGCGTTCCGGATCGGTGAAGGCCAGCTCCGCCTCGTCCCATCCGTCGGTGCCCGGATGCACGGCCCTGGCCAGCTGGCGCACTCCCTCGCACGCCCCCTGGCGTACGCGGACCACCGCCACCCGCTCGTCGGCCGGCTCGTCCGGGAAGCCGACCATGGCCCGCAGGTCGAGCTCAGCGGGCACCTCGACCGTGCCCGGCCTGCCGACGGTGGTGACCTGCCCGGTGATGCGGCTGACCCGGAAGGCCCGCGGCGCCTCCCGGTCGCGGTCGAACCCGGCCAGATACCAGCGGCCGCGGCGGCTGACCACGCCCCACGGCTCCACGGTGCGGCTGCGCACGGTCTCGCTGCCCGCGCCGCGGTAGTCGAAGCGCACCGGCCGCCGGTCGCGCACGGCGTCCCACAGCGCCGGGAAGGCCGGGTCGCGGGTGTCCACGCGCAGCTCCAGCGCGCTCCCGGCGATCGTCCCGCCGACCGGCTGGTCGGTGGCCACGCCCCCGGCCCGCAGCTTCAGCAGCGCCCCCGAGGCGGCCTCGGCCAGGCTGGCGCGCTGCCACACCTGGGCGGCCAGGCCCAGCACGGCGGCCTCGTCGGGCTCCAGGGTGATCTCCGGCAGCTCGTACGACTCCCGCTCGATCCGGTAGCCCGGCTCGTCCTCCCACGGATCGCGCACCACGTCGATGGGGATGCCGATCTCGCGCAACTCGTTCTTGTCCCGCTCGAACATGCGCTGGAACGCCTCGTCGCCGTCCCGGTCGTAACCCGGCACGGCCTGGCGGATCTGCTCGGCCGACAGCGGGCGCCGGGTGGCGAGCAGGCAGATCACCAGATTGAGCAACCGTTCCGTCTTCCGGCGCGACATCTGCCTCACTCCTCCTTCATCGACGCTACCCTGCCCCCGTGATCAGATGGCGCAAGGGCGAAGTTGTCCGGATCCGACGCGAGTGGCCGGGAGCGGTCGAGCTGGATGTCACCGTCCCCGAGGGTGAGTGCCGGGCGCTGGCGTATCCGCCCTTGGTGGGCCGCCCGGAACCCGGCGACGAGGTGCTGCTCAACACGACCGCGCTCGCGATGGGTCTCGGTACGGGAGGTTACGCCATGGTGGTGGCCGTCCCGAACCGTTTGCCGCAAGATCCCACCGGTCCCGGGCACCTGGTGAAGGCCCGGTACACGCCGCTGCAGGCCACGGTGCTGGGCGCGGACGAGCAGGACTCCCCGCATCACGACGTGTTGCGCGAGGCCGACTCCCTGGACGGGATGCCGGTGATCGTGGCGGATCTGCACTCGGCGCTGCCGCCGATCCTGTGCGGCCTGTACGCGGGCGGGTCCCCCGGCACCCCGCGGGTGGCGTACGTGATGCAGGACGGCGGCGCGCTGCCCGCCTGGTTCTCGATGGCGGCGGCCCGGCTGCGCGAGCTCGGCTGGCTGGCGGGCGTGGTGACGGTGGGCCAGGCGTTCGGCGGCGACGTCGAGGCGGTCACCGTGCACACCGGCCTGCTGGCGGCCCGGCGCGTGCTGGAGGCCGACGTGGCGATCGTCGCGCAGGGGCCGGGCAACCTGGGCACCGGCACCCGGTGGGGCTTCTCGGGGGTGGCGGCGGGCGAGGCGGTGAACGCGGCCGCGGTGCTGCGCGGGCGGCCGGTGGCGGCCCTGCGGGTCAGCGAGGGCGATAAGCGCGAGCGCCACTACGGCATCTCACACCACTCGCTGACCGCCTACGGCCGGGTCGCGCTCGCCCCGGCGGACGTGCCGGTGCCGGTGCTGCCGGGCGAGTTCGGCGAGCGGGTCAAGGACCAGGCGGAGCTGCTGGCCGTCCGGCATCGCCTGGTGCCGGTGCCGGTGGACGGCCTGCGCGAGGCCCTGGCGGACTCGCCGGTGCGGCTGTCGACCATGGGACGGGGCCTGACGGAGGACCTGGCCTACTTCCTGGCCTCGGCGGCGGCGGGCCGGCTGACGACCTCGCTGCTGTCGTAGGAGTCCTTGAACGTGAACGCCTCGGGGCTCGGCCCCTCGGCCCTGAGGCGCCCCAGCCGGTCCATCGCCTCCGCCAGCGAGGGGATGTGGCCCTCGGGGATCCACCACATCACCATGTACGGCTCCGCGATCCGCAGGAACCACTCCCTGCGCCGCCTCAGCACGGCCAGGTGGGGGCTGCGGTAGACGTAGTTCCAGAGCGAGTCCAGCGACTCCCACACCGAGAAGTTGAGCAGCAGGTGGTCGCCGTAGTCGTGCGCGACGGTGGCGGTGGGGTCGGTCTCGCTCTCCTTGAGCCGCCACACGAACCCGGGAGCCGCGTCGGCGAGGGCGTTGACGGGCTCGAGTTCGGCGACGAATCCGGCGAGTTCGGCGCTGTCGATGGGGGCGCGCAGGTGGGCGATGTTGAGCTCGGCGAGGTGCATACCAGACAGCACAGCATCACCCACCTTCTATGTCAAGAATCATTTGCTTTAGAAGGACCCACCTTCCCCGTTCCCGAGCCGTGCGCTTTCAGCACGACGCAGCACTCCCCCGGCCGCGGGTCCAGCGCGGCCCGGCCCGGGTCCTCGCCGAGCCCTTCGAGCAGCCCCTGGCACAGCGCCAGGTTCATGGAGCACACCAGCAGCGGCTGCTCCTCGGCTATTACGTGGAACGGGCAGTTGCGCAACCGCAGCACCCCGTCCTCGGCGTAGGGCTCGTAGCCGCTCCCGTCCAGCACCCGCCCGACCGGCTCGCCCGCGTTCCGGGCCGCGATCCCGGCGCCCGCCGCCCGCGCCGCCCGCTCGGCCCGCTCCTCGGCGCCGAGCTCCGCCACCACGTCGGCCAGCACGGAGGCGAGCGTGGTGTAGTCGCGCGGCGGCAGGCTCACCGACCGCTCTCCCCCGGCCCGGCGGTAGATCTTCGCGGGCCGGCCGCTGCCCGGGCCCTTCCTCTCCTGCTGCCGGAAGCCGCTCTCCAGCAGGCCGGCCTCGACCAGCTTGTCCAGGTGGTGCCCGGCGAGCGTCCTGGACACGCCCGCCGCCTCGGCCGCCTCGCCCCTGCCCACGTCGCCACCGCCGGCCACGACGGCGGCGTAGAGGCTGCGGCGGACGGGGTCGTGCAGCAGGGCCAGCGCCTCCAGGTCGTCACTCCTCACAGGGGCGAGTCTATGAGAGCTTCTTCAGCACGTGCTCGTACGCGCAGGCGCGGCTGGGCGGGCGGTGGCCGTACGTGCGCCGGCACGAGCCCTTCTTGATCACGTGGATGTTGATCCACCGCGGCGCCCCGTAGCCGCGGTGCACCGCCTTGGCGTTGCTCAGCAGGCGGGCGGCGATGGCGCGGCCCTTGGCCGCGGAGGAGGCGGGGGCGTTCACCCAGGTCTGGCCGGCGTCCCCGCCGAAGGTGCAGGACTTCACGCCCTTGCAGAACGGGGGATTGGCGGTCGCCGCGGAGGCCGCGGGGGCCAGACCGAGCATGACACATAAAGCGGTGCAAATCGCCACAAAAACACGGATCATGCCTTTCATGCTGCCTCAGTAGGCGGCGATCACGTCGACCACGAAAACGAGCGTGTCGGCGGGCCTGATGCCGAACGCCGTGTTGCCGGCGGCCCCGTACCCGTAGGCGGGCGGGACGATCATCACCACGCGGCTGCCCACCGGCACGCCCACCAGCGCCCTGTCCCAGCCCTTGATCACGCTGCCGTCGCCGATCCGGAACGCCTTGGGCCGCCCCGCCGGCCACGTCGCGTCGAACATCCCGCGGCGGCCCCACACGGCGCCCTCGTACTGGGTGACCACGAGCTGCCCCGCCTGTGTCCTGCGCCCGTCGCCCCTGGCCAGCACCTTGGCCTCGAACCGGGCGGGCGGCGTCCCGGCCGGCACGGCCAGCCTGGGACGGGCGCCGCCGGAGACCCGCACACCCGCCAGCGAGCCGCCGCGCCCCCCGACCGTGACGCCCTTGGCGTGCGCGCCGATGATGTCCACGACGTAGAAAAGCTCCTCGCCCGCGCCGATGCCGTGCGGCGGGTTGGCGCCGAACCCGTCCCCCGGCGGGATGGCCGCGATGACCCGGCTGCCCACCGTGCGCCCCCGCAAGGCCCGGTCCAGGCCCGGCAGCAGCTCCCCCACCGGGAACGCCGCCGGGGTGCCGCGGTTGAAGCTGGAGTCGACCAGGCGGTTCTCGCCGCCGTCCCACACGTGCGCGGTGTACTGCACGATCGCCACGTCGTCGGCGGCCAGCCGCCGGCCCTTGCCCGTGGCCAGCTCGTCCACCTGCAGGCCCGCCGCCGGCTTGCCGCCGGGGAAGACGATCGCCGGCCGCGCGCCGAACGCCCCGCCCACCTTCAGGTCCAGGGCGCCGGCCGCCCCGCCCGTGCAGCCCCCCGCCGGCAGCCCGGCCAGCAGGGCTGCCAGCAGCGGCAACACGGCGGTACGGCGGCGCATCGGCGGTCCTCCCCACGCGGAGCGGGGCCCGGCGGACGCCGGGCCCCGCGATGCTACCGCGCCGCTGGATCGCGCGTCAGTAAGCCGCGAGAACGTCCACCACGAACACCAGCGTGCTGTTCGCCGGGATGCCGTTCTGCTCCTGGGAGCCGTAGCCCAGGTCCGGCGGGATGCTCATCACGACCCGGCTGCCCACGGGCACCCCGGCCAGGCCCTGCTGCCAGCCCTGGATCACCCCGGAGAGCGGGAACTCGGCCGGCTGGCCCCGCTCCCAGCTGGAGTCGAACTGCTTGTCGGTGCCCCAGATCTTGCCCGTGTAGTGCACCGTCAGCGTCTGGTTGGCCGTCACCTTCGGGCCGGTGCCCTGGATGAGGGTCTTGACGACGAGCTTCTTGTCCGGCTTCGCGTCCGTCTTCGTGGTCAGCGTGGGCGCCTTCTCCCCGCCGGGGTCGCCGACCTTGACGCCCTTGAGGCTCTCGCCGGTCTCCTTGCCGGTGGCGGCCTTCAGCGGCGCCGGCTGGGTGCCGACGACGTCGAGCACGAACACCTTGGTCGGCTCGTTCGGCGCCGTCTGCTGCCCCGGCGCGACCGAGTCGTTGGCCAGCACCGCCAGCAGCCGGCCGCCGTGCTTGACCTTGGTGAAGCCCTCCTGCAGCACCTGCGGGAGCTGCTCGTCGACGGGGATCGTCTCCGGTGTCTTGGTGTCATAGGAGGAACCCTGAACGGCGTTGCCCTTTCCGTCCCAGTTGTAGACGGTCAGGTTGACGACCACCCGGTCGCCCGACTTGACCACCGGGCCGTTGCCCGGCTGGATCACCTCATAGGACGACTTCGTCGCGGGCGAACCGGCGGGGAAGGTCACCGTGGGCTTGGCGCCCACGTTTCCGGCGACCTTGACCCCGGTGGCCCCGCCGGTCGTGGCGCCGGTGGTCGAGCCGTCGTCGGAGCCGCAGGCGGCGGCAAGCAAGATCAAAGGCACGGCGGCCAGTACGGCCAGAGCGCGGCGCATGGGTTTCCCTCGGAAAGACATCAGTTCGCGTCACCCTACCCGAGATCCGGGTAGGGCCGAGGTAAGCCATCACCGGCCCGGCGCGCCGCACCACCCCGCCCGACATTCCGCACAGGAACCCCCCTCTTCCAGGGGGAGGGCGGGGCGAGCACGGGCAGGTACGCACCGCCCCGCGCCGCACCCACATGCCCGCGGCACAGCCTTGATCGCGCCCGCGACAAGACCTCCCGCACCCGCGGCCCCGTGGCAGGGCCTTGATCGCGTGCCCGCGGCAAGACCCCGCCGCCGCCTACATGCCGGCGATGAGCTTGTCCACCCTCTCGTCCACGCTGCGGAACGGGTCCTTGCACAGCACCGTGCGCTGCGCCTGGTCGTTGAGCTTCAGATGCACCCAGTCGACGGTGAAGTCGCGCCGCTTCTCCTGCGCCTTGCGGATGAACTCGCCGCGCAGCCGCGCCCTGGTCGTCTGCGGCGGCACCGACTTCGCCTCGAAGATCTTCAGGTCGGAGGCCACCCGCTCCACCGAGCCGCGCTTCTGCAGCAGGTAGAACAGGCCCCGCTTGCGGTGCACGTCGTGGTAGGCCAGGTCGAGTTGCGCCACTCGCGGCGAGGACAGCGGCAGGTCGTACTTCTTGCGGTAACGCTCGATCAACTGGTATTTCGTCACCCAGTCGATCTCCCGCGACACCAGGTCCAGGTTGCCGGTGTCGACCGCCGTCAGCGTACGCTCCCACAGCTCCAGCACCCGGTGCGCGATGGCGTCGCCGCCGCGCCGGTCGACGAAGTCCTTCGCCTTCGACAGGTATTCCTGCTGGATCTCCAGGCTGGAGGCCTCGCGCCCGTTGGCGAGGCGCACCCGGCGCCGGCCCGTCATGTCGTGGGAGACCTCGCGGATCGCCCGGATCGGGTTTTCCAGCGACAGGTCCCGCATCACGGTGCCCGACTCGATCATCCGCAGCACCAGGTCGGTGGCTCCGACCTTGAGCAGCATCGTGGTCTCGCTCATGTTGGAGTCGCCCACGATGACGTGCAGGCGGCGGAAGCGCTCGGCGTCGGCGTGCGGCTCGTCCCTGGTGTTGATGATGGGCCTGGAGCGGGTGGTGGCGCTGGAGACGCCCTCCCAGATGTGCTCGGCCCGCTGCGAGACGCAGTAGACCGCGCCGCGCGGCGTCTGCAGCACCTTGCCCGCCCCGCACACGATCTGCCGCGTCACCAGGAACGGGATCAGCACGTCCGCCAGCCGCCCGAACTCGCCGTGCCGGCCGACCAGGTAGTTTTCGTGGCAGCCGTAGGAGTTTCCGGCCGAGTCGGTGTTGTTCTTGAACAGGTAGATGTCACCGGCGATGCCCTCCTCGCGGAGCCGTTTCTCGGCGTCCACGAGCAGACCTTCCAGGATGCGCTCGCCCGCCTTGTCGTGGGTGACGAGCTCGATGACGTTGTCACACTCGGGGGTTGCGTATTCAGGATGGCTGCCCACGTCGAGATAGAGACGTGCGCCATTGCGGAGAAAGACGTTGCTCGATCGGCCCCAGGACACGACCCGCCGGAACAAGTAGCGCGCGACCTCGTCGGGGGACAACCTGCGCTGGCCCCTGAACGTGCAGGTCACGCCGTACTCGTTCTCCAGCCCGAAGATGCGACGATCCATCACCTCACACTATGCCCACGGATCGGGTAGCGGGAGAGATCTTCCACGTGTTTTCCCGCGTGGCCTGTTCGAGCACTCCCCCGTTACTCCGATTTCTCCGGATTCGCGGCCCCGCGCCCGCCCCCACGGGGCACGGGGACCTCGCGGTACGGGTCAGGGAGTCCAGATTTCCTGAACCCGGGTGATATGCCCCTTGCGCACCGTGATGAGCGACGGCATCCGGTGACCCGCGTGCCGCTTGATCAGTACGGACCTGGAGCACTTCCGGTCGCCGAGCCCCGTCTTCCGGCCGACCGTCATCCCCGACGGCGACGTGCCGCAGCCGTACGCCGACAGGAACGCCACGTGCCCGGCGATCGGCGAGGCGTAGGCCATGGAGTCGCCCTCGGGCAGGCCCACGAACCTCCCCTCGGCCCGGGTGCCCTTCTGCCACTTGACGGGCTCGTACTCGGCCACGCCGTCGCCTACGTAGGTGATCCAGCCACGCAGCACCCCGTCGTGGCGGGAATGGATCCCCCGGGTGAAGTCATGCCCGGGATCGGGCTGAAAGGAGGTGCCGAACGGAGCGGGCGCCTTGTCCTTCGGAGCCACGGCCGCCTGCGCCCCCGCGCCGGAGGCCCCCAACACGGCCGCGGCGGCACCGGCCGCCAGAAGAGTCCGCATCGCAATGTTCACAGATCCTGAGATCCCCGATCACCCTACGAAGTTCGACCGCCTCCGAGTGAAACAGATCACATCCCCCGCAACCCCACAGACCCCGCATCCCCCAAAAAACCCACCGCAACAGCCCCAACCCACACTCCCGACACGCCCGTGGGAGCCACCCGGACGCCCCCTGGAACGCCAGCGGCAGCCACCGGCGGCCCCGGAGACGCCTGTGGGGACCGCCGTAGCGGCCCCCACAGAATCAAGCCGGAAAAATCCCTACAGTGGCGAGGACCCGTCGTCCACGTCGCCCTCAGGCCCCGTCGGAGGCGGCGTGTCGCCACTCGGCGGCGTCGCCGTCGCGGGAGGCGGCTCCGCCGGGGCGGCCGGCGGGGTGGAGGTCTGGGCGAGCAGCCGCTCCAGCCGCGCGCCCGTCAACCGCAGGAACTTGCGGTTCTCCCGGTTGCGGTCGAGCACCGCCACTTCGAGCTGCGCCACGGGCGGCCGCTCCCCGCCCGGCTCGGTCAGCGCCGTCAGCGCCACCTCCAGCGCGTCGGCCAGCGACATCGACTCCCGGTAGCGCTCCTTCAGCCGCCCCGCCACCGCCTCCGCCTGCCCGCCCATCGCGGCGAAGCCGTGCTCGTCGAACACCGACCCGTCGAACGTCAGCCGGTAGATCGCGTCGCCGTCCTTGGTCTCGCCCACCTCGGCGACGACGACCTCCACCTCCAGCGACTTGATCGACTCGGTGAAGATCCGGCCCAGGTTGGAGGCGTAGAGGTTGGCCAGGCCGCGCCCGGTCACGTCGGACCGGTCGTAGGTGTAGCCGTTGACGTCGGCGTAGCGGATGCCGCCCAGCCGCAGCTCCTCGAACTCGTTGTAGCGCCCGACGGCCGCGAACCCGATCCGGTCGTAGATCTCACTGATCTTGTGCAGGGCGCGCGACGGGTTGGGCGCGACGAACAGGATGCCGTCGACGTACTGAAGGACCACGACGGAACGGCCGCGCGCGATGCCCTTGCGGGCATAGTCGGCCTTGTCCCGCATGATCTGCTCAGGGGAGGCATATCCAAAAGGCATGGACACCGGTGGTGGTCCTTTCTAGCGCAGCGGGGCGATGGGGCCGTCGGGCGAGCTCAGGCGGGCTTCGAGGATCTGCTCGACGAAGCCGGACACCTGCTCCTCCGACAACCGGCGGTGGCCGTCGGCGTCGATCACGGACACGATCGGCCAGATCTTCCTGGTCACGTCGGGCCCGCCGGTCGCCGAGTCGTCGTCGGCGGCGTCGTAGAGCGCCTGGATCAGCGTCATCACCATGTCGTCGGCCGACGAGCCGTCGCGGTAGAGCTTCTTCAGCGCCCCGCGCGCGAAGATCGAGCCGGACCCGATCGCGTCGAACCTGTCCCGCTCGTAGGGGCCGCCCGCCACGTCGTAGCTGAAGATCCGCCCCTCGTCCTTGTCCGGATCGTACGCGGCGAACAGCGGCACCACCACCAGCCCCTGCATCGCCATGGCCAGATTGCCCCTGATCATGGTGGCCAGCCGGTTGGCCTTGCCCGCCACCGACATCGTGCGGCCCTCGAGCTTCTCGTAGTGCTCCAGCTCCACCCGGAAGAGGCGGGCGAACTCGATGCCCGTGCTGGCCGTGCCCGCGATGCCCATGCATGAATAGTCGTCGGCGCGGAACACCTTCTCCACGTCACGCTGCGAGATGATGTTGCCGGACGTCGCCCGCCGGTCACCCGCCATGACGACCCCGCCGGCGAAGGTGGCGGCCACGATCGTGGTCGCGTGCGGCACCTGGTCGCCGATCGGGGTGGCCAGCACCTCGTCCCGCTGCGGCAGCAACTCAGGCGCGTACGAGCCGACAAACTCGGTGAACGAGGAACTTCCGGTGTTGCGGAAAAGCTGGTCCACCAAGCCGACGGGCAGATCCCTGTGCGATGCCACGCGACTCCCTCCAAACGTCAGTGTTCCTAGGGCGACCCTACTCATGTTGCGTTGCTGTCTGCACTTCCCACGATCAGCTCACGGCGAACCATCCCCCGCCCGGCGGGCCGCGAGCCCGTGTTCAGATCGTTCCTTTACGCCCGCCACCGCCCATGCGATTGTCGGTATGTCTGCACGTCCTGAACAGGAGGCCGACATGCGATTCCCCAGCCGACCTGCGGTGATCGGGGTCATCACCGTCCTGGCGCTCACCTCCTGCGGCACCGCCCGGGAGCCCGGCGGAGACGACGTCACCCTCACGATCGCGGCCAACTCGATCTCCGGCGGCAAGAACTCCGAGTCGGCCGACTGGATCACCAAGTGGGTCATCCCCGAGTTCCAGAAGACCCACCCGGAGGTCAAGGTGCGGTTCCAGGCCAGCGGCGTCGACGACGAGCAGTACAAGACGAAGATCGCACTCGACCTCAAGTCGAAGACCGGCGCCGACGTCATCGACCTCGACGGCATCTGGGTCGGCGAGTTCGCCCAGGCGGGATACATCAAGCCGCTCGCCGAGGTCGGCGGCGCCGCCGCCGCCGACCAGTGGGAGGGCTGGTCACAGATCCCGCAGGCCGTGCAGGGCCTGGGCATCTTCGACGGCAAGAAGTACGGCCTGCCGCAGGGCACCGACGGCCGCGTCCTGTTCTACAACAAGACCCTGTTCAAGAAGGCCGGCCTGCCCGAACCGTGGCAGCCCACGAGCTGGCAGGACATCATCGACGCCGGCACCAAGCTCAAGGCCGCCGGCGTGCCCACCCCGATCCAGATCAACGCCGGCACCGCCATGGGCGAGGCCACCACCATGCAGGGCATGCTGCCGCTGCTCGCCGGCGCCGGATCGGAGATCTACGCCACCGGCAAGTGGACCGGCGACTCCCAGGCCATGAAGGACGCGCTCGGCTTCTACCAGCAGATCTACGGCGGCAGCGGCCTCGGCGACCCCCGGCTGCAGCAGGAGGCCAAGGGCCGCGACAAGTCGTTCGCCCAGTTCGCCGAGGGCGGGATCGGCATCCTGGCCGAGAGCGACTACTTCTGGCGCTCCGTCGTCGAGCCCACCGCCGGGGTCGCCCCGATGCGGGACCGCGACCAGGTCGTCGGCTACGCCAAGATCCCCGCCAAGCAGGCCGGCGCCGGCATCCGCGGCCAGGACCACGTCAGCATGTCCGGCGGCGCCGTACGCGTGCTCAACCCGTTCTCCGAGAATCCCAGGCTGGCCTGGGAGTTGCTGGCGTTCATGCACTCGGCGGCGGCGACGAAGTCGCAGCTCGCCGGGCAGGTGCGGATCAGCTCCCGCACCGACGTCAACAGCGAGGTGCTCACCGCCGACCCCATGCTCCGCTACGTCGCCGACGAGGTGCTGCCCATCACCGCCTACCGCCCCGGCGTGGCCGTCTACCCGCAGGTGTCCACCGCGCTGCAGGAGGCCACCGCCGCGGTCGTCAGCGGCCGCAGCGCCGCCGAGGCCTCTTCCGCCTACCAGGCCAAACTGGAGGCCCTGCTAGGCGGCGCGGCCAACATCGGCGGGTGAGGGAGCGCCTGTGTCTGGACTGAGGAACGCAGGAAGCGAAGCGACCGGAGAGACGAGGGAAGACACAGGCCCCCAGCGACCGAACCGCGATCCGAAGGATCGCCATGAACAGGTGAGGGAGCGCCTGTGTCTGGACTGAGGAACGCAGGAAGCGAAGCGACCGGAGAGACGAGGGAAGACACAGGCCCCCAGCGACCGGACCGCGATCCGAAGGATCGCCATGAGCGCTGATGCCGCCGGGCTCGGCAAGGGCAGGGCGACCGCGTTCGTCCTGCCCGCCCTCGTCCTCATCGCCGTCTTCCTGGTCTTCCCCGCGCTGTGGACCATCTACCTTGGGGCTCACCGACTACCGCCTCACCGGCCTGTCCGCCGCCGACCCGCGGGTCGTCGGGCTCGACAACTACACCGGCGCGCTCGGCGACCCCCGCTTCCGCACCAGCCTCTGGCTCACCCTCCGTCACCACCAACATCGCCTACCCGCTGCGCATCAAGAAGGTCCCCCGCGCCCAGCGCACCGCCAAAGCCGCCGAGGTCGCCGCCCGCCTCGGCCTCACCGAGCTCCTCCGCGCCGGGCTCACGCCCGACGACCACCTCACGTACGGCGTACGCCCGGAATACATGGACCTGACCCGCACCGAACGCCCCGACGCCTTCCCCGGCGTCATCTCCGTCCTGGAGAGTCTCGGCACCCACACCCTCGTCACCCTCGAAAGCCCCGGGGCCCTCATCCAGCTCGTCGTCCCCGAAGGCGACGAACCTCCCCTCGGCACCCACGCCTGGGCCGTGCCCCGCCGCGCCCTCCTCTACCGCGGCCAGACGCTCCACACCCGCGCCCCCGACCCCTGACCGCTCCCGCCCTCGGCTCGGACGTCCGCGGCCTCCACGAAGACACCGGCCGCGCAGGCCATACTGGACACCATGTCCACCAGGGACTGGATCCTGCACGTCGACCTCGACCAGTTCATCGCCGCGGTGGAGCTCCTCCGCCACCCCGAACTCCGCGGCAGACCCGTCGTCGTCGGCGGATCAGGCGACCCCACCCAGCCCCGCACCGTGGCCGCCACCGCCACCTACGAAGCCCGCGAGTTCGGCATCCACTCCGGCATGCCACTGCGCACCGCGCTCAAACGCTGCCCCGAGGCCGTCTTCCTGCCCAGCGACCCACCCGCCTACGAAGCCGCCTCCGCCCTCGTCATGGCCACCCTCCGCGAATTCCCCGTCCGCGTCGAAGTGTGGGGCTGGGACGAAGCCTTCGTCGGCGCCACCACCGACGACCCAGAAGCCCTCGCCGCCGAGCTCCAGCAGGCCGTACACGCCCGCACCCGGCTCACCTGCTCCGTCGGCATCGGCGACAACAAACACCAGGCCAAACTCGCCTCCGGCTACGCCAAACCCGCCGGAATCCACCGCCTCACCAGTGACACCTGGGCCCAGGCCATGAACCCCCGCCCCACCGACGCACTCTGGGGCATCGGCGCCAAAACCGCCAAAAAACTCGCCGACCTCGGCTACCACACCGTCGCCGAACTCGCCGCCGCCGACCCCGCCCACCTGGCCGCCCGCTTCGGCCCCACCAACGGCCCCTGGTACCGCTACCTCGCTCTCGGCAAAGGCGAAGCCGAAGTCGTCACCACCCCCTGGATCGCCCGCGGCCACAGCCGCGAGACCACCTTCCAGCACGACCTCACCGACCCGGAAGACATCGCCCGGCACATCGCCGCCCTCGCCCACCACGTCGCCCAGGACGCCGCCGAAGCCGACCGCGAAATAGCCCGGGTCACCGTCAAGGTCCGCTTCACCCCGTTCCTCACGCGGACCCGCCAGTCCACACTCCCCGCCCCCACAACGGACCCCGCCACCATCACCCGAACGGCCGGCGCCATCCTCGACCGCTTCACCCTCAACCGCCCCGTACGCCTCCTCGGCGTATCCGTCGAATACACCATGCCCGATGAAAACAGCGGACCCGCGAAAAACGTCACCCCACCCGGTTGACCCTGGAGTAGAACTCGCCCCGGAGCCGCTCCTCGGCCGCGATCAACTCCCGCAACTCCTCCTCCGACACCACAACGTCGTCATACTCCTCAACCGTCGCCTCGATGTACGAAAGCGCCCGCCGCACCACCCCGGCATCATCCCGGAACTGCCCGATCCCCGTATTACACGGCAGGCACAACGCATAACGCACATCACCCGAACGATGACAATGATCGACATGCTCGGGCGCCCGATCCCAGCACACCACGCACAACCCGTGCTGCAACGCCACCATCCGCTCCACATCCCCCTGCCGCAGCCCATAACGCTGCGCCAGGTGATATGACCGCGTCGGCGCCACCGGCCCGACCTCACGCCGCTCGGGAAGCACCACGAACTCCGGCCAGAGCACCTCCCCCTCCAGATAGAGAGCGGCCAACTCCAGCAACACCGTGTTGTCCGTGAAGTGCCCGAGCCCGTTGTTGCAGTTGAAACAGAGCACACCCCGGACCAGCCCGGTCTCGTGACTGTGATCCACGAACGTCCCCGGCACCACCCGGCAGATGGCGCAGAGCCCGCCCTGCCGGGCGAGCATGCGCTCAAAATCATCCTCGGTGATGCCATAACGGCGTTTCAGGTGGTAGTTGCGCGTGCTGCCGTGCTTCCTGACCCGCTCCTCCCGCATCACATTGTTGTGACACGGCTTGCAGTAGGCGGTCAGCCCTGACTTCTCCGCGCGATTGCGCCCGAACTCCGTTACAGGCTTCACCTCCTCACAGCGCGGACAGTATTTGTGCCCCTCAGGAATGGAGAGCGCCTCGCGCACGGTTTTGCCCTGCTCCGCCATGCGTCTGCGATAGCTCTGAGTGGACCGCCGCCGAAAGCAGACCTTGCAATATCGCGCCCGCCCATCGGACATGCGCTTGTTGAGCCCGAACTCAGAGACGCCTTTGACCTCCCCACAGTCCGGGCACCGCTTAGTTTCCTCCGGCGTTTCCACCCGATTTACCCCTTTTGCCTGTCCGTTTTGCCCTACTCTCCGCCCTTTTGTACATAGCTGCGCACGAATTCCTCTGCGTTCTCTTCGAGAACTTCGTCTATTTCGTCCAGAATTGCGTCGACGTCGTCCGTGAGCTTCTCCTGCCGCTCCTGGACGTCGGGCGCCACCGAGGCCTCGGTCTCCTCAACTTCGGCCTCACGTCGGCCGGCCTGCTTCTGGCCGCCGGTGTCCTTGGTTGCCATGTCCTACCTCCGCTTGGGGGACTGCCTCTCTTCATATCTTCCCCGAACCGGGCGACATTTCGCGCCGATCGCCCAGTGATCTTGCGGGCTTGACCGGATAGCGCTCCTATCCAATACTGGACCCACGTTCCCACCGGAGGTTGAGATGTCCCCTTCGTCCCTGAGCACGGCCGGTGTGCTCCTCATCACAGTCCCGCTGGTGGCCTTCGGCGGCGTCTCGCTGCTGTCGTTCCTGATGAGGAACGTCCCGGGCTACCTGGACAACCCGGTCCGCCGCGGCCTGTGGCGCGCGGGGCATGCCCATGCGGGCGTGCTGGTGCTGTTCGGCCTGGTGGCGATGCTCTATGTGGACCAGGCGAGCCTGCCGGACGGCGTGAAGGCACTGACCCGCACGCTCATCGTGGCGGCACCGATCCTGATGCCGCTGGGTTTCTTCCTGTCAGTGGCACGCCCGAGGGACACGAAGCCGAGCAGGCTGATCTGGCTGACGGTGGCGGGCGGGGCGTGCCTGGCCGTGGGCACGCTGACGCTGGGTGTGGGCCTGCTGTGACGGTGGTGTTACCCGGCGCCGCCGCCGGTGAGGGCGGCGACGAGGTCGGCGGCGGTGTCGCAGCGGTCGAAGAGCTCTCCGACGTGGGCCTTGGTGCCGCGGAGCGGCTCCAGGGTGGGTACGCGCTGGAGTGACTCCCTGCCGGGGATGTCGAAGATGACGGAGTCCCAGGAGGCGGCGGCGACGGATTCGCTGTATTGACGCAGGCATCGGCCGCGGAAGTAGGCGCGGGTGTCGTTGGGCGGGTTTTCCACGGCGCGCTGGACTTCTTCCTCGGTGACGAGGCGTTGCATGCGTCCGCGGGCGACGAGCCGGTTGTAGAGGCCGCGGTCGGGCCGGATGTCGGAGTATTGCAGGTCGACGAGCTGGAGCCGGGGGTGGGACCAAGGGAGGTTGTCGCGGGTGCGGTAGCCCTCGAGGAGTTCGAGTTTGGCGACCCAGTCGAGCTCGCGGGAGAGTTGCATGGGATCTTCGGCGAGGCGGGTGAGGACGGATTCCCACCGGTCGAGGATGTCCTTGTTCATCTCCTCTTGGGCGGTGCCGCGCTCTTCGACGTATTTGCGCGCTTGTTCGAGATATTCCATCTGGAGCTGGACGGCGGTGAGCTTGCGGCCGTCGCGCATGGGGATCTCGTAGCGGCAGCCGGGGTCGTGGGAGACCTGCCGGAGGGCCTGCACGGGGTTCTCGACGGCGAGGTCGCGGGTGAGGAAGCCCTCTTCGATCATGGCGAGGACGAGGGCGGTGGAGCCGAGCTTGAGATAGGTCGAGATCTCCGACATGTTGGCGTCGCCGATGATCACGTGCAGCCGCCGGTATTTCTCGGGGTCGGCGTGCGGCTCGTCGCGCGTGTTGATGATGGGCCGCTTGAGTGTGGTCTCCAGTCCCACCTCGACCTCGAAGAAGTCGGCCCGCTGGCTGATCTGGAAGCCTTCGCCGCGGGAGTCCTGGCCGATGCCGACCTTGCCGGCGCCGACGACGACCTGCCGGGAGACGAAGAACGGGGTGAGGTGCCTGACGATGTCGGCGAACGGGGTGGCGCGCCGCATCAGGTAGTTCTCGTGGCAGCCGTAGGAGGCGCCCTTGGCGTCGGTGTTGTTCTTGTAGAGCTGGATGGGGGCGTTGGAGGGAATGGCGGAGGCGCGGGTGGCCGCGTCGTACATCACCCGCTCCCCCGCTTTGTCCCAGATGACCGCGGCCCGGGGGTTGGTGCATTCGGGCGAGGAGTATTCGGGGTGGGCGTGGTCGACGTAGAGCCGGGCGCCGTTGGTGAGGATGACGTTGGCCAGGCCGAGGTCCTCGTCGGTCAGCTGGCTGGGATCGGCCACCTCTCTGGCCAGGTCGAAGCCGCGCGCGTCGCGGAGTGGGTTCTCTTCCTCGAAGTCCCATCGTGCTCTGCGCGCGCGGGCCGCCGAGGCGGCCAGGTAGGCGTTCACGACCTGTGAGGAGGTCACCATCGCGTTGGCGCCTGGCTGACCTGGTACGGAGATGCCGTACTCGGTCTCGATGCCCATCACCCGACGCACCGTCATGCAACACCCTCTGTTCGTCCGGGTCTGTCTATCCGCCGTTTATATGCCCGAGCCTATGCCCTTCACAGTGCCCCAGGGCCACAGAGTTATGGCACCGACGCCTTTTCAACCTGTACGGCGGGAGCTGATGGGGTTTGCTGCGGTCTGCGGGGCTTGAGTAGCCGCTGGATGGGGCGTTCGGCAAAGGAGTACACGAGATACGACAGCAGAATCGCGGTCAGCGTCGTGATCGTGACCACGGCCCAGGGGGGCAGGCCGCCGGTGAGGAGCGGGATGAGGGCCACCGCGACGATGCTATGGAACAGGTAAAGCGGGTATGTCGTGCCGCCGAGCGCGGTGAGCGTCCTGGAGGGTTTGAGCCGGAGCAGGCCGAGTGCGACGAGAGCCGTCAGGATGAAGATCAGCGTGATGGTGATGATCACGCTGAGGTCGGTGACGGGCATGTTCTTGAAACCCGCGGCCTCGACGCGCCGCCCGACCCGGCCGAGCGCGGAGGGGATCGCCAGGCCGTATCCGCCGGCGACGTAGAGCCAGGGCAGGAAGGCGCTGCCGTGCTTGTGGATGAGGTACAGGGCCATGCCGGCGATGAAGTACGGGGCGTAGTCGGGCATGACGATCTCGCCGATGACCGTGGGCACGTTGTCCTCGAGCAGTTTCACGGTCAGGGTGGCCACCAGCCAGGTCCCGGCGAACACCAGGACCCGCCGGTACGTGACGCCGACGATCACGAGGATGGCGATCAGGAGGTAGAAGCGCAGCTCGGCCCAGAGCGACCAGTAGACGCCGCTGGCGTCGGTGACCTTGAACAGCCGCTGGAACATGGTGGCGTTCAGCAGGTAGTCACCTGGTGAAAGTTTTGGGTTGAGCGCCTTGGCGCCGGTGAGCCCGTAGAGGGCGGCGATGGCGGCCAGGCTGAGCCAGTACGCCGGGTAGAGGCGGACCAGGCGGGAGCGGGCGAAGGCGCCGAGGCCGCGTCCCCAGACGGTCATGAGGATGACGAATCCGCTGATGATGAAGAACAGCTCGACCCCGAGGATGCCCAGGCCCGCGACGGGCGCCAGCGCGGGGAACAGCTCCGCGGGCCGGTCATCCCAGACGGAGGCGTAGGCCACCAGGAAGTGGAAGGCCACCACGGCGAGCGCGGCGAGGAATCGCAGGAGGTCGAGTTCGGCCAACCGGCCGTCTCCCCGAGCATGCTTCGGCCGGTTTGGTTGATGCACGGCCCTTAGACGTCACGTAGATCACTTCGGTTCCATGATCCTCTCCTGTCACGTCCGTAACCCTGAGGCGGGCATGTCCGATACATGTGACTCGGCCCGCCAAGGCACCAGAAGCTCGGCCGCGACCGGGCGCGCCTCCATGCCGGGTCCATGCCGGCTCCATGCCGGCTCCAAGCGGCGAAGGCGGCCCCAAGGCCCTCCGGAGGCGCTGTGGAGGCGCTGTGGAGGCCGCTGCGCTCTTCCTGGGGCCGGCCAGGCGGCGGGGAGCCGGAATGGTCAGGCGCGGGGGCGGGCGGCGGCGACGGCGGCCTGGCCGAGGCTGAGGCCGCCGTCATGAGGTGGCACGCGCACGTGTCTCAGCACCCGGAAGCCGGCCGCGCGCAGCCGCCGTACCGTGCCTTCCAGCAGGAAGGCGTTCTGGAAGACGCTGCCGGACAGCGCCACGGTGGACAGGCCGGTGGCCTGCCGGAGGGTGGCGCAGGCGGCGGCGACGGCGGCGGCCACGCCGTTGTGGAAGCGGGCGGCGATGACGTGGGTGTCCACGCCGCCGGCCAGGTCGGTGGCGGCGGCGCGCACGAGGTCGGCGGCGGTGACGACGAGCGGGTCGCCGGGGGTGAGGGAGGCGGGGTAGGCGCCGGTTTCGGCGGGGTCGGCGTGTTGTTCGAGCTCGGCGCCGGCCTGCCCCTCGTACGTGATCTTGTCGCGGAGGCCGAGCAGCGCCGCGACGGCGTCGAACAGCAGGCCGGCGCTGGTCGTGTCCGGTGGGCCGGAGAACTGGCCGGCCCACTCGCCGGCGTGGCGGCGTACGACGTCGAGGTCGGGGTGGTCGTCGCGCAGGTAGGCGGCGGCCATGCGCCAGGGCTGCCGGACGGCGGCGGCGGGCATGGGCACGGCAGCGAGGTGGCCGAGGCGCCGGCAGCCGGTCAGGTCGGCCCGCAGGAACTCGCCGCCCAGGCCGGCGCCGTCGGGGCCGTCGAGGACGACGCCGAGCACGGGTCCGGGGACGCCGTTGTCGGCGAGGCAGGCGGCGATGTGGGCGTGGTGGTGCGGGACGGGGACGAGTTCGGCGCCGGGGATCTCCAGGGCGTGCCGGGTGGAGGGGTAGCCGGGGTGCGGGTCGTGGGCGACGAGCTGGGGCCGCAGGTCGAGCAGCCCGCAGTAGTGGTCGATGCTCTCGACGTACGTGCGGAGCGTGTCGGGGTGTTCCAGGTCGCCGATGTGGTGGGAGACGAACGCCCGCCGGCCCTGCGCGAGGCAGAAGGTGCTCTGGAGCCGGGCGCCGCAGGCGAGCACCGGCCGGGGCGCGGGGCGGCGCAGGACGAGCGGTTCGGGCGCGTATCCGCGGGCCCGCCGTAGCACGGTCATCTCCCCGGCCATGGGCCGCAGGACGGAGTCGTCGGTGCGTACGTGGATGGGCCGGTCGTGGACGAGGAAGGCGTCGGCGATGCCGCCGAGCCGGGTGAGCGCGTCGGCGTCCTCATGGGCGACGGGCTCGTCGCGGACGTTGCCGGCGGCCAGGGCGAGGGGTTCGCCGAGTTCGGCGAGCAGGAGGTGGTGCAGCGGCGTGGCGGGCAGCATGATGCCGAGGCCGCGGTCGCCGGGGGCGACGGAGCCGGCCACAGGGGCGCCGGCGCGGCGGGGCAGCACCACGACGGGGCGGGCGCGGCTGGTGAGGAGGTCGGCGGCGCCGTCGTCGACGTCGCACAGCAGACGGGCCTGTGCGAGGTCGGCGGCCATGATCGCGAACGGCCTCTCCTCGCGGTGCTTGCGGCCGCGCAGGGTGGCGGCGGCCTGCTCGTGCGCGGCGGGGACGGCGAGGTGGTAGCCGCCGGGGCCCTTGACGGCGACGACGCGCCCGGCGCGGAGCAGGGTGGCGGCACTGGTGATGGGGTCGCCGCACAGTTCGGTGCCGCGGGCGTCGTGCAGCCTGAGCCGGGGTCCGCAGGCGGGGCAGCAGGTGGGCTGGGACTGGAAGCGGCGGTTGCCGGGGTCGTCGTATTCGGCCGCGCAGGCGGGGCACATGGCGAACCCGGCCATGGTGGTGAGCTGCCGGTCGCAGGGGGCGCCGCGCACGATGGTGAAGCGGGGACCGCAGCGGGCGCAGGTGATGAACGGGTGGCGGTGCCGCCGGTCGGCGGGGTCGGCGAGTTCGCGCAGGCAGTCGTCGCAGGGGGCGCTGTCGGCGCGGACGAGGGCGCGGCACAGCCCGGAGGGGTCGCCGGCGGCGATGGTGAAGCCGCTGTGCCCGGTGGGTTCGGCGCTGACGATGGTGACGTGTTCGATCTCGGACAGGGCGGGGGCGTCGCGTTCGAGGGCGGTGAGGAATTCCTCGACTCCGGCGAGGGCTCCTTCGACTTCGATGAACACCCCGTCGGCGTCGTTGCGTACCCGGCCCGCCAGGCCCAGCCGGTTGGCGAGGGAGCAGACGAAGGCGCGGAAGCCCACGCCTTGGACGAGGCCTTCGACGTGCACGTCTATCCGTTTGAGCGGGGCCACAGCGTCAGTGTGCGCCTCATCGGGGCGTTGCGCATGCCTTATCCGCGGCATGGGCCGTCCCTTCCGCCGCCGGGCCCTCTCGCCGTGCTCCGGCCGGGGTCTTTTGCGGGGAAGGGGGTGTTTTCTCCCTGAGAGGGAGTGCGCGCAGCGGAACGGGAGGGCCCGGGGCGGGCCCTCCCGTTTTCCGTGGATCAGAGGTACTGGCCGGTGTTGGCGACGGTGTCGATGGAACGGCCGGCCTCGGTGCCCTGCTTGCCGGAGACGAGCGTACGGATGTAGACGATCCGCTCGCCCTTCTTGCCGGAGATGCGGGCCCAGTCGTCGGGGTTGGTGGTGTTGGGCAGGTCCTCGTTCTCGGAGAACTCATCCACGCAGGCCGTGAGCAGGTGCTGCACCCGCAGGCCCTTCTGGCCGCTCTCGAGGAACTGCTTGATGGCCATCTTCTTGCCCCGGTCGACGATGTTCTGGATCATCGCGCCGGAGTTGAAGTCCTTGAAGTAGAGGACTTCCTTGTCGCCGTTGGCGTAGGTCACCTCGAGGAAGCGGTTTTCCTCGCTCTCGGTGTACATCCGCTCGACGACGCTCTGGATCATGCCCTGGATCGTGGCCCCGCGGGAGTTGCCGTGCTCCGCCAGGTCATCGGGGTGCAGGGGAAGGTCCGCGATGAGGTATTTGGAGAAGATGTCCTTGGCCGCCTCGGCGTCCGGCCGCTCGATCTTGATCTTGACGTCCAGGCGGCCGGGCCGCAGGATCGCCGGGTCGATCATGTCCTCGCGGTTGGAGGCGCCGATGACGATGACGTTCTCCAGCCCTTCGACGCCGTCGATCTCCGACAGCAGCTGGGGGACGATCGTGTTCTCGACGTCGGAGGACACGCCGGAGCCTCGGGTGCGGAAGATCGAGTCCATCTCGTCGAAGAACACGATCACCGGGGTGCCTTCGGAGGCCTTCTCACGGGCACGCTGGAAGACCAGGCGGATGTGCCGCTCGGTCTCGCCGACGTACTTGTTGAGAAGCTCGGGGCCCTTGATGTTGAGGAAGAAGCTCTTGCCGGACTGACCGGTCTTCTCCGCGACCTGCTTGGCCAGGGAGTTGGCGACGGCCTTGGCGATGAGCGTCTTGCCGCAGCCGGGCGGGCCGTAGAGGAGCACGCCCTTGGGGGGCCGCAGTTTGTGCTCGCGGAACAGGTCGGCGTGCAGGTAGGGCAGCTCGATGGCGTCCCTGATCTGCTCGATCTGCCGCATGAGCCCGCCGATCTCCTCGTAGGAGATGTCAGGGACCTCTTCGAGCACGAGCTCTTCGACTTCGGACTTGGGTATGCGCTCGTAGACGTAGCCGGAGCGCGGCTCGAGCAGGAGCGAGTCGCCCGCCCTGATGGGCTGGCCGACCAGCGACTCGGCCAGTCGCACGACGCGCTCTTCGTCGGCGTGCGAGATGACCAGGGCCCGCTTTCCCTCGTCGAGCAGTTCTTTGAGCATCACGATCTCGCCGACCTCTTCGTAGCCGAGGGCTTCGACCACGTTGAGGGCCTCGTTGAGCATGACCTCCTGGCCACGCCGCAGCGAGTCGACGTCAACGGCAGGGCTGACGTTCACCCGGAGCTTGCGGCCGCCGGTGAACACCTCGATCGTGCCGTCTTCTCGGGCCTCGAGGAAGGTGCCGAAGCCGGATGGCGGCTGCGCCAGCCGGTCGACCTCCTCCTTGAGGGCGACGATCTGGTCCCTGGCCTCCTTGAGGGTTGCCACCAGGCGCTCGTTCTGGCCTGTCACGGCCGCGAGATTCGCCTGTGCCTCATGGAGACGCTCTTCGAGGACCCTGGCCTGACGGGGTGACTCGGCCAGTTTCCGCCTCAGCGCGGTGATCTCCTCCTGGAGGAAGGAGACCTGTGTTGAAAGATCAGCGACCTCCCGTTCGCGCTGCGCGGCTCGAGCCTCAGCATCATCGCGAGCTGCCACGCCCCGTCACCTCCTTCCCAGTCGAGGGCGACTACTTAGGACCTTACCTATCTCGGGCCCCTCCGTAACCTGGCCGGGCAGTGTTCGTCGAGTGACATTCAGTGTTCGTTGAATAATCCCTAATAGTGCGTTTAATACTCCCAGCATATGAACACGGCGATCTGTTCCCGTGTCACGCACGAACGCACCCTCGTGGCCAAATTGTCATAGTTCCTCGGTCGTCCCCTTCGGTCGGCGACGGCGCGGCGGCGGGGTCACGCCGTCGGCCATGCGGCGGGCGGTGACGAGGAACCCGGTGTGACCGATCATCCGATGATCGGGTCTCACCGCGAGACCTTCGACATGCCAGTCGCGAACCAGGGTCTCCCACGCATGCGGCTCGGTGAAACACCCGTGATCACGAATGACCTCGACCGTCTTTGACATCTGGGTGGTGGTGGCCACATAACAGCAGATCACCCCGCCCGGGGTGAGGGCCTTGGCGGCGGCGTCGACGCACTCCCAGGGGGCGAGCATGTCGAGGATGACGCGGTCGACGTCGATCTCGTCGATGGAGCCCACCAGGTCGCCGACGACCAGCCGCCAGTTGTCCTCCATGGACTCGCCGTAGAACTTCTCCACGTTCTTGCGCGCCACGTCGGCGAAGTCCTCGCGCCGCTCGTAGGAGGTGACGTGGCCCTCGGGGCCTACGGCGCGCAGCAGGAAGCAGGTCAGGGCGCCGGAGCCGACGCCGGCCTCGACGACGCGGGCGCCGGGGAAGATGTCGGCCATACCGACGATCATCGAGGCGTCCTTGGGGTAGATGACGGCCGCGCCGCGCGGCATGACGAGCGTGTAGTCCTGCAGCAGGTGGCGGAAGGCGAGGTACTGGGTGCCGCCGGAGGAGCGCACGACGGAGCCTTCGGGCTGCCCGATCAGATCGCTGTGCGGGATGGCGCCCTTGTGGGTGTGGAAGACGCCGTCCTCTTTGAGCGTGATCGTGTGGCGTTTGTTCTTGGGGTCGGTGAGCTGCACCTGATCCCCCGCCCGGAAAGGCCCATGCCTGCGGAAACCCATGGCGGCAAGGGTATAGGGCTTTCGGGTGCCTCCGGACGCGCGATATCTATGGGGGATGCTCCCGCGCGATGTGATCTCCACCGGCTCCCTGATCCTGCGGCCTCCCCTGGTGGGGGACGCCGAGGCGATCGCGCGGATGTGCGCGGATCCGGTGACGGCCAGGTTCATGCCGCTGCTGCCGGTGCCGTACGCGCCGGAGCACGCACGCGACCACCTCCAGGGCGCGGCGGCGCGGTGGGACGGCGGCGGGGCGGAGTTCGCGATCACGGAGAGCGACCGGGTCGTCGGCCTGGTCTGGGCGCGGCCGCCGGACCAGTGGGGCGTGGCGGAGCTGGGCTTCCTGGTGGCGCCATGGGCCCGGGGCAAGAACGTGGCGGGGACGGCGGCGCGGGCGGTCTCGGATTGGCTCTTCGACCAGGGGGTGCGCCGGGTCGAGCTGCAGGCCGAGGTGGAGAACGTGGCGAGCCTGCGGGTGGCGTACAAGGCGGGGTTCCGGGAGGAGGGGCGGCGGCGGGACGCCGTCCGGCTGCGGGACGGGCGGTGGACGGACCTCGTCACCTTCGGCCGGCTGGCGGGGGACGCGGTGGACGGGGCGGAGCCGTACCTGCCGTTCTTCGACGGCGGGGAGTTGGGCGACGGCGTCGTACGGCTGGCGCCGCTGACCGTGGGGGACGCCGGGGACTACCACCGGATGCTGACCGACCCGAGCGTGGCGGCCTACTTCATGGGGACCCCGGGCACACTGGAGGACGACGAGCGGCGATGCCGGTACACCGGTTACTGGTGGGTGTCGGGCCAGCGGGTCGAGCTGGCCATCAGGGACGCGGGGTCGGCGGCGTTCGCGGGGCATCTGCAGCTCACGCAGGTGGTGCCGGCGCTGGGGCAGGCGATGATCGGCTATTCGCTGCTGCCGGAGTTCCGGGGGAGGGGGTTCATGACGCGGGCGGTGGGGCTGCTGCTGGAGTGGGCCTTCGCCCGTACGCCGCTGCGCCGCGTCGTGGCGGGGACCGAGGCGGGGAACACGGCCTCGCACGGGGTGCTGGAGCGGGCCGGGTTCCAGCGGGAGGGCCTGCAGCGGGAGTTGTTCCCCAAGGGGGACGGCACGTGGGCGGACGACGTGCAGTGGGCGCTGCTGCGGCCGCGGTCGTAGGCTCCGGCCCCCGAGACCGTGTCCATGGTGCTGCGGCTGCGGTAGGGGCTGGCTGAAATAGGCAAAAATCCTGATTTCCAGTTGAGGGCTGGTCAAGAGCCGCGGCGGGGGTGATAGTCAGGGCACCCGCACTTGAGTGTCGCGTGATCGGGTCGCGCGATCTCGTTCCCTCCGCAGCAGGGCCACCGCATGCCGCATAACCGTGCCGGCATCGCCATGCGCGAACTCATCGCCGTCTTCTCCTGCCTGGAGACCGCGGACCTGGTCGATCGGCTGGCCCGGACCGCCGCCGCCGTCGCGGGAACCACCTACGCGGGGCTCGTCCGCGTGGACGCGCTGCGGCGGGAGGCGCACTGCATCCACCTCCACGCCCCAGCGGGGGATCCGCTGCGGGTGCGGCGGTGGCTGGCCGAATCCGGGGTGCTGAAGGAGCTCGCGGCCGGGTCGGTCACGGTACGGCTGGTGCGGGACCCGTCCATGGGCGAGCCGGGGTTCCTGGCCACGCCTGTGCCGGCGGCGATGCTGGATCACACCTTCGTGTGGGTCGCGGGGCGGGCGTTCGGCGACGGGGACGAGCATCTGCTGAGCCGGTTCGCGACGGCCGCGGGGCGGGCGCTGGAGGCGGCGAGCGGGCTTGAGGCGGCGGTGCGCCTGTTACGGGGCGTACGGGCCTTCCGACCGGCCTAGGGACGGGGATCCGGTATGCGACCGGGCCGGATCTCTGGATTATGGACGGCCCGATAAAGCAGCGAATTTCGCGGGTCGCCCCCACTGGCCGGCCGCTCCATCGAGCCCTTCCGAAGATTTTTCGCCCATTCAGCGGCTTATACTTTAAAATTGCTATTTTTCGGGAGAAGGCGTAATGCAGCCTGCCCCGCCCTCCCGCGCCGGCCGCCCTCGCCTCCCCGGTGTCTCGGCCGCCTCCATCGAACCCCCGGTGGACTCGCGGGGCCGACGCGCTCCCTGGCGCCCTGGGAGAATCCTGAGCCGCCCATGCGAGATTTCCGGTGTTGCCGTCCGGCGTCCGTGGAGCCGGCGGTCCGGCGTCCGCCTTCGCCTTCGCCGGGCACGGAAACGGAAGGCAGGCGATCGGCTTTTCGCATCATCGGCGTAACCCCCGGCGCCCACCGCCTCGTCACCGAACGCGACCACGACGCCCCGCTCCCCCGACAGGCCGCGTCCGGCCGGGACGCCCCGCCGAGGCGCCGCATGCGACCGGGACGCCGTACCCCGCTGGGACGGTGGAGTGGTCGTACGGCCGGCGCACCCCCGGTACGGTGACGCGGCTCGGGAACGTCGCCCCGGGACCCGGCGTCGCGCCCGGTATGCGGGCCTCACGGCCGCCCTGGAGGCCGCTGGGGCGCGCAGGGGTGCCGACCGGCACGGATCACGGGATGGCGGCTGGCGGGCGCGCTGGCGGCCGATCCGGAGCCGCCGGTGGAGGCGGCCGCGGGTTCGGGCCCGGGCGGTGGAGCTGGCGCTCGCTCACGCGGAGCGGTGCCGGGCGACCGGGGCTGTGGCGTCCGAGGCGGTCGCGTCGCACGACGCCGTACGCCTGGGCGCTCCCCCACCTGACGGAGCCGGCGACGCTCCACGAAGTCCCCCGCGTACGGCTCGCCGCACAGCACGCGCGAGCCGTGGCCGAGGCGGACCCGTCGAGACCGCTCGCGGTCGCCTCGGATTTCGACGGCCTCGGCCTGCGGCTGTTCGCGGACGAGGCCAGGAGACAGGCCGTGCGGCCACCGAACGGAACCCTGCCGGAGTGGCGCCTCAGCCTCCTGTGACACGAGCCGCCTCCCACCGGAACACCGATCTCAGCCCATGCGGCACAGGCCGTCGGGAAGGAGGGCTTGGGGTAGCGTGGCGGCTCGTGAAAGTTCTCATCGTCGGTGGGAGCGGGTTTCTCGGCGGCGAGCTCGTACGCCTGTGCGCGGCGGCGGGGCATGAGGTGGGCGCGACCTATCTGCGCAGGCCCGGTGGGTGCCCCGGGGCGGCCTGGCTGGCTCTGGACGTGCGGTCGCGGACCGCGGTGGAGGAGTTGTTCGAGAAGTTCCGGCCGGAGGCGACGGTCAATGCCGCTTACCGTCAGGCGGACTGGGCGAGCACGGCGGACGGGGCGGCGTACGTCGCCCTGGGGGTGTCGCGGGTGGGCGGGCGGCTGGTGCACGTGTCGAGCGACGCGTACGCCCGCGCCCCGCTCAGGGACGCGGGCGTTCGCCGGAGGAAGTGCCTACCCCCGGTGCGCCTCGAAGCGGAGGGTGCGGGAGACGCCCACACGGACGGTCGTCCCCGGGGCGATGGTGACGGGCTCGTTGGGTGGGATGTCGTAGAAGTTCGGGTCGCCGGGCGGCTGGATCTGGGTGCCGTTGACCGAGCCCAAATCGACCAGGTTGACGTCCCAGCCGTCCAGTGCCACCCGCAGGTGCCGGCGGGACACCGAGCCGTCCGGGCTGGTCACCTTGGCGGGCCTGGCGCTGCCGCCGGCCACCTCGGGGGCCCGCTCGGGGTCGCGGCCCAGCAGGTAGTCGCTCTCCAGGGGCAGCGCCGTGCCGTCGTCCAGGATGAGGACGCCGAGCGACGGGCGCGGGCCCTTGTAGGGGACGAGGGTGCGGTGCACCAGGGCGATGCCGCAGACCGCGCAGTAGGGCGAGCGGGGGTCGTTGAAGTGGTCGTTCTTGCAGTCGACGCCGTAGACCAGGGGGCGGTCGCCGTGCTCGGACGGCTGGTCCTGCGGCTGGCCCGGGTGGTCGAAGTGGTCGGGTGGCCCGAGCACGGGCGGCGCGGCGTGGTCGTAGGGCTCCGGCGGGCCCAGGTGCTGCTGGGCCTGCTGGTCGGCGACGCCGTTGCCGGAGGACTGCGGCTCGTCGAAGGACGGGAACTGCGACTCGGGGTGCGGAGGCTGCTCCTGCGGCCCCGGGAAGAGCGGCTGCTCCTGCGAGCCCGGGTAGGGGGGCTGCTCGGAGGGCTGGTGGAAGGAGGGCTCCGGCGAGGGAAGGTAGGGAGCGGCCTGCTCCGGGGGCGTGTGGTACGGCTGCTGCTCCGGCGGGGTGTGGTACGGCGGCTGCTCCACGGGCGCGGGCTGCGGGCCGGAGGGCGGGCTCTGCGGGGCCTGCGGCTGGTCGGCCAGCGGGTAGGGCGGCCGCTCCGCGGGCGGGGGCGGCGGGATCAGGTCCGGCTCGATGTGGAAGGCCGTGTCCGGCATCTCGCTGGTCAGCGGCCTGGACGGGGCGGGAGCGGGGACGGCGGGACGGTCGGTGAGATCGCCGACGAGGCCGCCGCCGTGCACCACACCGCTTTCGAGGCGGACCGCGGGGTGCGGGTTGCCGGCGCCGGGCAGGCTCAGCTCGACCCGCTCCACCGGGCCGGCGACGAGCCGGTCGGCCCAGGTCAGGGAGTCGCTGCCGGCCAGCCGGGTCTCGCCGGCGGGGGTGCCGATGGTGGCCGCGGCCGAGCCGCTGACCAGGACGGCCACGCCGCCGCCGACGGGGCCGGCGACCGCGCAGGTGGCCGGATCGCCCGCCATGTTGGCCGCGAGCACCTGCGCCGCGCGGCGGGCCAGCGCCCGTCCGTCGCCGCCGGACGCGGCCGTCTCGCGCAGGGCGCCGAGCAGGTCGTCGGCCGCGGCCTCGTTGGCGTCACAGACCAGCAGCAGCCCGCCCTCATAGGCGACGAGCCCGTTTCCAGGAAGCGGACGCACCACTCCGAAGCCCAGGTCGGTCATGCGTCCTCCCTCAAGACGACCGTGCCGCGCTCAACAGTGCCTTCGCTGCGCTCGGTCACTCAAATCTCCTCCCCGGAAGCCGGCGATATGACGGCACCCGCACTGCCGTGCCGGCCACCAGCCGTACGTACCCAGACGACGAGGCCCTGTTGCGGCCCTCTTGTCTCGATTCGGTGAACCGGTGGACCGCCACAAACCCCTCAACTGTGCAACTTTGGCCAAACAGCACACTATCGGCCAGTCGTCGCATCGCAGAAATCGCCGGAGGCGGCTCCGGCCACCCGAAACTGCTGGACACGACCCTATCCGGGGGCCGCCTCATAAACGAGTGGGACATATCAGACGCCGGTGAAGACCCTGTTGACGTCGGCCGTGGCGAGCACGCCGAAGATCTCTCCGCCGTGCTCCACGAGCAGGTATTCGCTGCCCGGGGCGTCGCGCATCGCGTCGATGAGGGGCTCTCCCACCAGGTCGGCCTGCAGCACCATGGAGGGCTCCAGGGATTTGGCGAGGGAGCCGACGGTCACCCAGGGGCGGCGGTGCTCGGGGGTGGCCTGGACGGCGGCCTCGTTGACGATCGCCAGCGGCCTGCCGTCGTGGCCGACGACGACGAGGGCGCCCGCCCGCTGCTCGGTGGCCTGCCGCAGCGCCTCGGCCAGCGGTGTCTCGGAGGTGACCGGGATCGCCCTGCGGGCCAGGGAGCGGGCGTTGACCTGCGGGATCCTGGCGCGGATCTTGGCCGAGCGCAGCGCCTGGCTGGCCCCGAGCCAGATGAACGACGCCAGCACCAGCGGCCACACCAGATCGAACGGGTCGGACGAACTCCCGCCCGACAGCATGCTCGCCACCGGGAACACCACCAGCAACACGGCCAGCACCCGCCCGCCCCAGCCGGCCACGACGGTGCCGGAGCTGGGGTTACTGGTCAGCTTCCACACCCCGGCGCGCAGCATCCTGCCGCCGTCGAGCGGCAGCCCCGGCAGCAGGTTGAACACGGCGACGATGAGGTTGGCGACCCAGAGCTGCCAGACCAGCACCTCCAAAATGCCGCGGTTGTTGATCACGTAGACGTCGGCGGCCAGGCCGATGCCGGCCAGCCCCAGCGACAGCGCCGGCCCCGCGGCGGCGACCAGGAACTCCTTGCCGGGCGTGGGCGGCTCCTTCTCGATCTCCGACACGCCGCCGAGCAGGTAGAGGGTGATCCTGCGCACCGGCAGGCCGAACCCCTTGGCCAGCACGCTGTGGGCGAGCTCGTGCAGCAGCACCGACACATAGAGCAGCACCGCGAACACGAACGCCACGGCGTAGGCCGCCGTGCTGCCGAGGTCGGGCAGCATCTGCCGCATCTGCGGCCCGAACATGATCGTGATGAAGGCTGCGACGATGAACCAGGTCCAAGAGACGTAGACCGGAATGCCGAAGGGCCTTCCCATCCTCAGACCGGAGAACTCCTGACGCGGGCTCTGCTCGCTCACCGCACTCCTCGAACGTCCATTACGTGCTGTTGCTGCCTTGATGCTACGCGCCCGATCACGCGGATCCTCGTCCCGCCGGCGTTATTCTGTCGGGGCCTTGACTTAGAGTGCGGTGCATGACTTTGACCGAACCGGTGATCATCGGAGCCATCTCCCCCTCCCGGGCGGGCGATTTCATGACCTGCCCACTGCTCTACCGGTTTCGGGTGATAGATCAGCTTCCCGAGAAACCCTCGCAGGCCGCCGTGCGCGGCACGGTGGTGCACGCGGTCCTGGAGCGGCTCTACGACCTGCCGGCGCCGCGGCGCTCGGTGCGGGCGGCGCTGGAGCTGCTGGAGCCGCAGTGGCAGCGGCTGCTGGCCGAGGACGCGCAATACGCGGAGATGTTCGCCGACGAGGCCGACCAGGCGGAGTGGCTGGCGCAGGCGCGGGGCATGCTGGAGCGCTATTTCACTCTGGAGGACCCGACGCGGCTGGAGCCCGCCGAGCGCGAGCTCTACGTGGAGGCGGTGCTGGACGGCGGGCTGATGCTCCGGGGCTACGTCGACCGGCTCGACGTGGCGCCGACGGGCGAGGTCCGGGTGGTGGACTACAAGACGGGCACCGCGCCCGGGCCGGACTTCGAGACCAAGGCGCTGTTCCAGATGAAGTTCTACGCGCTGGTGCTGTGGCGGCTGCGCGGGCAGGTGCCGCGGCTGCTGCAGCTGGTCTACCTGGGCGGTCAGGGCGAGGTGCTGCGCTATGCGCCCGACGAGGCCGACCTGCTGGCCACCGAGCGTAAGGTGATGGCGTTGTGGGCGGCCATCGAGCGGTCGCTGGAGACGGGCGAGTGGCGGGCACGCCGGAGCCGGTTGTGCGACTGGTGCGATCACCAGGCGCTGTGCCCGGAGTTCGGCGGCACCCCGCCTCCGGTGCCCGACCGCCAGCCGGGCGACACGCTACGCGCCAACCGCCGCGCGGCAACCGACGAGCTCTGACCCACCGGCCCGCCGCTCCGGACGGCTCGACGGCCAAGCGGCCCACTCCCCTGGGTGGTCCCGGCGAACCGGAGCGTCCTGGGCGCCGCACCGCTCCGGCCGGTCGGCGGGCGTCGGCCGGGTAGGGGCGGTGTGCGCAGGCTATCCTCCCGAAGTAGGAGGTTTCGGGCTCTGAGCTGAGCCTACAGTGAAGCGGTGCGCATAGACCGAAGCAGGCTCCACGACACGGTGCTCGCCGGGGTGGTGGCCGCCGCATCGGTGGCGCTGTTCCTGCTCAACGGTCCCGACCGGCTCCAGGCCGAGGGGCTGACGGTCGAGGGCATGCGCGACCCCGACCCGATCGGCGCCGCGCTCGTGGTGCTGGCCTGCGCCCCGGTGGCGCTGCGCAGGCGGTGGCCGCTGAGGGCGTTGTGCCTCGGCGCGGTGCCGGAGGCGTTGCTGGGCGTGCTCGGCTACGGCACCGGCAGTTCCAGCCTGGCCGGCCTGGTGCTGCTCTATTCGGTGGCCGCCCACCGCGGCCTGGCGGTGGCGCTGTGCGGGCTGCTGATCTCGCTGACGACGTACGCGCTGGACGCCGCGGCGGGCCCGGCCCAGGCGGCAAGCTGGAGCGAGCACGTCGTGGTGGCCATGGTGCTGCTGGCCGCCTGGGGGGCGGGCCGGAGCCTGCGGCTGCGCCGGGCGTACCTGGAGGAGCTGCGGGACCGGGCGGACCGGCTGGAGCGGGCGCACGCGGCCGACACGCGGGCGGCGCGGGCCGAGGAGCGTTCGAGGATCGCCCGCGAGCTGCACGACGTGGTCGCCCACCACGTCAGCGTGATGACGGTGCAGGCGGCGGCGGCGCGCCGGGTGCTGGCCTCCGACCCGGACCTGGCGCGGGAGGCGCTGTCGGCGATCGAGCACACGGGCCGGCTGGCGATGACGGAGATGCGCAACATCGTGGGCGTGCTGCGTACCGACGCCCGCGCGGAGCTGGGCCCGCAGCCGGGCATGCAGGACCTGCCGCTGCTGGTGGAGCAGATGCGGGAGGCGGGGCTGCCCACCCGGCTGCTGGTGGAGGGCGAGCCGCGGCCGCTGCCCGCGGGGGTGGACCTGGCCGCCTACCGGCTGGTCCAGGAGGGCCTGACGAACAGCCTGCGGCACGCCGGCTCGGGGGCGGAGGCGGTGGTGACGGTCCGTCACGAGCCGGGCGAGCTGGATGTGGAGGTGGCCGACGACGGGGTGGGCGCGTCGGGGCTGCCCGCCCGGACAGGGCACGGTTTGGTGGGGATTCGCGAACGGGTCGCCCTCTATGGTGGAATCCTGAGCATCGGTCCGCTGCCGGGGGGCGGCTTCGGGGTGCGGGCGAGGTTCCCGTTGAAGGACGGCCAATGACGATCAGGGTGCTGCTGGTGGACGACCAGCCGCTGCTGCGCACGGGATTCCGGCTGATCCTGGAGGCCGAGCCCGACATCACGGTGGTGGGCCAGGCCGGCGACGGCAAGGACGCGCAGGAGCAGACGCGGGCGCTGCTGCCCGACGTGGTGCTGATGGACATCCGGATGCCCGGGGTCGACGGCATCGAGGCGACCCGCAGGATCGTGCGGGAGGCGGCCCCGTCGGCGCACGTGCCGAAGGTGCTGGTGCTGACGACGTTCGACCTGGACGAGTACATCGTGGAGGCGCTGCGCTCGGGCGCGTCCGGGTTCCTGCTGAAGGACGTGCCGCCGGACGAGCTGGTGCAGGCGATCCGGGTGGTGGCGGCCGGCGACGCGATCGTGGCGCCGAGCGTGACGCGGCGGCTGCTGGACCGGTTCGCGACCCGGCTGCCGTCGGCGTACGAGCAGGCGGCTCCCGCCCGGCTCGACCGGCTGACCGAGCGGGAGCTGGAGGTGCTGCGGCTGATCGCCAAGGGCATGTCCAACGCCGAGATCGCCGCCAAGCTCGTGGTGAGCGAGACCACGGTCAAGACGCATGTCGGCAACGTGCTGACCAAGCTGGGGTTGCGCGACCGCGTGCAGGCCGTGGTGCTCGCCTACGAGACGGGGTTGATCACGCCCGGCGCTCTGTCCTGATCGGCCCTCACTCGGCTTCCGTGGCGGCCGCGGCGGCGGGTTCCGGGACCGTTGCGGGGGCGTTCTCGGGGAAGTGGCAGGCGACGCGGTGGCCGCCGGCCAGCTCCTCCAGGGGCGGCTCGACCGTCTTGCAGATGTCCTGCGCCTTCCAGCAGCGGGTGTGGAAACGGCAGGCGGGCGGCGGGTTGAGCGGGCTGGGCACGTCACCGGCCAGCGGGATCCGCTCCCGGTTCTTGCGGCCCTTCGGGTCGGGCACGGGCACGGCCGACAGCAGGGCGTTGGTGTAGGGGTGCATGGGCGAGCTGTAGAGCCGCTTGCGGTCGGCGATCTCCACGATCTTGCCCAGGTACATGACGGCGACCCGGTCGCTGATGTGCCGCACCACCGACAGGTCGTGGGCGATCACGACGTAGGTGAGGTCCAGCTCGTTCTGCAGGTCTTCGAGCAGGTTGACGACCTGGGCCTGGATGGACACGTCGAGCGCGGAGACCGGCTCGTCGGCGATGATCAGCTTGGGTTTGAGCGCGAGCGTACGGGCGATGCCGATGCGCTGCCGCTGCCCGCCGGAGAACTCGTGCGGATAGCGGTTGTAGTGCTCGGGGCTGAGCCCGACCATGGCGAGGATGTCCTGGACGGCCTTCTTGATGCCGCTCTCGGTCTTCACACCCTGGATGCGGAACGGAGCCCCGACGATGGCGCCGACGGTGTGGCGGGGGTTGAGCGACGAGTAGGGATCCTGGAAGATCATCTGCATGTCACGGCGGAGCGGGCGGAGGTTGCCCTGGCTCATGTGCGTGATGTCCTGACCCTCGAAGACGATCTTGCCGCCGGTGGGTTCGAGCAGCCGGGTGACCAGCCGTCCCGTGGTGGACTTGCCGCAGCCCGACTCGCCCACCAGGCCCAGCGTCTCGCCCTTGAACACCTCGAAGCTGATTCCGTCGACCGCCTTGACGGCGCCGACCTGCCGCTTGAGCAGGCCCTTGGTCACGGGGAAGTGCTTCTCCATGTTCTCCACGGAAAGCAGCAGCTCGTTCTCACTCACTGGGTCTCCAGCACTGGCTTGATCTCGGTCTCCCACAGGTTCCGGCGCTCGTCCTTGCTCATGTGGCAGCGCACCAGGTGGCCTCCCTCGGTCTCCGCCAGGGCGGGCACCTCGGTCCTGGCCTTGTCACCGGTCCGCTCGGCGTACGGGCAGCGCGGGTGGAAGGCGCAGCCCGGCGGCACGTTGATCAGCGACGGCGGGGAGCCCTTGATCGGCAGCAGCCGTTCGGTGGGCTCGCGGTCGAGGCGGGGCATGGAACCCAGCAAACCCCAGGTGTAGGGGTGCTCGGGCCGGTAGAAGATGTCGTCGGCGGTGCCGAACTCGACGCATTTGCCGCCGTACATGACGAGGATGTCGTCGGACAGCTCGGCCACCACGCCCAGGTCGTGCGTGATGATGATCAGCGCCGAGTTGAACTCCCGCTGCAGGTCGCGCATCAGGTCGAGGATCTGGGCCTGCACGGTCACGTCGAGCGCGGTGGTCGGCTCGTCGGCGATGAGCAGCTCGGGGTCGCAGGACAGCGCCATCGCGATCATGGCGCGCTGCCGCATGCCGCCGGAGAACTCGTGCGGGTAGCTGTCGACCCGCCTGGCGGGCTCGGGGATGCCGACCCGGCCGAGCATGTCGATCGCGTGCTTGCGGGCGACCGCCTTGGAGACGCTGTGGTGGATCCGGTACGCCTCGATGATCTGGTGGCCGACCGTGTAGAAGGGGTGCATCGAGGACAGCGGATCCTGGAAGATCATCGCCATCTTCTTGCCGCGCAGCCCGCGTACGTGCTCGGCGCTGGCGCCGACGAGTTCCTCACCGTCGAGCCAGATCTCGCCGGAGATCCGGGCCCGGCCGCCCTTGTGCAGGCCGAGCACGCCGAGGCTGGTCACGCTCTTGCCGGAGCCGGACTCGCCCACGATGCCCAGGGTCTTGCCGCGCTCGACGCCGAACGACAGCCCGTCGACGGACTTGACCAGCCCGTCGTCGGTCGGGAAATGGATTTTCAGGTCCTTGACGTCAAGGAAGCTCACGACAGCCTCACCCTCGGGTCGACCACGGCGTACAGGAGGTCGACGATCAGACTCGCCACCACCACGAAGGCGGCGGCGACCAGCACCACGCCCATGACCTGCGGCAGGTCCTGGTTCCTGATCGCCAGGATGGCGAACTGGCCCAGGCCGGGCAGGGTGTAGGTGGTCTCGGTGAGGACGGCGCCACCGATGAGCAGGCCGAAGTCAATGCCGAACAGCGTCAGGAGCGGCGTCAGCGCGGCCCGCAACCCGTGTTTGACCACGACGTCACGCTCGCTCAGCCCCTTGGCGCGGGCGGTGCGGATGTAGTCCTCCCCCATGGTCTCCAGCATCCCCGCACGCGTGAGCCGGGCATAGGTGGCGGCGAACAGGAACGCCAGGGTGATCCACGGCAGCAGCAGGTTGTAGGCCCATTGCGCGGGGTTGACCGTGATGTCGGTCCAGGCGCCGCCGGGCGGCGTCCAGCCAAGGCCGTAGCTGAAGATGACCAGCGAGATCATGCCGGTGAAGAAGATCGGCAGGGACACGCCGGCCAGCGCGGTGCCCATCGACAGCCGGTCGAAGAAGCTGCCCCTGCGCAACGCGGAGAGGACGCCCACGCTCACGCCGGCCAGCACCCACAGGACGGCGGCGCCGATGGCGAGGGAGAAGGTCACCGGCATGCGGTCGACCAGGTCCGGCCAGACGGGCTGGCCGCTGATGAAGGAGTAGCCGAAGCAGGGCGCCGGGCACTGCTCGACGCCCGCGCCGTAGTCGTACTGGGCGCCGGCGAAGATGCCCTTGACGAATCTCCCGTACTGCACGACCACCGGGTCGTTGAATCCGAGCCGCTCGGTCACGAGGGCGACCGTCTCGGGTGTCGCCGCGCGCCCCACGTAGCGCGAGGCGAGGGCCTCGGGGGACGCCCCGGCCCACTGCGGCACGACGAAGAAGATGCCGAAGGTGACCATGCTGATCACGATCAGCATCGCGAACGCGCCGATCAGTCGTCTGATGATGTATGTGAGCACCGCTTCCGGCCGAGTGGCCCGTCCGTCTCCGGCCGGGCCACTCCTGCCTTCACCTGCCTTCGCTAGATCCCCGAACCTCGCCTGGTCACTCGACGCCGAGCAAGATGTAGTCGTACATGCTCTGGCCTTCGTTGTATGCGACGTTCGTCAGGCCCTTGCCACGCAGCAGCAGCGTCTTCGCCCACACCACGGGAAGGATGGAGGCGTCTTCCATGACCTTCTTGTCGACCTCGACCCAGAGCTTGTTGCGGGCGTTCGCGTCGAGCGTGGACGAAGCCTGGTCGATCAGCTTGTCGACCTCGGGGTTCATGACGCTCAGGTTGTAGTTGCCCGCGGGGCGGATGGTCCGGCTGTCGACGATGGCCTGCAGGAAGCCGTAACCGTCGGGCCAGTCGGAGCCCCAGCCATGGGCGGCCAGGCCGATGCCGTTCTTCTTGACGTAGTCGACGTTACCGGCGTACTCGGAGAAGTAGCTGGAGCCCGGGAAGCCCTTGAGCGTGAGCTTGATGCCGACCTTGGCCAGCGCCTGCTCCATGGCCTCGGCCAGCGCCTTCTCCTTGGGGCGGTCGGCGCGGTAGGTCATGGTGGTGGAGAAGCCGTTCGGCTGCCCGCAGGCGGCCAGCGCCGCCTTGGCCTTGGTCAGGTCGCCCTTGTTGCCCGCGGAGGGGTACAGGTCGAACTTCTCCTGGCCGACGATGCCCGGCGGCATGACGTTCGTGGCGATCTCGCCGCCGGCCAGCTCACCGCCGAAGGCGGTCTGGTTGGCGACGCGGTCGGCGGCGAACTGCACGGCCTTGCGGCACTCGATGTTGTCCAGCGGCTTGTTGTACGGGATGACCGACACGTACCAGAGCCTGGGGATGGTCGGGTTGTCCGTACGCGCCTTCATCGCCGGGTCCGGCAGGATCCGGCCCAGGGCGGCCGGCTGCACGCCGGTGCCGACGATGTCGAGCTGGATGTCACCGGCGATGAGCTGGTTGTCCAGGTCGTCGGCGTTGACGTTGAGCTGGACCTCGATCCGGTCCGGCAGCGCGGGCCGGTTGGGGTCGGTCTTGGGGTCCCACTGGTCGTTGCGGACCAGGGTGAAGCGCTTGCCGGCCTCGTTGGTCTCGAACTTGTACGGGCCCGAGGAGACCACGTGCTCCCGGTACTTCGCACCCGTGTCCTTGTCCTTGGGCACCGGCGCCGTCATCGCCAGCTGCACGATGTAGTCCATGGACGCGAACGGCTTCTTCAGGTGGAAGACGACCGTCGTGTCGTCGGGCGCCTCGACGGCCGAGGAGTAGTCGACGTCCGGGGTCTTGTAGACGCCCTTGAAGTCCTTCGGCCACTCGAGCAGCTCGTTGAGGTAGGAGGGGCCGTGCGCGAAGATCTCCTTGTCGAAGGAGCGCGCCACCGCGTAGGCGACGTCCTTGGCGGTGATCGGCGAGCCGTCCTCGTACTTCAGCCCGCTCCTGAGCTTGTACGTCCAGGTCTTGCCGTCCGCGCTGGGCGTGCCGAGCCCTTCGGCGAGGTCGGGCACGACGGTGTTGCCCTCGGGGCCGGGACCCGGCTTGTACATGGTGAGCGTCCGCCAGTAGAAGCGGCCGAAGTTGAACGAGTAGCCGTAGTAGGTGTCACCGGGGTCGAGACTGTCCCAGTCGGCCTGGTGGGCCGCCTTGAGCGTGCCGCCCTTCTTGGTGGACGGGTTCCACACCTGGGTGAGACCGGCGTTGAACACCGCTTGCGCGCCGCCGCCGGCGGCGGACTGCGCGGGTTGCTGTGTTCCGCCGCCTCCGCCGCCACAGGCGGAGAGCACCAGGGCGAGCGCCGCTGTCGCGGCTCCTGCCAGTGCGTGTTTCCTTCTCATGTACTAACCCCTTGATTAGTGAGATGCGGGGGACGAAGCCTGTGCGGAGTTCAGTGAGCCCGCGGGTCGAAGGCGTCCCTCAGTCCGTCGCCGAACAGGTTGAACGCCAGGACGGTGACGAAGATCGCCAACCCTGGGAAGAGCACGAAGTGCGGCAGCGTGTAGAAGCGGACCGCTTCGGAGAGCATGCCGCCCCAGGTCGGGGTGGGCGGGTTGATGCCGACCCCGAGGAAGGAGAGCGCCGCCTCGAACAGGATGTTGGTCGGAATGAGCAGGGTGGCGTACACCAGGATCGGCGCCATCAGGTTGGGCATGATCTCGCGGAACAGGATGTAGCCGTTGCGCGCCCCCAGGCTGCGGGCCGCGTCGACGAACTCGCGCTCGCGCAGGGAGAGGGTCTGGCCCCGGACGATGCGGCCGATGCTGGGCCAGCTGAAGAAGCCGATGATGAAGATCAGCATCGCGATGCGCAGCCCGTTGCCCTCCAGGCCGAACCCCTTGTCGGGGATGACGCCCGCCAGCGCGATGGCGAAGACCAGCAGGGGGAAGGCCAGGAAGACGTCCATCAGGCGGCCGATCACCTGGTCGACCCAGCCGCCGAAGTAGCCGGCGATCACGCCCAGTACGGTGCCGATGACGACCGACAGGACGGTGGCCAGGAAGCCGATCAGCAGCGAGACCCAGGCGCCGGCCACGATGCGGCTGAAGATGTCCCGGCCGTTGACCGGCTCGACGCCGAGCAGGTAGTCGCCGCTCATGCCGCCGAAGGTGCCCTTGGGCAGGAGCGTGGCCGGGTCGATCCGGTCCTGGTGGAACTCCAGCGGCGGGTGCCCGAACAAGGAGATGATGGGCGAGGAGAAGATCGCCACCAGGATGAGCAGCAGCACGACGACCCCGCCCGTGAGGGCGACCTTGTCGCGCCTGAGGCGCATCCACGCGATCCGGGTGAGGGATCGGCCCTGGATCGCCTTGCCCGCTCCCGCGAGCACCGACTCCGGTTGAGCTTCTGATGCGGAGCCGGAAACGTCTAGCGGTGCGGTCATGCCGAATTGCCCCCTGGTACCAGACGACGGCCGTCGTTGAACTACGTACTTTAGACCGCGAGTCGCGACCTCAGGAGGCAGAATCTATGGCCTGAGCTGGTATGACCAGTCCCTCGGAGTGCTATGTGGCTAATCTGTGATTGATGCGAAACTCATTCGTATCGATCTTGTAGAGATTGTCTAGACAGCGTTCCGGTTGCGTCTCGGAACTGTGACACAGAGTCCGGCTCGGCCACGAAATCAGCTGATGCCGCGCCGCTTGAGAAGCTCCTCGATGTCGGCGAAGTCGTCGTCGCCCTTGGCCGGCTTCTGGGCGCCGACGGCGGGCTGCGGCTTGGCCGCCGCGGCCGGCTTGTTCGCTGAAGGCTGAACGGCGGGCCCCTGCGCGGGTGCCTTGGCGGGCTCCTTGGAGCTCTTGCGCCTGCCGATCGACAGCGTCCTGCCGCGCAGCACCCCGGACACCATGAACAGCACCACCGACAACCCCGCGACGGCCACCCCGGCCCACACGAGCGGGTTGAACACCAGGCTGGTCACGAAGGTCACGATGCTGGCGCCGATGGTCCACAGGGTCTGCAGCGCGTTGGTCAGGTAGGCCGCCAGCGGCAGCAGCGCCCACGCCGCCACCCTCGTCCCCGCCACCGCTCCCCTGCGCCTGAACGCCAGGAAGCTGAGCACCAGGCCCACCGCGGTCGCCCCGCCGCACAGCGGTAGCCAAGCGATCGTGTTGAAGTCCATCGTGCCGCCCCTCGTCGTCGCTCCTGACTCCATCCTGGCACGCGAATCCGCGCCCGCCCCTCCTCCGCGAGGACCACTTGTCCCCTAGGGGATCACCAGGGGTCCCCCGCGGGCGCGGACGACGTGGCGGCCTCTGTCAGAGGGTGGGTCGGATCCGGCGGATGGTGCCCGCCCACCTCATCGCTGTCAGACGGTGATGAGGGCGCGCAGGTCGGCGACGCCGACGTCCTGGAGGGAGGAGACCACGAGCCGCCCCGGCGCGGAGTCGATGGCCAGCAGGCTGGGCACGGCCACGACCGCGCAGCCGGCGGCCGTGGCCGCCGCGACGCCGTTGGGCGAGTCTTCCAGCACCACGCAGCACATCGGCTCGACGCCCAGCAGCCGCGAGGCCGTCAGGTACGGCTCCGGGTCGGGCTTGGTACGGGAGACGTCGCCCGCGGTGACGATGACGTCGAACCGGTCGCGGCCCACGCCCTTGAGCACCGCGTCGGCGATCTCCTTCAGCGACGAGGTGACCAGACCCACGGGCACGCCCTCGCCCCGCAGCGCGTCGAGCAGTTCGGCGGCGCCCGGCATGACGCTCACCCCCCGCGACAGGCGCTCCACCATGCCCGCGACCATCCAGCCGGCCACGGTCGCGGCGCTCTCCCGCGAGCCGGACACGGCCAGCATGTAGCCGACCGTGCGCTCCATGGACCCGCCGACCAGGTGGAGCTGGTGCTCGGACGTCCACTCGGCGCCGAGCCTGGCCATCACCTCGGTCTCGATCTCCAGCCAGACTCTCTCGCTGTCGACCAGCAGCCCGTCCATGTCGAAGAAGACCGCCTGCATCCCCGCCCCCGATCGGTGCTCACGTGCTTGCCGTTGTCATCGCCCGCCGGTGAACGGCGGGCGGCCGGTGGCGGGTCAGACGTTGAAGTATTTCGCCTCGGGGTGGTGGGCGACGAGGGCGGAGGTGGCCTGCTCGGGGTGGAGCTGGAACTCCTCCGAGAGCGTGACCCCGATGCGCTCGGGGGCCAGGAGCTGGAAGAGCTGCTGCTGGTCCTCCAGGTTGGGGCAGGCCGGGTAGCCGAAGGAGTAGCGGCAGCCCTGGATGTTGACCTTGAGCATGTCGTCGAGCGACTCCTCGCCGCCGATGCCCCACTCCGAGCGCACCCGGGCGTGCCAGTATTCGGCCAGCGCCTCGGTGAGCTGCACCGACAGGCCGTGCAGCTCCAGGTAGTCGCGGTAGGCGTCCTTGGCGAACAGCTCGGCCGTGGCCTCGGAGATCTTCGAGCCCATGGTGGCCACCTGGAAGCCGACCACGTCGACCTCGCCGGAGTCCTTGGAGCGGAAGAAGTCGGACAGGCACAGGTGGCGGTCGCGGCGCTGGCGCGGGAAGGTGAAGCGGGTGCGCTCGCCGCCGTCGTCGTCGAGCACGATCAGCGTGTCACCGTCGGAGACGCACGGGAAGTGGCCGTAGACGACGGCCGCCTCCAGCAGCCCCTCGGTCTGGATGCGGTCCAGCCACATGCGCAGCCGCGGCCGGCCCTCGGTCTCGACCAGCTCCTCATAGCCGGGCCCGTCGCTGCCCCTGGTGGGCTTGAGCCCCCACTGGCCGAGAAAGAGGGCCCGCTCGTCGAGGAAGGCGGAGTATTCGGTCAGGGAGATGCCCTTGACGACGCGGTCGCCGTGGAAGGGAGCCCGCGGGACGGGGTTGCCGGCGGCCACGTCGGAGCGGGCGGGCAGCTCCTCGACGGGCGTGCGGACCAGCACGGCGCCGGTCTTGACGCGGCGCTCGCGCAGCGGCGGCAGCGTCGCCCCGGCGACGCCGCGCTTGACCGCCATGAACGCGTCCATCAGCCGCAGCCCCTCGAACGCGTCGCGGGCGTAACGCACCTCGCCCGAGAACAGCTCGGCCAGGTCCTGCTCGACGTAGGCGCGGGTCAGCGCGGCACCGCCGAGCAGCACGGGGTATTTCTCCGACAGGCCCCTGGAGTTCATCTCCTCCAGGTTTTCCTTCATGATGACCGTCGACTTGACCAGCAGCCCCGACATGCCGATGACGTCGGCCTTCTGCTCGTCGGCGGCCTCCAGGATGGCCGAGACCGGCTGCTTGATGCCGAGGTTGACCACCTGGTAGCCGTTGTTGGACAGGATGATGTCGACGAGGTTCTTGCCGATGTCGTGCACGTCGCCCTTGACGGTGGCCAGCACGATGCGGCCCTTGGACTCGCCCTCGACCCGCTCCATGTGCGGCTCCAGGTAGGCGACGGCGGTCTTCATCACCTCGGCCGACTGCAGCACGAACGGGAGCTGCATCTGCCCGGAGCCGAACAGCTCGCCGACCGTCTTCATGCCGTCGAGCAGCACGTCGTTGATGATCTCCAGGGCGGGCCGCTGCTCCAGGGCGGTGTCGAGGTCGGTCTCCAGGCCCTTCTTCTCACCGTCGATGATGCGCCGCTTGAGCCGCTCCCACAGCGGCAGCGCGGCCAGCTCCTCGGCCTTGCCCGCGCGCAGGGCGGCGGCGTCGACGCCCTCGAACAGCTCCATGAACCGCTGCAGCGGGTCGTAGCCGTCGCGGCGCCGGTCGTAGACCATGTCGAGGGCGACCTGGCGCTGCTCGTCGGGAATGCGGGCCATCGGAAGGATCTTGGAGGCGTGCACGATGGCGGAGTCGAGCCCGGCGTTGACGCACTCGTTGAGGAACACCGAGTTGAGCACCATCCGGGCGGCCGGGTTGAGGCCGAAGCTGATGTTGGACAGGCCGAGCGTGGTCTGCACGCCCGGGTAGCGGCGCTTGAGCTCGCGGATGGCCTCGATGGTCTCCAGGCCGTCGCGCCTGGTCTCCTCCTGGCCGGTGGCGATGGGGAAGGTCAGGCAGTCGACGATGATGTCCTCGACGCGCATGCCCCAGTCGCCCGTCAGGTCCTCGATGAGGCGGCTGGCGACGCGGACCTTCCACTCGGCGGTGCGGGCCTGGCCCTCCTCGTCGATGGTGAGCGCGACGACGGCCGAGCCGTGCTCGCGCACCAGCCGCATGATCTTCTGGAAGCGGGAGTCGGGACCGTCGCCGTCCTCGTAGTTGACGGAGTTGACGGCGGCGCGCCCGCCGAGCATCTCCAGCCCGGCCCGCAGCACCGCGGGCTCGGTCGAGTCGAGCATGACCGGCAGCGTGGAGGCGGTGGCGAAACGGAAGGCCAGCTCCTTCATGTCGGCCACGCCGTCGCGGCCGACATAGTCGACGCACAGGTCGAGCATGTGGGCGCCGTCGCGGGCCTGGTCGCGGGCCATCTCGACGCAGTCGTCCCAGCGGCCCTCCAGCATGGCCTCGCGGAAGGCCTTGGAGCCGTTGGTGTTGCAGCGCTCGCCGATGGCCAGGTAGGAGGTGTCCTGCCGGAACGGCACGGTCTGGTAGAGGGAGGAGGCGCCCGGCTCGGGGTGCGGGCGGCGCTGCGCGACCTCGTTGCCGCGCACCCGCTCGACGACCTTGCGCAGGTGCTCGGGGGTGGTGCCGCAGCAGCCGCCGACCAGGGACAGTCCGTAGTCGCGGGTGAACGTGGAGTGCGCGTCGGACAGCTCCTCCGCCGACAGCGGGTAGTAGGCGCCGTCGGAGGTGAGCACCGGCAGGCCGGCGTTGGGCATGCAGGACAGCTTGAGCCGGGAGTGGCGGGCGAGGTAGCGCAGGTGCTCGCTCATCTCGGCGGGGCCGGTGGCGCAGTTGAGGCCGACGACGTCGACGCCGAGCGGCTCGATCGCGGTCAGGGCGGCGCCGATCTCGGAGCCGAGCAGCATCGCGCCGTTGGTCTCGATCGTCACCTGCGCGATGATCGGGATGTCCCGCCCGGAGGCGTCCGCGGCCCGCCGGGCGCCGATGACGGCGGCCTTGACCTGGAGCAGGTCCTGGCAGGTCTCGATGATCAGCGCGTCGGCGCCCCCGGCGATCAGGCCCGCCGCGTTGTCGCGGTACGCGTCGCGCAGGCTCGCATAGGGCAGGTGGCCGAGGGTGGGCAGCTTGGTGCCCGGCCCCATCGAACCGAGCACGAAGCGCGGCTGGTCGGGCGTGGACCAGTGCTCCGCGGCCTCCCGCGCGATCCTGGCACCGGCCTCGGAGTATTCGTATACCCGATCGGCGATGTCGTATTCGCCGAGGGCGGCCAGATTGGCGCCGAAGGTGTTGGTCTCCACGCAGTCGACGCCGACGGCGAAGTAGGCGTCGTGCACGCCGCGCACGATGTCGGGCCGGGTGACGTTGAGCACCTCGTTGCAGCCCTCGTGGCCGTGGAAGTCGTCGATCGTCGGGTCCTGGGCTTGGAGCATCGTGCCCATCGCCCCGTCGGCGACGATGACGCGCTGGGACAGTACTTCTCGGAAGGACGGGGAGATGCTCATGGGGTAGAGCTTATCGGGTGTCACCCGGACGGCCTTCTCGCCAGTGGCTCGATCGGCCATAGCCGGGATGGGGCTTGCGGCGGGGTGCGGGGTGCGGAGGCGTTCGCGGCGGGGCCGTCGCGGGGGTGCGGAGGCGTTCCTGGCGGGTCCGCCGGGGGGTGGCGGGGCCGTCGCGGGGGTAGGCCGCCATCGGCGGCCGCCGAGCACGGGAACGCCCGTGTGACAGGCGGTCCCGGGGCTTCGGGGGGAGATCAGTGACGCTGATGCCTGCCGACCGCATAGGCTTAGCTGGACGATGGAGAGAGGAGGCGACACGTGATAGAGCTCGAAGGGCTCCCCGAGCTCGTCGACCCGGTGCTCATTGCCGCGTTCGAGGGGTGGAACGACGCGGGAGAGGCCTCCAGCGGTGTGATCGCCCATCTCGAGTCCGCCTGGAAGGCCGAGCCGCTGGTGGCGCTCGACCCCGACGACTACTACGACTTCCAGGTGACACGGCCCGTCGTCGAGATGAGCGACGGGCTCGCCCAGTCGATCGTGTGGCCGACGACCCGGCTGCTGCGGGCGCGGCCGCCGGGCAGCGAGCGCGACGTCGTGCTGCTGCGCGGCATCGAGCCCAACATGCGCTGGCGCTCCTTCTGCGCCGACATCATCGAGGTCTGCCGCGAGCTGGGCGTGGAGCTGGCGGTGATGCTGGGCGCGCTGCTCAACGACTCGCCGCACACCCGTCCCGTGCCCATCCTCGGGGGTGCGACCAACGCGGCGCTGGCCCGCTCGACCAATCTGGAGCTGAGCCGTTACGAGGGCCCGACGGGCATCGTCGGGGTCTTGCAGCACTCGTTCGGCGCGGCCGGGCTCGACGCGATCTCGCTGTGGGCGTCGGTGCCCCACTATGTCGCCCAGCCGCCCAACCCGAAGGCCACGCTGGCGCTGCTGCGCCGTCTTGAGGACGTGCTGGAGGTCCCGATGCCGCTGGGCGACCTCGACGAGGAGGCCCGGGCGTGGGAGCGCGGCGTCGACGAGCTCGCCTCGCAGGACAGCGAGGTCGCCGAATACGTCAAGGAGCTCGAGGAGCGCAAGGACGCCGCCGAGCTGCCCGAGGCCAGCGGGGATGCCATCGCCGCCGAGTTCGAGCGCTACCTGCGCCGGCGGGACAGGGACACCGACAGCTAACGATCAGGGATTGAATTCAACAATTTTTCGCGATTTCGAGTAATAATCGGGGACCATACACGATCGCCCGAAGTTGGGCCCCCAGATCCGCGCCGCTGAAACTGCGAAACCCATTCGGCTCCGTGCCGTGACACCTGCTTCACTCACTGGCTTGACCGACCGCGCACGTTAGGCACGCCATGGCTACTTCCCAGGTAGACCCACATCAGAGGAGTCAGGACACACGACGGCGCATCCTGGAGATGGCCGTCTCCGTCAGGGAGGACCGCGCCGGCGGCTCGGTCGACCACTACCTCGCCCTGCTGCAGGACCGGCTCCCGCTCTGGCTCAGCATCCTCCACGATCTCTCCCACCGCGCCGGCAAGGGGCGCGTGACGGACAACCTCCTGCCGGTGGCGCGCGCGGGGATCGACTACTACCTGGAGGTGCAGGGCGCGGCGCTGCCCGCCTTCACCTCGCCCAACGTGACCGTCCGCTTCCGCGAGGCGATCCGCGACACGGGCCTCGGGCCGCCCGCGGAGACCGCGCCGCTGGCCGCGTATCTGGCGGCCGAGCAGCGGCTGGGGCGGATCGCGGCCGGCGTGGACCCGGAGGCGAGCGCGCGGCTGCTGATCGCGGGCTGCTTCCACCGGGCCTACATCGAGATGTTCGTGGGCGCCGACGCCGGACCGACGCGCGACGCGAGCGCCCGGGAGATCGTCCGCGAACTACGCCTGGAGCCCGTCCCGGAGCTGACGGGCGACCCGGCCTCCTGAATCCGCCCGCGACCGGTCTCCCCCGGGTCTCGCGTCTCCCTGGATCTCGTGTCTCCCCGGGTCTCGCATCTCTCCGGGTCTCGCATCTCCCCGGGTCTCGCGGGACCGGACTACCGGGTCCTGAGTGACCGGCCGCCGGGGCTGGAGTGCGGCGTTGCCGGGGTGGAGGGGCGGCGGGGGGCCTGGTGCGGGGCCGGCGTCGCGGGCAGGGCGGTCAGTGCCTCGTCGTAGCGGTGCCAGATCAGTGCCGCGACGTCCGGGTCGGCGCCGAGGGGGTCGCTCACCAGCCCCGCGCCCGCGGTGGCCAGGCGGTCGTGGAAGTGGCCGGGCGCCAGCACGTACGAGGCGATGGCCACCCGTGGGGCAGCCGGGGTCGAAGCGAGCCGTTCCATGGCCTCCGGCAGCGACGGGGTGCCCGAGGCGGCGAAGGCCGCCGTGACGGGGCGCGCCAGCCGTACGGCGAGTCGGTGGGCGGCGGCGCGGACGTCGGCGAGGGCGGCCGGATCGGCCGAGCCCGCGGCCCCGAGCAGGACCGCGTCCGTCGCGCGCAGCCCCGCCCCGGCCAGCCTGCGGGCCAGCGCCGACGTCAGCAGCCGGTGCGGGCCCAGCCAGCGAGCCACCACCGCGTCGGGCCGGTGCTCGGCGACCACGGCGGGCAGGTCGACATGGGCGTGGAAGCCGCCTGCCAGCAGCAGCGGGACGACGACCACGGGACCGCGCACCGCGGGCAGGACCGCGGACAGGAGGGGCGAGCTGATCTCGAGGTAGCCCAGCTCGACGCGGCACCCGGGGCGGGCCGCGGCGGCCGCCTCCGCCAGCGCCGCCAGCGTGCGCTCCCCCGCGCCGCTGCGCGTGCCGTGCGCGGCCAGGAGGAGGGTGGGAGATCCGCCGGGGATGGGGGCGCCGGGGGTGGCCGGGTGGGGCAGGGTCACAGGGTGGCCTCGTACCGGCAGGCGAGGCGGTAGCCGCGTTTGACGACCGTCTCGACGATCCCGCCCGGTCCGAGGGCGCGGCGCAGGCGGGTGATGGCCATCTCCACGGCGTGCTCGGCCGAGTCGCGGGCGGCGCTGCCCGGCAGCACGGTACGCAGGTCACCGCGCGACACCACGTGCCCCGGCTTGTCGGCCAGGCGCTTGAGCACCGCCATCGGGGCCGGCGGCAGCGGCCGCAGCTCCCCGTCCACGACCACGGCGTGGCCGCGGATCTCCAGCCGGTGCTCGCCCGCCACCAGCCGGGTGACGCCGTGCTCGGGCAGGTGCCGGGCCAGGGCGCGGGCCAGCGCGCCCAGCCGCGAGCGGTCCGGCTGCAGCGTCGGCACGCCGCGCGAGGTCAGCGGCCCGGCGGTGACCGGCCCCACGCAGGCGGCCACCACGGGCCCGCCGAACGCCGACAGCAGCGCCTCCTCCAGCCCCTCGGCGCGGGCCATGCCCAGCATGGCGTGCACCGCGGGCGCGCTGGTGAAGGCCACCGCGTCCACGGATCCGGAGGTCGCCTGGCTGATCAGCCGGCGCAGCGGCGAGACGTCCCGGTACGGCAGCCACCGATAGACCGGGATCTCGATCACCTCGGCCCCCGCCTGGCGCAGCTCGGCCACGAAGTCGTTGAGCGGCTCGCCGTGCTGCTGCACCGCGATGCGCCGGCCGCGCAGGTCCTGGGCCAGCAGGTACTCCTTGACCTCCTCGCACGACTCGGTGGCCGGGGTCCAGTGGTCGTTCAACCCGGCGGCGCGTACCGCTCCCCTGGCCTTGGGCCCGCGCGTCAGCAGGCGGGACCTGGACAGGTGCTCGCTCAGGTCGGCCGACAGGCCCCAGCCCTCGGCGGCGGCCATCCAGCCGCGGAAGCCCACACCGGTGGTGACCACCACGTCGTCGATGGGGCCCGCCAGGCTGAGCCGGGTCGCGGCCAGCAGGTCGGCGTCCTCGGCCAGCGGGACGAGCCGGATCGCCGGGGCGCTCACCACCCGCGCGCCGCGTCGCTCCAGCAGCGCGCCGAACTCCTCGCGCCGCCTCGTCGCGGTCACGCCGATGGTGAAACCCGACAGGGCGTCCGGCGCCGTCTCCGGCGACGGGCCGCCCTCGGAGGCGAGCACGCTCATGGCGCCCCCGCCGGCCGGCCACTTGTTTCCGCTCGCACGGACACCTCCAGGTCGTCCCAGGTCGTCGGTGTGATGCCGGGCCGGGCCCCGAGCTCCCGGCCCGGCATCACAGGCGCGTGTGACGCAAGTGAGATCACCCTCCGATACTGCTTTCGGGTGGTTTCGCCGCTGGGTCTCCTTTGTTACCGCTGTGCTACAAGGCCGGTCCGGCATGCCACAAGGCCGCCGAAGCGCGATTGGCGGGGCGCGGTCGCGGGAAACGTCCATCATGACGACGCCGCCTATCGGGGAGTTGCGGGTGACGGTCCGGCCTATACGCGTGTTCGATGATCCGGTGCTCCGCGAGATCGCGGAGCCGGTCCAGGAGTTCGACCGGGAGCTGCGGCTGCTGGTCAAGAGCCTGACCGCGACGATGCGGGCGGGAGCCGGCCGGGCCGGTCTGGCGGCCCCGCAGATCGGCGAGCCGGTGCGGGTGGTGGTCTACTCCTACGACGGCAAGTCGGGCCACCTGGTCAATCCGCGGCTGGAGCTGTCGGAGCGGCGGGTGGTGGCCGACGAGGCGTGCCTGTCGGCGCCTGGTGTGTGGTGGCCGCTGGAACGTTCCTACCTGGTCACGGCCCGTGGCCGTGACATGTTCGGCAAGCCTGTGACCGTGCGGGCGCTGGGTGTGCTGGCCAGGGTGCTGCAGCACGAGGTCGATCATCTCGACGGCGTGCTGTTCAGCGATCATCTGGCGGCGGACGAGCGGGCGCGCTTCCTCGAGGCGGCCCTGCCGGGCTGACCCCGCAAGCAGGCTAGGCCGCCGGCAGGTGGCGGGCGAGCTCGCGGCGTTGGGCCGGGTCGGTGCCGCCCCACACACCGTCCGCCTGCCTGGTGGTGAGCGCGTAGTCGAGGCACGGGCGGCGTACGGGGCACTCGTGACAGACGTGTTTGGCCCGCTCGACCTGCGACCGACCCGGGCCCTCCAGAGAGATCGGGAAGAACAGTTCCGGGTCCAGGTCGAGGCAGGCGGCCCTGCGAGTCCAGTCGAGCGTCATCATGCTCCTCACGCTTACCCAGGTGTCCGGGCGTCATGCCCCCGAAAGCAGCCGGTCCCAGTCCGCGAGGAACCGGCCGAGCCCGTAGCGGGCCAGCGCGGCGGTCCTGGCGGCCTTGCCGGCCTGGCTCGCGCGCTCGTGGTCGGTCACGAAGTCGTGCAGGGCGCCGGCGAGCACGTCCACCCGGGTGGACAGGACGCCCGCCTCCGGCGGCACGGCCTCGACCGCCTCGGTGGCGGCCAGCGCGACCACCGGCAGGCCCAGGGTCATGGCCTCGATGAGGGCCAGCCCGAGCGAGGTCCAGCGGTAGGGGTGCAGATAGACGCGGCGCCGGGCGAGCTCGGCGTGCATGGCGTGCTGGGGCAGGTCCTCGTACGTGGTGTACGGAAGCCCGGCCACCTTCATCCCGAACACGTCGAGGGGCACCCGCGCGGCGAAGCGCGGCAGCAGGTCGGTCCCCGCGACCCTGGCGCGGCGTACCGGCTCGTTGACCACCACGCCGGCCCTGGGCAGTTCGCCGGTGTAGAGGTGGCCGGGGTCGGGCACGCCGTGCTCGACGACGCGCGTGCGGGCCCGGCCGTTGTCCCAGTAGACCTCGTTGAAGTGGGTGACGTGCACCAGCGCGAGGTCGCTCTGCCCGGCCAGCGGATGCCGGGTGCGCGGTACGTCGCCCGCGGGGGTGTTGTGCTCGACGTAGACGCCGGGCACGTCGCGGCCGAGCCACTCGCGGGCCAGCTCCGGCTCGTGCGGGCGCTGGTAGACGGCCACGTCGACGGTTTCGTCGCGGAGCCGGTCCCACGGCACCTCCCGGACCGACACGGGCCAGTCGTATGTACGCGCCCGCCCCCGGCCGTCGGGACCACGGCCGGGGACGAGCGGAAGCGTGTAGTCGTGCCCGCCCTGGACGAAGGCGTTGGTCCACGAGCCGTGGACGTGCCACAGGAGGATCCTCACCACCGGCTCCAGCCCATGGCCCGGGCCCAGGGCGCCGACACGGCCGGCACCGGGCCCGCCACGTCGCTCAGCACCCGGTCCACGACGTCGATGAGATCGTCCGCCACCTCGGCGGCCTCCTCGATCTCCTCCCGGCGCGTCTGCGGTGTCGGCACCAGGATGCCGCGGGCCCCCGCCGCCCTGGCCGCCTCCATGTCCCTGCCGATGTCGCCCACGACCACGCAGTCGCGGGGGCTGACGTCGAGCACGGCGGCCGCCCTGATCACGAGCCCGGGCGCGGGTTTGCGGCACGTACAGCCGTCGTTGTCGTCGTGCACGCAGATCGCCCACGCGTCGAACGGCCCGAGCAGCTCCTCCACCCTGGCGTTCACCTGGTCCATGTCGTCCGGCGACAGCAGGCCCCTGGCCACGCCGGACTGGTTGGTGACCACGGCCACCGGCACGTCGGCCCTGCGCAGCCGGCCCAGTGCCTCCGCGGCGCCCGGCATGGGCTCGACCAGCCTCGGGTCACCGTTGTAAGGCACGTCCCTGATCAAGGTCCCGTCCCGGTCGAAGAGCACGGCGCCGGGACGTCGCTTCTCGAACAACTCTCACCTCCGTCGCGTGCCGGGCCAGCTACCCGGGGGCCGACCCGGCAAACAACTACCCAGAGTGACCAAACGATAGAAGCATGGCGCATTTCAGCAGGTCAGTCAGTACGTCAGGTTTGAGCACCGCTTCTCTCGGTAGCGGTTCTCGGCAGTGTGTGAGGGAGGGGATCATGAGGTTTCTTGGCATCAACGCGATCTTTCACGACCCGGCCGCCGCACTCGTGGTCGACGGCGAGATCGTGGCCGCGGCGGAGGAGGAGCGCTTCAGCCGCCGCAAGCACGGCAAGCGGCCGCTGGCGTTCTCCGCGTGGGAGCTGCCGGAGCAGGCCGCCGCGTGGTGCCTGCGCGAGGCGGGGCTCGGCCCGGAGGACATCGACGCCGTGGCCTACTCCTACGACCCGGCGCTCGTGACCGGCCGGCCGGACGGCGACTGGGAGGACCTGCGCACGAGGTACGCGGTGCGCGCCCCCGCCTTCCTGGCCACGGCGCTGCCGGGGCTGGATCCCGCCCGGGTCTCGTACGTGCCGCACCACGTGGCGCACGCCGCCTCGGCCGGGCTGGCCGCCCGGTGGTCGTCGGGGCGGGACTGCGCGGTGCTGGTGTGCGACGGGCGCGGCGAGAGCGTCTCCCACCTGGCGGGCCGCTACCGCGACGGCGAGCTGGAGGTGCTGGCCGCCCAGGAGCTGCCGCACTCGCTCGGCCTCATGTACGAGGACGTCACCGAGCACCTCGGCTTCCTGCGCTCCAGCGACGAGTACAAGGTGATGGCGCTGGCCTCCTACGGCCGGCCGCGGCACCTGGAGTCGCTGCGCGAGCTCATCTACCCGACCGGCGACGGCGGGTTCCGGGTCGAGCCGATCGACTGGGGCGGCTACGCCAAGGCCCTGCCCAAGGACGCGCCCTGGACCTCCGACCACGCCGACCTGGCCGCCAGCGTGCAGGCGCGGCTGGAGGAGGTGCTGCTGGAGCTGGCCCGCTGGCTGCACGAACGCACCGGCGAGCGGCGGCTCGCGCTGGCCGGCGGGGTGGCGCTGAACTGCGTGGCCAACACCCGGCTGCTGGCCGAGGGGCCGTTCGACGAGGTGTGGGCGCAGCCTGCCGCGGGCGACTCGGGCACGGCGCTGGGCGGGGCGCTGCACCTGGCCCAGGCCCACGGCGAGCCGGCCGGGCCGATGCCGGGCGCGGCGCTCGGGCGCGGGTTCACCGACGAGGAGCTGGGGGCCTGGCTGGACGTGGCCCGGGTGCCGCACACGCGGCCCGCCGACCTGGCCGCCGCCGTGGCCGCCGAGCTGGCCGCCGACCGGATCGTGGCCTGGTTTCAGGGGCGGTCGGAGTATGGGCCGCGCGCGCTCGGGCACCGGTCGCTGCTGGCCCATCCCGGGTACGCGCACAACACCGAGCGGCTGAACGACGTCAAGGGGCGCGAGCAGTTCAGGCCCGTCGCGCCGATGGTACTGGAGTCGCGGGCCGCCGGGATCTTCGGGCGGGGGCCGGTGCCGTCGCCGTACATGCTGTTCGTGCACGACGTGCATCCGGACTGGAGGGACCGCGTTCCCGCGGTGGTGCACGTGGACGGGACGGCGCGCGTCCAGACGGTCGCGCCGGCGGAGGAACCGCTGATGGCGCGGGTGCTGGCCGAGTTCGAGGCGCTGACGGGGCTGCCCGTGGTGGTCAACACCAGCCTGAACACGGCCGGGCGGCCCATGGTGGACGATCCCCGGGACGCGCTGGAGTGTTTCGGGTCCGCGCCGGTGGACGTGCTGGCGCTGGGGCCGTACCTGGTGCGGCGCGGGGAGGTGTTCGCTTCGTGATCACCGTGGTGATCCCCACCGTGGGGCGGCAGACGCTGCGCTCGACGCTCGCGGCCGTGGGCGCCGGGCTGCCGGTGATCGTGGTGGACGACCGGCCGGCCGGCGACGCCCTGGCGGGACTGCCCGAGCACGTGCGGGTGGTGCGGTCGGGCGGCCGGGGGCCGGCGGCGGCGCGCAACGCCGGGTGGCGGGCCGCGGACACGCCCTGGGTGGCGTTCCTGGACGACGACGTGGTCCCCATGGCCGGGTGGGCCGAGGCGGTCTGGAAGGACCTGGTGGACCTGCCCGGCGACGTGGCGGGCAGCCAGGGGCGCATCGTGGTGCCGCCGCCCGCCGGCCGGGCGCCCACCGACGCCGAGCGGCACACGGCCGGGCTGGCCTCGGCGCTGTGGGTGACCGCCGACATGGCCTACCGGCGTTCGGCGCTGGAGTCGCTGGGCGGGTTCGACGAGCGGTTCCCCCGGGCGTACCGGGAGGACGCCGATCTCGCGCTGCGGGCCCGGCGGGCGGGGCACCGGCTGGTCAGGGGCCGGCGGGTGACGGAGCATCCGGTGCGCCAGGACGGGTTCTGGGCGAGCGTGCGCTTCCAGCGGGGCAACGCCGACGACGCGCTCATGCGACGCCTGCACGGCCCGGGCTGGCGGGCGGACATCGGCGGGGTGCCCGGCCGGTTGCGGCTGCACGCGCTGACGACCGCCGCGGGCCTGGCGGCGGTGGTCCTCGCCCTGACCGCGGGCGCCTCGCGGGCGCGCGGCGGCGGGCTCCCGCTGAGCGGATCGCCGGGGCAGGCAAGGCCGGCGGGCGGGTCGCCGGGGCGGGGGACGGCGGTCGCGGCGGGGCTGCTGGCGGGCGTGTGGGGGGTGTCGACCGGCGAGTTCGCGTGGCGGCGGATCGCGCCGGGGCCGCGTACCGCCGGTGAGGTGGCGCGGATGGTCGTCACCAGCGCGGTGATCCCGCCGGTCGCCTGCGCGCACCGGCTGTGGGGGGAATGGAGGGCGCGGAGATGAGAGCTCGCACCGGCGCACCCGCGGCCCGCCGTGGTGCCGGGGATCGGGGGCGGGTGCTGGTGGCGCGGCTGGACGACGCCGGTGACGTGCTGCTGGCCGGGCCCGCCGTCAGGGCCGTGCGTACGCTGGCCCGCGAGGTGGTCTTCCTGGCCGGTCCGAACGGCAGGGCCGCCGCCGAGCTGCTGCCCGGCGTGGACCGCGTGATCGAGTGGCGGGCGCCGTGGATCGACCACACTCCGCCGCCCGTCACCGGCGGCCAGGTCGCCGCCCTGGTGGCCGGCCTCGGCGGGGTGGACGAGGCGGTCGTGCTGACCTCGTTCCACCAGTCGGCGCTGCCGCTGGCGCTGCTGCTCAGGCTGGCCGGGGTGAGCCGGATCACGGCCATCAGCAACGACTACCCGGGCTCCCTGCTCGACGTCCGGCACGTCGTGGACGAGAGCGCCGACGTGCCGGAGGCGGAGCGCATGCTGGCGGTCGCCGGGGCGGCCGGGTTCGGGCTGCCGAAGGGCGACGACGGCAAACTCGCTGTTCAGCGGCCATTGCCGGATATATCTGGATTTCTCGGGCACCACCTAGGCGTCGGCACCGATGCCGGCAAAGGCACGTATGTCGTGGTGCACCCAGGGACCTCGGCCCCCGCCCGCACCTGGCCCGCCGACCGGCATCGGCAGACCGTACGGGAGCTGGTCGAAGACGGGCACCAGGTCGTCGTGACCGGAACCGAACGTGATCTCACCGCCTACGTCGCCGGCGCCCTCGCCGCCGACCTCGGCGGCATGACCACATTCGCCGAACTGGCCGCCGTGATCGAAGGCGCCGATGTGCTCGTGGCCGGCAACACGGGCCCGGCGCACCTTGCCGCGGCGGTCGGCACCCCGGTCGTGAGCCTGTTCGCCCCGGTCGTCCCGGCAGCGCGGTGGGCCCCGTACGGCGTGCCCTTCACGTTGCTCGGCGACCAGCGGGCGCCCTGTCGAGGAAGCAGGGCGCGCGACTGCCCGGTGGCCGGGCATCCGTGCCTGTCCCAGGTGACCAGTGAGCAGGTGGTCAAGGCAGTGAGGGAGCTGACTCAGTGAAGGTCGATCTCATCTCCGAGCACGCGGACCCGCTGGCCGTGGTCGGCGGCGTCGACTCGGGCGGCCAGAACGTGCACGTCGCCGCACTCGCCGTCGCGCTGGCCGAGCGCGGGCACACGGTCGTCATCCACACCCGGCGTTCCTCGGCGTCCCAGCCCGCGTCGGTGCCCCTGGCGCCGGGCGTCACGGTCGAATACGTCACGGCCGGTCCCCCGGTCTCCCTCTCGAAGGACGAGCTGCCCCCGTACATACCGGAGTTCACCGCCCGGCTGGCCGACCGCTGGGCCGCGCGCCCGCCCGACATCGTGCACGCGCACTTCTGGATGAGCGGGCAGGCGGCGCTGGGGGCGGCCGGCGGGGTGCCGGTGGTGCAGACCTTCCACGCGCTCGGCACGGTCAAGCGGCGCTGGCAGGGCGCCGCGGACACCAGCCCGGCGCACCGGATCGGCGCCGAGCGCGAGATCGGCAAGCGGGCCGACGCCGTGCTGGCGACCTGCAGCGACGAGGTACGCGAGCTGTGCGCGATGGGCATCCCCGAACGGCGCGTCTCGGTGGTGCCGTGCGGGGTGGACCTGTCGGTGTTCCGCCCGGAGGGGCCGGTGGCGCCGCGGCCCGGCGGGGCGACGGTGCTGAGCATCGGCCGGATGGTGCCGCGCAAGGGCGTGGACACCGTGATCAGGGCGCTGCGCCTGCTCCCCGGCACCGAGCTGGTGGTCGCGGGCGGGCACCCGGACGACGCCGAGGCCGTCAGGCTGCGCGAGCTGGCCGTCGCGAACGCGGTGGAGCGGCGCGTGCACCTGATCGGCAGCGTGCCGCGCGAGCACGTGCCCGCGCTGATGCGCGCGGCCGACGTGGTGGTGACGGTGCCCTGGTACGAGCCGTTCGGCATGGTGCCGATCGAGGCGATGGCGTGCGGCGTGCCGGTCGTCGCCTCGGCGGTCGGCGGGCACCTGGACACGGTCGCGGGCTGCGGCGTGCTGGTGCCGCCACGCCGCCCGCGGGCCCTGGCCAGGGCGCTGCGGGAGGTGCTGGGGGATCCGGGCAGGCGCGAGGAGCTCGGAGCGGCGGGAGCCCGGCGGGCCCGCGAGCGGTACGGCTGGGCACGCGTGGCCGAGCTGACCGAAGCGGTGTACACGCAGGTCATCGATGGCAAGGTCTGCCGTCTGGCGGCCCTGGGGGGTTGATCATGGATGCTCATCTGGAAAAGCTCTGGAACGCCTTGGAGAAGATCGATGACCACGTGGTCACCGTCAGGGCCTGGGGCGGCAAGCTGGCCGGCGTACTGACCGCCGGGGGCAGGCTGCTGGCCTGCGGCAACGGTGGCTCGGCGGCCGAGGCGCAGCACCTGACGGCCGAGCTGGTCGGCAGGTTCAGGGACGACCGGCGGCCGTACGCGGCCATCCCGCTGCACGCCGACGGCTCGTCGCTGACGGCCATCGCCAACGACTTCGGCCCCGAGGAGATGTACGCCCGCCAGGTGCGGGCGCACGGCCGCCCGGGGGACGTGCTGCTGTGCCTGTCCACCAGCGGTGGCAGCCCGAACGTCCTGGCGGCGGCCCGGGCGGCGCAGGAGCTCGGGATCGTGTCCTGGTCCATGACGGGTCCCGCGCCGAACCCGCTGGCCGACCTCTGCGACGAGGCGGTCGCCGTCCCGGCCGAGGAGACGGCCACCGTCCAGGAGGTGCACCTGGCGATGATCCACCTGCTCTGCGACGCGCTGGAGGATGCGCTGTGACGGATCCGCTGGTGATCGTCGGCGACACGTTGCTGGACGTGGATGTCGAGGGGCCGGCTGAGCGGCTCTGCCCGGACGCGCCGGTGCCGGTGGTCGACGTGGCCGCCGAGCAGGCGCGCCCGGGCGGGGCCGGGCTGGCCGCGCTGCTGGCGGCCCGCGAGGGCGCCGACGTCGTGCTGATCACGGCGATCGGCGACGACGCCGACGGGCACCGCCTGTGCGGGCTGCTGTCGGAGGAGGTCGAGCTGGTACGGCTGCCGCTGCAGGGCCGTACCGTGCGCAAGGCCAGGGTCAGGTCGGGCGGCCAGACGCTGCTCAGGCTGGACACCGGCGACGGCCTGGCCCGGTACGCCCCGGCCCAGGAGGCCCGCGAGGCGATCGGCCGCGCGGGCGCGGTGCTCGTGTCGGACTACGGCAGGGGCGTCGCCGGGATGGCCGGCGACCTGCTGCGCGAGGTCTCCGTACCGGTGGTGTGGGACCCGCATCCCCGGGGCGAGCGGCCGATCCCCGGGTGCGCGCTGCTGACGCCGAGCGAGGCGGAGGCACGTGGCTGGTGCCCGGCCTGCCGGGGCCCCGACCAGGCGGCCCGCCGTCTGGTGCGGGACATGCGGGCCGGAGCGGTGGCCGTCACGACGGGGGCTCGCGGGGCCGTGCTGGCCGTCGAGGGCGGCCCGCTGACCAAGGTGCCACCGCCGATGACGGCCGCCGGCCGGGACGCGTGCGGCGCGGGCGACCGGTTCGCCGGCGCCGCGGCGCTGGCGCTGCGTGACGGCGCCGGCGCCGTGGAGGCGGTCACCGCCGGCGTGGCCGCGGCCTCGCGGTTCGTGGCGCGCGGCGGGGCCGCCGGGGTCCGGGTCCAGGAGCAGCGGCTGGGTGACCGGCCGCGCACGGCGCTGGAGGTGGCCCGGCTGACCCGCGGGTACGGCGGCCGCCTGATCGCCACCGGCGGCTGCTTCGACCTGCTGCACGCGGGCCACGTGAGCCTGCTGCGGCGGGCCAGGGCGCTGGGCGACGCGCTCGTCGTCTGCGTCAATTCCGACGACTCGGTACGCAGGCTGAAGGGCCCCGCCAGGCCCATCGTGGACGTGCGCGACCGGGTCGAGGTGCTCAGGGCGCTGAGCTGCGTGGACGCGGTGCAGGTGTTCGAGGAGGACACCCCCGCGGCCGTGATCGAGCTGCTGCGCCCCGACGTATGGGTGAAGGGCGGCGACTACGAGGGGGAAGTGCTGCCCGAATCCGAGATCCTCGGCAGGCTCGGCGCGGAGACCGTCGTGCTGAGCACGCTGCCGGGGCGTTCGACCACCAACCTGATCAGGGAGATCCGATGAACATATTGATCACCGGCGGCGCCTCCGGGCTCGGCCGGGCCACCGCGGAGGCCGTGGAGAAGGAGGGCTGGCGTCCGCTGGTCGTCGACGTCCGGCAGCCCGACCAGCGCTCGAGCTCCGTCGATCACGTCACAGCCGACCTGGCCGACCGGAGGGAGGCCGAGCGGGCGGTACGCGAGCTCGCCGAGCGGGCCGGCGGGCTGGACGGTGTGGTCACGGCCGCGGGCATCGACGCGTGCGGCCGCCTGGAGGACGTGCCCGCCGCCGACTGGGAGCGGGTCATCCAGGTGAACCTGCTGGGCACCGCCGCGGTCGTCCGGGCGGCGCTGCCGTACCTGAAGCACACCCGCGGCAAGGTCGTCACCTGCGCCTCGACGCTGGGGCTGCGGCCGCTGAGCGACGCCTCGGCGTACTCGGCGTCGAAGTTCGGCGTGGTCGGCTTCACCAGGGGGCTGGCCATCGAGCTGCGCGGGGAGGTGGGGGTGACGCTGCTCATCCCCGGCGGCATGCGGACGAGCTTCTTCGACGGCCGGCCCGAGCAGTACAAGCCGGGGCCGGAGGCGGGGCTGAACGACCCGGCGGACGTGGCGCAGGCGGTGGTGTTCGCGCTGCGGCAGCCGGCCGGATGCGAGGTGAGGGAGCTGGTGGTCTGCCCGTCCACGGAGACGTCATGGCCCTAGACCTGCTCGTGCTGCGCGGGCTCGGCCTGGGCGACCTGCTCACGGCCGTGCCCGCGCTGCGGGCGCTGCGCCAGGAGTTCCCCCGGCACCGGATCACGCTGGCGGCACCGCGGGCGCTGGAGGCCCTGCTACCGCTGACCGGCGCGGTGGACGCGCAGGTGGACGTGCGGGGACCGGGTCCGGTGCCGTTCGAGCGGCCGGACATCGCGGTGAACCTGCACGGGCGCGGCCCGCAGAGCACCGACGCGCTGCGGCGCGCCGGCCCGGGGCGGCTGATCAGCTTCGGCACCGGGCCGCCGTGGCAGGACGGGGTGCACGAGGTGCGGCGCTGGTGCGGCCTGCTGGAGTGGTACGGCATCGCCGCCGACCCGGCGGACCTGACGCTGGGCGTCTCGGACCGGACGGGTCCGGCGATCGTGCACCCGGGAGCGGCCTTCCCGGCGCGGCGCTGGCCACCGGAGCGTTTCGCCGAGGTCGCCGCCGCCCTGGACGACGTGGTCGTCACGGGCAACGCCGACGAGGTGCCGCTGGCCGAGCGGGTCACCGAGCTGGCGGGGCTGCCGCCGGCGCGCATGCTGGCCGGGCGTACGTCGCTGGCCGGCCTGATCGACCTGGTCAGCAGGTCGAAGCTGGTGGTCTGCGGCGACACCGGGGTCGCGCACCTGGCGACGGCGTTCTGCGTGCCGTCGGTGGTGCTGTTCGGGCCGGTCTCGCCGGCGTTGTGGGGTCCACCGCCCGGCTGGCGTCACGTGGCGCTGTGGGCGGGGCGGAGCGGGGATCCGCACGGCCGGCGGGTGGATCCCGGCCTGCTGCGGATCGAGGTTTCCGAAGTGGTCGACGCTGCCTTGGAGGTCACGTCATGAGGGCTCTGGTCACCGGAGGCGCCGGGTTCCTGGGGTCGTACCTGTGTGAACGGCTGCTGGACGCGGGGGCGGAGGTGGTCTGCATGGACAGCTTCCTGACCGGCGGGCCGCGCAACGTCGAGCACCTGCTCGACCGGCCGGCGTTCCGGATCGTCGAGTGCGACCTGACCGGCTACGTACACGTCAGCGGGCGGCTGGACCTCGTGCTGCACTTCGCCTCGGCCGCCTCCCCCGCCGACTACCTGCGCTACCCGATCGAGACCCTGCGGGTGGGCAGCGTCGGCACGCTGCACGCGCTGGGCCTGGCCAGGGAGAAGGGCGCCAGGTTCGTGCTGGCCTCCACCAGCGAGGTGTACGGCGACCCGCTCGAGCACCCCCAGCGCGAGACCTACTGGGGCAACGTCAACCCGGTCGGCCCGCGCAGCGTCTATGACGAGGCCAAGCGCTTCGCCGAGTCCCTGACCACCGCCTACCGCCACTCGCGCGGCACCGACACCGGCATCGTACGCATCTTCAACACCTACGGGCCCCGCATGCGGCCCTTCGACGGCCGGGCGATACCGACGTTCATCCGGCAGGCGCTCACGGGCGAGCCGATCACCATCACCGGGGACGGCTCGCAGACGCGCTCCATCTGCTACGTCGACGACACCGTGTCCGGCATCCTGGCCATGGCCCGGAGCGACTTCATGGGCCCGGTCAACATCGGCAACCCCAACGAGCTGACGATGCTGGAGCTGGCCACGATGGTCAGGGACCTGGCGGGGTCGGCGTCGGAGATCGAGTTCATCGACCGTCCGGCCGACGACCCGAAGGTCCGGCGGCCGGACACGTCGCTGGCGGCGGAGCGGCTGGGCTGGCAGGCCCGGGTGCCTGCCACGGAGGGGCTGAAACGCACGATCGAGTGGTTCGCCGCCGAACTCGCCACGGCCGACGGCCTCGAAAAGCTGCGGGTCTGAGGGGGTTTCAGAGCGGGTTGCCCGCGCGCAGCCAGGCGAGGTAGTCGGCGGTGGCCCGCTCGGTGTCGTAGGCGGGCTCATAGCCGGTGTCCGCGCGCAGCCGGCTGATGTCGAGACAGGTGAGCGGGGCGTCGCGGCCCTCCGGCAGGTCCACCCGGGCGTCCGGGACGACCCTCCGGATCGCCGCGGCGACCTCGCCGTTGGTCGTGGCCCGCCCCGAGGCCACGTTGTACGTGCGGTGCCGCAGCCGGCCGGCCAGTTGCAGCAGCGCGATGGCCCGCCCGCAGTCCTTGGCGTAGCACAGGTCGATCCCGTCGCCCGCGCGGCCGCCCGCGAACCCCGTGGACAGGTCGGGGGCGGTGCCACGGGCCGCCGCGTGCACGAGCTGGGGCGCGGCGAAGAACGGCGACGGGGTGTGGCCGAGCGGGCCCCAGATGGCGCCGATGCGGTAGTTGACCACGTCGAGGCCCATGGTGCCGGCCAGGTGGTCGGTGATCAGCTCGCCGATCTTCTTGAAGGCCGGGATCGGGTGGCCGGCCGTCATCGGCAGCGGCACGTCCTCGGGCAGCGGGCCGCCGGCGGTGACGCCGCCGTACACGCCGATCGTGCTGGCCACGCCGACCCGGCCCACCTGCCATTCCCGGGCGGCCTCGAACACGTTGAACAGCGTCTCCAGCGCCCTGCGCGCACCGTCGAGCGGCTCGTGCGCGCCGGGCGGCCAGGGCATGGATCCGGCGAGGTGGACGATGCCGGTGATCTCGTGGCGGCGGCCGATGTCCAGGAGCGCCTTCAGGTCGGCGAGGTCGGCCTGCTCGGCGAAGACGCGGCCGGCCGGGAGGTGGGCGGGCGTCGCGGCGGACCTGCGCTGGACGAGCACGCAGGACTCGCCCAGGTCGAGCAGGGCGCGGGTGGTGTGCGTGCCGATGAAGCCCAGCCCGCCGGTGATCAGAATCATGGGACCCATCCATCAGTCGTTAAAATCATCAGTAAAGCTGACAATCAGCATAGCGACCGGCATCGGCGATGTCCATCCGCGAGCGGTTCGTCCTGGGGATGACAAAGCCCCGCGCCACGAGGTGCGCGGGGCCTGAAGGTGGGTCTCGGTGGGTGGGTCAGAGGGCGATGCCGAGCAGGGCGTCGGCCAGATCCTTGACCAGGGTGGGGGCGGACGGGTCGGGGCCGCCCTCGGACAGGGCCCGCTCGGCCCAGGCGTCCACGGCGGCCAGCGCGCCCGGCGCGTCGAGGTCGTCGGCCAGGCGCTCGCGCACCTCGGCCAGCAGGTCCTCGGCGCGCGGCCCCGAGGGCAGCGCGACGGCCGAGCGCCACCGCTCCAGCCTGCGCTCGGCGGCCTCGATCAGCGCCGGCACGTATTCCCAGTCCGCGCGGTAGTGGTGGGCCAGCAGGACGAGCCTGATGGCCATCGGGTCGTGCTCCTGGCGCAGCTTGGAGACGAAGACCAGGTTGCCCTTGGACTTCGACATCTTCTCGCCGTCGAGCGCCACCATGCCCGCGTGCACGTAGAACTTGGCGAACGGCCACTCGCCGGTGGCGGCGTGCCCCTCCGAGGCACCGCACTCGTGGTGCGGGAAGACCAGGTCGGAGCCGCCCCCGGCGAGGTCGTAGCCGGCGCCCAGGTGGTCCAGGGCGATGGCGGTGCACTCGATGTGCCACCCGGGACGGCCCCGGCCCAGCGGGGTGTCCCAGACGGGCTCGCCGGGCCGCTCGGCCCGCCACAGCAGCCAGTCGAGCGGGTGCCGCTTGTCCGGCCGCTCCGGGTCGCCGCCGCGCTCGGCGAACAGGGCCGGCATCTCGGCCTCGTCGTAACCGGACACCTGGCCGAACTTGGGGGCGTCGGCCACGCTGAAGTAGACGTCGCCGTCGAGGTCGTAGGTGACGCCCTTGGCGGTGAGCTTGGAGATCAGATCCGCGACCCGGTCGACGACCTCGGTGACGCCGACGTAGTCACGCGGCGGCACGATCCGCAGCGCCTCCATGTCCCTGCGATAGAGCTCGATCTCCCGCTCGGCCAGGTGCCGCCAGTCGACGCCCGTCTGGGCCGCCCGCTCCAGCAGGGGGTCGTCCACGTCGGTGGTGTTCTGTGTGTAGTGGACCTCGTGGCCCGCGTCACGCCAGATCCGGCCGACGAGGTCGAAGGCGAGGTAGGTGTTGGCGTGGCCGAGGTGGGTGGCGTCGTAGGGGGTGATGCCGCAGACGTACATCCTGGCGGTCGGGCCGGGGTCGGTCTGCCTCACCTGCTTGGCGGAGGTGTCGTAGAGCCGCAGTGGAACGCTCTCACCGGGGAGCTTCGGGATGTTCGGGGCAGACCACGATCTCATGTCCTTGAGCCTATCTATCCTGATCAGCGGTCAGGTCGGTGAAGTCGTACGTCACACCGTCGGGCGCGAGCGTCACCTCCATCACCGCCAGGGAGGCGAAGACGCGGCCGTCGGGCAGGTCGTGCCGGACGATGAGGGCGCCCGGTTCGGACGACGGCTCCACCGTGATCAGCTCCTTCCAGGGCTCGGCCTCGAACCTGGGCAAGTAGGCGATCACCCGCTCGCTCGCCGGGTCCAGTCCCGAGTTGACCACCATGCTGGTGCCCTCGGGCAACTCGGAGACAGCCGTCCGCCTGCCGTCCCAGCTCAGCATGCGGACCCGCGCCGGGTCGGCGACCACCAGATGGAACGGGTCATAGCGGGTCAGGTCGGCCGAGGGCAGCTCCCCCGTGTACGCCGCCCGCAGCGCCAGGTCGCCACGCGAGACCCTGCTCACCTCCGCGGCGGCCGCACCGTGGCCGTTGAGCAGCGCGGCGGCGCGCGAGGCCGCCGGGTTGACGGCCAGCCAGGTGCCGCCCGCCTTGAGGTCACGCCCGCCGATCACGCCCGGGTATTCCGGCCAGTGCTCCCCCGGCCCCTCCCACGGACGGTCGGCGAACTCGTCCCTGACGCCCATGAGCGTCAACGGCCGCCCGGTTCTCACGATCAGCGTGCACATGGGCAAAGAGTAATAAAAGCGTTGGAGCCAGCCGACAGCGGATGCCCCTCAGGAGGCAGCGGGTCCGCCTGACGGCCGGACGGAGGGCCGGCGCCGACGGGGCGGCGCCGACGAGGCGGGGTGGGACGGGATCGGGCGGGTCAGATGGGGGGCCAGGGGATGGCGGGCCAGCCCTCCGACGGGTACGGGTGCACGCCGGTGTCCAGCAGCTTCCTGACCCGTTGCCAGGTGGCCTCCACCTCGGCCGGCGACAGCAGCTCGCGCAGCCTGCGCCCGAGCGCGCCCGACTCAAGGTCGCGCTCCAGCTTGGCCAGCACCGCCACCGCCTCGCGGGACAGCGGCTTGCCGCGCCACTGCCAGAGCACGGTGCGCAGTTTGTTCTCGACGGAGAAGCAGACACCGTGGTCGACCCCGAAGACGTGGCCCGTGGGCAGCGGCAGCAGGTGCCCGCCCTTGCGGTCGGCGTTGTTGACCACCGCGTCGAACACGGCCATCCGGCGTACGACCGGGTTGCGGCTCCTGACCAGCCGCATGAGGTCGATCTCGCGTTCGGTGTCGATCCAGAGCTGGCACATGCCGGGCCCGAAGGGGCCCTCGCGGTAGACCGTGGGGGGCACGATGCGCCAGCCGGTCGCCTGGGACACCTCGAACGCGGCCACCTCGCGGGCGGCGAGGGTGCCGTCGGGGAAGTCCCACAGCGGCCGCTCGCCGCGTACCGGCTTGTAGACGCAGGCGACCGAGCGGGAGCCCAGTTTGACCGAGCAGTAGAGCGTCATGTTGGTGGCCTCGACGAGGCGCCCCGCCACCTCCAGGCGGCCGTCACGCAGGAGTGTGAGGGCGTCCTCGTCCGTGGGGGCCGACGGGTGGGCTGGCTTGATGGCCGGTTCGCTCTCCGGAGCGGTCATGAAGCCGCCTCACCTCCGCGGTAGCCGTTGAGACGGACACAGACGTGCCCGGTGGCGTCGAGCGGCTGTCCGCAGAGGGGACACGGCGGGCGGCCCGCCGCGACGATCTGGAGGGCCCGCTGGGTGAAGGCACGCGCCGCGCCCGCGCTGATGCGCACCCGCAGCACCGCGGGGTCGGGGCTCTCGAGGTCGTCCTCGTCGACGACCTCCTGTGCCTCTATCACCACCTGCGATTTCTCCGCGTCCCAGGCCAGCGCCATGGTGCCGACGCGAAACTCCTCCGCGACAGGCGCGTCGAGAGGTGCCTCGTCGTTCAGGTCGGCGGGGGCCATCGCGGGCACGCCCGCGGTCCCCCCGCTCAGCCGCAACACCTCGTCGAGCAGCTCGTCGAGCCTGCCCGCGAGTGCGGCGACCTGCAGCTTCTCCAGCGCCACCGTGGTCAGTCTGCCCTCGGCCCTGGCCTGCAGAAAAAAGACCCGTGCGCCTGGCTGCCCCAAGGCACCGGCGACGAACCTCTCTGGTGGGTCGTAGTCGAAGACCGGCATAGCCTGACCTTACGTGGTTCCGGGTCCGCCGCCGACGGCGGCATCGCTCCCGGTGATGTTTTCTCCCCCGTCTTTCTCCTCCGAATCCTCGGGAAGCCGCAATTCCCCCATGTCGTTAACCCTGAGAACAAAGGGACGCAAGGGGGCATAGCGAATGACGGTGAGAGCCGCCGGATCAGCTGTTATCCGTTGAAAGTGATCGAGGTGGAGGCCCAGAGCGTCCGCGACGATCGCCTTGATGACGTCGCCGTGGCTGCAAACCAGGTAGACAGCCTTCTCCCCCAGACGCTGATTCCACCCCCGGACCGCCGCGACGGCCCGGTGCTGCATCTCGGCCAGCGACTCCCCTTCCGGAAAGGTCGCGGCGCTCGGGTGGGCCTGTACGACCTGCCACAACGGCTCCTGGGCGAGCTCCTTCAACGGCCGTCCGGTCCACGTCCCGTAGCCGCACTCGATGAAGCCCTCGTCGATCTCCACCCGCGTGTCGCGGTCCGCGGCGACCGCCTCGGCGGTTTCCCGGCAACGTTCGAGCGGGCTGGAGACAATGGCGTCGAGCCTGACGCCCGCGACGCGCCCGGCGAGCGCGGCGGCCTGCGCCCGGCCCGCCTGGCTCAGATGCACCCCCGGCGTGCGGCCGGCCAGCACCGGCCCGGTGAGATCCGTCAGCCCGTGCCGGGCCAGAAGCAACGTGGTCACCCACTTAGTGTCGCAGGCGTCGATCACAACGTTTCATCCACCTGAACGGTAACCTGGCGGGATCATGGAGCAGCGCTATGTCGGCCACAGCGGACTGTCGGTGTCCAGACTGGGGCTCGGCACGATGACCTGGGGGCGTGACACCGACGGGGACGAGGCGGCGGCCCAGCTCCGCACGTTCCTCGACGCGGGTGGAAACCTCGTCGACACGGCCGACGTCTACACCGGCGGCGACTCCGAGCGGCTCCTGGGCCGGTTGCTGCGCGACTCCGTGCCGCGCTCGGAGCTGGTGATCTCCACCAAGGCCGTGGTGACGCCCAACGGCCGCAGGCCGCGCGACGCCTCCAGGCGCCATCTGATCGCCGCGGTGGACGACTCGCTCAACCGGCTCGGGCTCGACTACGTCGACCTGTGGCAGCTGCACACGTACGATGCCGAGGTGCCCCTGGAAGAGACCCTGGCCGCGCTGGACGCCATCGTCTCCTCCGGCCGGGCCGTCTACGCGGGCGTCTGCGACTACGCGGGCTGGCAGCTCGCGGCCGCCGCGGTCACCCAGAGGATGATCCCCGGCCGCATCCCGATCACCTCGGCCCAGGTCGAATACTCGCTGCTGGCCCGCGAGCCCGAACGCGAGCTGCTGCCCGCCGCCGACCACCTGGGTGTCGGCGTGCTGGCCTGGTCGCCGCTGGGCCGGGGGGTGCTGACCGGCAAATATCGCACCGGCATCCCCTCCGACTCACGCGCCGCCACCCCGCACTTCGCCGACTTCGTCCGGCCCTACCTCGACGAGCGCAGCCGCAGCGTCGTCGAGTCCGTCATGACCGCCGCCGACGGGCTCGGCGTCTCCCCCCTGGCCGTGGCCCTGTCGTGGGTGCGCGACCAGCCGGGGGTGGCCTCGGCCATCGTCGGAGCCCGTACGCACGCGCAGCTCACCGGAGCCCTCCCGGCCGAGGACGTCGTGCTGCCCATAGAGATCCGAGAGGCCCTCGATGACGTGTCGTCGCTCGACTGACCAGGAAGAGGAGAGACTCTCGCGTATCACTACTCGATACCGAATCGCAACTTTACCTGGCAAACGCCTGCGTCTGACGTGCGATGTCCATAAAGATTTCCCCCGGAAGCGACGCAGGAGGGGACGGATGGGGAGCAGGACCGCGATCTCGGCTGGAGTTCTCGCGGTGGCGCTGGCGGCTGTCCCGGTGGCGGCTCCGGCCGCGTCGGCGGCCGCGCAGGACTGCACGCGCGACGGAGGACTGCTCTCGGGGGTGACCAACGCCCTGTGTGACGTCGTGAACGCGGTCACGGGGACGGTGGACAACCTCACCGGCGGGACGACCGATCCGGTGACCAAGGGCGTGGACAAGACCACTGACGAGGTGCTGGGGCGGGTCGGCGAGGCCGTGCCGACGGACAAGGACTCCCCCACACAGCAGGCCGATCCCTCGCCCAGGCCGACGACCGGCGCCGACGGGCTGGTGCCCGAGACGCTCAGGGATGTGTGCCTGCCGGCGGTGCTGGCCTGCGACGGGCGGGAGCCGGCGGCGACCGACACGCTCTCCCCCACCCCCTCGGCCGGGCACTCGCGGCGGCCGCCGCGCGAGGGGCGCGTCGAGCCGTCGCCGCCTTCCGCCACCCGGACGCCGGCGCGGCCGGAGAGCCGGCCGCAGCTCATCGAGACCAGGCAGCCGGTACGGGAGAAGGAGACGGCCTCGGCGGATGAGCCTCGGGTGGATCTGCTGTGGCCCAATCCGTTCGCGCACGAGCTGACGGTGCCGATGCAGGACCGGCGGGTGGTCCGGCCGAGCCCGCCCGCCTCTGACGTGCTGGGGACGGCGCTGACGATCGCCCTGCTGGGCTCGGCGGTGCTGGCCACCCGGATCGTGCAGCAGCGGCGCCACCAGGCGGAGCCGGCGGAATCGATCCCCTTCGAACCGGCCCGCGCCGGCAACGGCCGCCACCGCCTGGCCTCCTGACCCGCGCCACGCCCGGCCCGGACCACCGCCTGGTCCGGGCTGCGGGCGCCGCGTCCCGCCGAATCCCGGCCACGGGACCCATCCGGGTCGGCCCAGGGAGGCCCTGCCGGGCCCACCCTGCCCCCAGGGGTCGTGAGCCCCCGTTTGCGCACCGGCCGGGTGCGGGAAGGGGTCAGCCGATGGCGTGGAAGCCGCCGTCCACGTGGACGATCTCGCCCGTCGTGGCGGGGAACCAGTCGGACATCAGGGCGACGCAGGCCTTGGCGGCCGGGGTCGTGTCCGACAAATCCCAGCCCAGGGGGGCCTTGTCCGGCCAGCTGTCCTCGAAGTCCTTGAAGCCCGGGATCGACTTGGCCGCCATCGTACGCAGCGGACCGGCCGCCACCAGGTTGACCCGGATGTCGTGCGGGCCCAGGTCGCGGGCCAGGTAGCGGTTGCAGGACTCCAGGCCCGCCTTGGCCACGCCCATCCAGTCGTAGACGGGCCAGGCCTTGGTGGCGTCGAAGTCGATGCCGACCACCGAGCCGCCCTCCTTCATCAGCGGGAGGCAGGCGACCGCCAGGGACTTGAAGGAGTAGGTCGAGACCTGGAAGGCGGTGGCGACGTCCTCCCACGAGGTGTTGAGGAAGTTGCCGCCCAAGGCCGTCTGCGGCGCGAAGGCGATCGAGTGGACCACGCCGTCGAGGCCGTCCACGTGCTCGCCCACCCGGGCGGCCAGGGTGTCGAGGTGCTCGGTGTTCTGCACGTCGAGCTCCAGGACGGGCGCCGGGGTGGGCAGGCGCTTGGCGATGCGCTCCACCAGGCTCAGGCGGCCGAAGCCGGTGAGCACGACCGTGGCGCCCTCCTCCTGGGCCAGTTTGGCCACCGAGAACGCGATCGAGGCGTCCGTCAGCACGCCCGTGACCAGGATCCGCTTGCCTTCGAGAATTCCCACCGTCAGTGCCCCATTCCGAGTCCGCCGTCGACCGGGATCACGGCCCCGGTGATGTAGGAGGCGTCGTCGCTCGCCACGAAACGGACGACGCGTGCCACCTCTTCGGGCGTGGCCTGCCGCCCGAGAGGGATGTTGGAGACGATCGCGTCGTGGTCGAGCTCCGCCGTCATGTCGGTGGCGACGAAGCCGGGCGAGACCACGTTCACCGTGATGTTGCGCGAGCCGTATTCGCGCGCCAGCGAGCGGGCGAAGCCGACCAGACCGGCCTTGGAGGCGGCGTAGTTGGCCTGTCCCGCCTGGCCGGACAGGCCGATCACGGAGGAGATGAGGACGATCCGGCCGCGCTTGAGCTTCATCATCGGCCTGATCGCCCGCTTGGCGACGCGGTAGGCGCCGGTCAGGTTGGCGTCGATCACGTCGGTGAAGGTGTCTTCCTTCATCATCGCCAGCAGCGTGTCCTTGGTGATGCCGGCGTTGGAGACCAGCACCTCGACCGGGCCCTGCTCGGCCTCGACCTTGTCGAAGGCGGCCTCGACGTCGGCCATGCTGGTGACGTCACAGCGCACGCCGAACAGGCCCTCGGGCGGCTCCCCCGATCGGTAGGTGACGGCGACGGCGTCGCCGTTCGCGGAGAGTTCACGGGCGATGGCGAGGCCGATGCCCCGGTTGCCCCCGGTGACGAGTACTGAACGTGCCATGGAACCTGACGCTATCTCCTACCGGCGGGTATCCGCTTGTCCGGGAGGCACAAGATCACAGGGTTAGGATCGTGGACATGCGCCAGATCGATCCCGACTTCCTGGAACTGCCGCTGCGGCGGCTCGCGGACTCCGCCCTGCAGCGCGCCCGCGACCTCGGCGCCGAGCACGCCGACTTCCGGCTGGAACGTGTGCGAGCGGAAACGCTCAGTCTCTATGACGCCCGGCTCGAAGGCGCCATGGACGCCGACGACCTGGGCTATGCGGTCCGCGTCGTCAAGGGAGGCACGTGGGGCTTCGCCGCGGGCATCCACCTGACGGCCGAGGCCGCCGCGACCGTGGCCGAGCAGGCGGTACGCGTGGCGGAGGTGAGCGCGCCCGTCAACCGGGAGCCCATCGAGCTGGCCCGCGAGCCGGTGCACGCCGAGGCCGTGTGGGTGTCGGCCTACGACGTGGACCCGTTCGACGTGCCCTCGGCCGACAAGGTGAGCCTGCTGGCGGAGTGGTCGGCCGGGCTGCTGAAGGGCGCCGACCACGTCTCCGCGCGGCTGCTGCAGGTCAAGGAGCAGAAGTTCTACGCCGACACCGCCGGCACGGTCACCACGCAGCAGCGGGTGCGGATCCACCCCAGGCTCAACGCGATGAAGGCGGCCGGCAACGGCTTCGACGACATGTCGACCATCGCGCCGCCGGTCGGCCGCGGCTACGAATACCTGACGGGCACCGGCTGGGACTGGCCGGCCGAGCTGGCCAGGCTGCCCGAGCTGCTGGCGGAGAAGCTGGCGGCGCCCTCGGTCGAGGCGGGCGACTACGACCTGGTGGTCGACCCGTCCAACCTGTGGCTGACGATCCACGAGTCCATCGGCCACGCCACCGAGCTGGACCGGGCCCTCGGCTACGAGGCGGCCTACGCGGGCACCAGTTTCGCCACGTTCGACCAGCTCAACGAGCTGGTCTACGGCTCGCCGGTGATGAACGTGACCGGTGACAGGACGGTCACGCACGGCCTGGCCACGGTCGGGTTCGACGACGAGGGCGTGCAGGGGCAGAGCTTCGACATCATCAGGGACGGCGTCCTGGTGGGCTACCAGCTCGACCGGCGGATGGCGCTGATGAAGGGGTTCGGGCGGTCCAACGGGTGCGCGTTCGCCGACTCGCCGGGGCACATGCCGATCCAGCGCATGGCCAACGTGTCGCTGGCCGCGGCGCCCGGCGGGCCGTCGACCGACGAGCTGATCTCGGGGGTCGAGCGCGGCCTCTACATCGTCGGCGACAAGAGCTGGTCGATCGACATGCAGCGCTACAACTTCCAGTTCACCGGGCAGCGGGCGTACCGGATCCTGAACGGGAAGCTGGCCGGGCAGGTCAGGGACTTCGCCTACCAGGCGACGACGACGGATTTCTGGCAGTCGATGGAGGCCGTCGGCGGGCCGGACACCTACGTGCTCGGCGGCGCCTTCAACTGCGGCAAGGGCCAGCCGGGGCAGGTCGCGCCGGTGAGCCACGGCTGCCCGGCGGCGCTGTTCAGAGGCGTGCGGATCCTCAACACCGTGCAGGAGGGTGGGAAGTGAGCGAGCTCAGCGAGCGCGGATTCTCCGGAGGCGGGTCCGGCGTCCAGACCTCTCCGCAGGAGATGGTGGAGAGGGCGCTGGAGCTGTCCGCGAACGACGGTTGCGTGGTGCTGGTGGACGAGGGGTCCACGGCCAACCTGCGGTTCGCGGGCAACACGCTGACCACCAACGGCGTCGCCCGGTCCGCCCGGCTGACCGTGATCTCGATCGCGGGGCAGGGCGTCGGGGTGGTGTCCCGGGCGGCCGTACGCGACGAGCAGCTCGCCGACGTGGTGGCGGCGGCCGACGCGGCGGCGCGCGCGGCGCAGCCCGCCGAGGACGCCCGGGCGCTCGTCGAGGGCGGGCCGGCCTCGCCGCACTGGGACGAGGAGGTGCGGCCGACCGACATCGGAGTGTTCGAGGGGTTCGCGCCCGCGCTCGGCGAGGCGTTCGCGGCGGCGGAGTCCGGCGGCGGGAAGCTGTACGGGTTCGCCGAGCACTCGCTGACCTCGACGTTCCTCGGCACGTCCACGGGCCTGCGGCTGCGGCACGACCAGCCCACCGGGCGGCTGGAGCTCAACGCCAAGTCCTCCGACCTGAAGCGCTCGGCGTGGACGGGCGTGTCCACGGAAAACTTCACGGACGTGGACGTGACCGCGCTCGGCTCCGCGCTGGCGCGGCGCCTGGAATGGGCCAAGACCCGGGTGGACCTGCCCGCGGGGCGCTACGAGACGCTGCTGCCGCCGAGCGCGGTGGCCGACCTGATGATCTACCTGTTCTGGTCGGCGGGGGCCAGGGACGCGCTCGACGGGCGTTCGGTGTTCGCCAGGCCGGGCGGGGGGACGCGGGTGGGCGAGCGGCTCGCCACGTTGCCCGTGTCGCTGTCCAGCGATCCTGGCGCGGCCGGGATCACGTGCGCGCCGTTCGTGACGGCGCACGCCTCCAGCAGGGAGAGCTCGGTCTTCGACAACGGGCTGGCGCTCGGGCCGACCGACTGGATCAAGGACGGGCGGCTGGCGGCGCTGCTGCAGACGCGTTACTCGGCGGAGCTGAGCGGGCTGGCGGCGACACCGGGGATCGACAACCTGATCATGACGGGTCCGGCCGGCGGGCGGTCGCTGGAGGAGATGGTCGCCTCCACTCGGCGCGGCCTGCTCGTCACCTGCCTGTGGTACATCAGGGAGGTCGATCCGCAGACGCTGCTGTTGACCGGGCTGACCAGGGACGGGGTCTATCTGGTCGAGAACGGCGAGGTGGTCGGCGAGGTGAACAACTTCCGGTTCAACGAGAGCCCGGTGGACCTGCTCGGGCGGATGACCGAGGTGGGGGCGAGCGGGCGCACGCTGCCCCGGGAGTGGAACGACTACTTCCAGCGCACGATCATGCCGGCGGTGCGGGTGCCGGACTTCAACATGTCGACGGTGAGCCAGGCGAGCTGAGCGCGCCACGGGCGTGCCCGCCCCCGAGCGCGGGGGCGGGGGCGGCCGTCGGGGTCCGCGCGGGAGCGGGGGCGGCCGTCAGGGTTCGCGAGGGGTCGGGTGAGGGCCGAGGAGGGCGCCGAGGGCGTGGCTGAGGGCCTCGCCGAGTTCCTTCGCGCACACGTCGTAGCCCGCCGGCGGCCCGCCGTACGGGTCGCGGACCTCCGGCACCCGGCGCGGGCGGCGGCGCCCGGCGGCCGACAGCACGATCGCCCGCGCCCGCTCGGCCGTGTCCGAGCGGTGCCTGCGGTGTCCCTCGGCCGCCGCGAGCGCGGCGAACTCGGGCAGCGTGAACGTCCTGCGCTCGGCCGCCGGATCGAGGCCCACGGCCACGTCCCGGTGCCGGGCCTCCATCGTCAGCAGCAGGTCGGCCGACCTGACCAGGTCGAGGTCCAGCATCCTGGCCCGGTGCGCCCTGCCGTCGAGCCCCAGCCGGTCCAGGGTCGTGACCGCGTGCGGTGCCATCGCGTGGCCGACCAGCGCGGACACCCCGGCGCTCGCCGCCACCATGGGCATAGGTGAGGAGCGGAGCATCGCCCGGGTGATCACCTCCGCCATCGCTGAGCGGCAGATGTTCGCCGTGCAGACCAGCAGAATGCGGAACTCGTCGCTCACACCCGCCAACCTAGCCGCTCCCGTCCGCCGCCGAGAGGCGTACGTCGTGCACGCGGTCCCATTTCCGCGCCGTGACGATCCGGGCGGTGAGGTCGTCCTGGTCGTAGACGATCGACCACCGGGTGTGCACCTGGGCGACCCTCCTGAGCAGTTCCAGGGCCTCGGTGCCGGCGCCTTCGGCGAGCCTGCGGTAGCGGGCGTCGGCCAGCTTGGCGGCCCGGCCGGCCCCGGTCATCGTGATGTTGGTGAGGTAGCGGTCGTCGATGACGTTCATGCGGCCCTGGCCGTACTCGACGACCGCGGACCTGCCCGCCCGGTCGGCGATCAGGTAGTGCAGTTGGGGGCCGCCGGTGAAGTCGAGGTCGTAGCGGCGCATCAGGGCGATCGCCTCGGGCACGGTGGCGGCCCGGTCGAGCATCAGCCTGATGATCCGCACGCCGCTCACGGTGACGCGGCCGGGGGTCGGCTCGGGTAACCGCGCGTCGGGCGCCTGGGCCAGGCCGACGGCGAGCCCCTTCTCGTTCAGGCCGTCGAACGGGGTCAGCACCGCGTGCGCCAGCCGCCGCCGGTCCTGCGGGGCGTCCAGGTCCGGCCGGGCGCCCGGCGGGAACAGGTAGGAGACATCGGCCACGGAGACCGAGGCGTAGCCGTCCCGCGGGCTGTTGTGGACGATCATGGCGGGGTTGGGGTCCCAGTCGAAGTTCCTGCCGAACTCGCCGGGACGGTGGAACAGCGAGCACGCCCAGCCCTCGCCGCGCCTGGCCAGCTCGGCCTCGGTGAGCGGGGCCTCGGCCTGGTAGCCGCCGTGGTAGGTCATCTCGTACAGCGGCAGATCGTCCACCTGGCGCAGGCTCGCCGCCGTCCGGGTGATCTGGTCCCGCGTCTGGCTGAGAACCTCCTGGACGGCCGCGGAGGGGGGCGCCGGCGGCGCGGAGCGGCTCAGCGGCACCGGCGCCTCAGGGGCGCTCTCAGGCGCGCACGCCGCCGCCGAGGCCAGCGCCAGGGCCGACAACACCGCCACCGCAGGGGTCCGCATGGTCGTAGTGTGCCTTCCGGCGCCCGCCGTGTCACCGGTGGATCACGCGTCCTCGAGACGGAAGCCCACCTTCATGCCGACCTGGAAGTGCGCGACCTCGCCCGCGTCGATGTATCCGCGGATCTCCGTCACCTCGAACCAGTCGAGGTGACGCAGGGTCTGCGAGGCCCGCTTGACCCCGTTGCGGATGGCCTGGTCGACACTCTCCGCCGAGGTCCCGACGATTTCGGTGACCCGATACGTACGATCCGTCATCTCTACATCCTCCTTACTAGAAGGCCATGATCGCATGACCGCCGCCGTCGCCCAGGGGCCCCGTCGCGGGCCGCCCATCCGAGGTCTACCGTGGAGGTATGAAGGGGTGGCGTAAGAAGCAGGCTGTCCACCAGGTCACGGACGCGGGGCCGTCGCTGTCGGACGACATCCGCAAGCGCGAGGTCAGCTACCTCATCAAGATGGGCATCCGGACGATCTGCCTGATCCTGGCGGTGGTGGTGCCGTTGCCGTGGCCGTACCGGCTGCTGTTCATCGGGGCTGCGGTCTTTTTGCCATACATAGCCGTAATCGGGGCCAATGAGAGGGGCAAGCCTGCCCCGCCTCCTACCTTTCAGTCGCCTGAGGCTAACCAAACCGAGATACCGCTGCATCGACGCGAGATCGGGTCGTGACTAAGTCTTGACGCATCCCATGGGTTGTAGGTGTACGCTTTAGCCAAGCGCTCCGGTCCCCCGTCGGAGTGCTGGTGCCGGCGTTCCGGGCCCCCGTCGGAACGCCGATGAAGCGACGCCGGGTGGTTTGCCCCCGTAACCACCCGGCGTCGCCCTTTCCCGGCGAACCCTCAACCCGCGACGATCAAGAGCGCGCTTGGGCCGGACATCGGATAGGACCGCTTTCCCGAAATCGTTTACACTCCCTCCCGCCTCGTTATTCACAGGAAATCTTCAGGCGGGCGGGAGCTTGACTTCAAGAGTTCGTTCGAGTGTCAGCGGTCGGTCAGCGTCTCCGTAGTCGCCTGTCCCCAGTTCTTCGCCAATGTGGTCAGTCTGGCCACGGCGTCCTCGGGCGCGCTCCCCGAGCCCTGGGCGAGCCCGAGCAGGTAGGCGGTCAGCGGCGCGGCCGGCCTGGCGACGCCGTGGGCCACCTCCTTGGTCAGGTCGAGGATCTTGTCGCGGTCCACGGTCGCAGGGTCGATGCCCAGCTCCTTGCAGGCCAGGGCGGTCCATTCGTTGAGCACGTGCATATGAGCCTCCTCCAGGTCGTGGTCCATTGTGTCGCAGCCCGGCCACGGCCTGCCCGGCCCGCCCCCGCGCGGCTCAGCCGCCGATGGCGGACATGGGCCTGGAGGGCTGGAGGAAGGCCGGGTCGTCGATGCCGTGCCCGGCGCGCTTGCGCGCCACGGCCGCGATCCAGCGCGCGGCCAGCTCCTCGTCCGACGCGCCCGCGCGCATCGCGGACTTCAGGTCGGACTCCTCGGTGGCGAACAGGCAGTTGCGCACCTGGCCGTCTGCGGTGAGGCGGACCCGGTCGCAGGCGCCGCAGAACGGGCGCGTCACCGAGCCGATCACGCCCACCCTGGACGGGCCGCCGTCCACCAGGAACCGCTCGGCGGGCGCGCTCCCCCGCTCCTCCAGGTCGTCGGCCGCGAGGCCGAATGAGCCGGACAGCAGGTCGAGGATCTCGTCGGCGGTGACCATGTCCGCGCGGGTCCAGCCGTGCTGGGCGTCGAGCGGCATCTGCTCGATGAACCGCAGCTCGTAGCCTTCGTCGAGGCACCACCGCAGCAGCGGCACCGCCTCGTGGTCATTGATCCCGCGCATCAGCACGGCGTTCACCTTGACCGGGCGCAGGCCCGCGGCGTCGGCGGCGGCCAGCCCGGCGATCACGTCGGCGTGCCGGTCGCGGTGGGCGAGCCGCTTGAACGTGGCGGGGTCGAGGGTGTCGAGCGAGACGTTGACCCGGTCCAGCCCGGCCTCCGCGAGCGGCTGGGCCAGACGGGCCAGCCCGATGCCGTTGGTGGTCAGCGAGAGCTGGGGCCTCGGGGTGAGGGCGGCGGTGCGGGCGACGATGTCGACCAGCTCGCGCCGCAGCAGCGGCTCGCCGCCGGTGTAGCGCACCTCCGTGATGCCGAGGCGCTCGACGCCGATCGTGACCAGGCGGATGATCTCGTCGCTGGTGAGGAGCTGGGCGTTCGGCAGCCAGTCGAGACCCTCGGGAGGCATGCAGTATGTGCAGCGCAGGTTGCACTTGTCCGTGAGGGACACCCGCAGATCCGTCGCCACCCGTCCGAACGAGTCTCGCAACATGGCGTCACCTCCTGTTCGCTTGGCCCGAGGGCCAGACTACGGCGGCCTTCGTCCGGCACTCAAAACCGCCCATCTAGCCACAACACATTTATCCTAGATCGATTCCCCGGCAGGCCGTCGGCGCGGTTGTGGCTACGGGGTGCGGCTGATCGACACGCCGGGCTTCCCGGCCGAGGCGCGCGCGTTCTCGCTGGGGCACGCCGTGGAGCTGGCGGTGCTCGCGGAGTCCGGGCTGGACTGGGTGGTGCTGGCGCCGCCGCCGGTGATCCTCGACGCGGAGGCCGCCAGGACGGGGCGCTACCGGTTCGGCGACGGGCGGGTGCCGGAGCGGGGCCCGGCGGACCCGGTGTTCTCGTACGCGGACCTGGCGGTGGCGCTGGTCGAGGAGGCCGAACGGCCGCAGTGGCATCGGGTGCAGGTCGCCGTGTCGTACTGACAAGGGGAACCGGCCGGACATGCCGAACGCCCGGCCTGGGTGGCCGGGCGTTCGGGTGTCGCGTCAGTGGCGGCCGAGGACCTTGACCCAGTCGGTGGCCTGCGACGGCGACAGCGGGCCGGAGCCCTCGAAGACCGCGCGCCACGTACCCGACGTGCGAGCGGGCACCTTCGCCGCGAAGTAGCCCCGGCTGCTGGTCGTGATCGTGTCGACGTACTCCCACTTGCCGTGGCCGCGCGGCTGGAAGAGGATCACGATCCGCTTCCAGCCCAGCCGGTGCCAGCGCTCCGAGCGCTTGCAGTGGTCGGCCTTGTGCACCGAGACGATGCCGCTGATGTAGTCCTTGTCACACTCCACGGACAGCTTGCCGCTGAGGGTGATGGCCCTGCCGCGCCACACGGGCTCGGGGCCCGCGTCGAACTGCAGCGTCGTGTGGCCCCGGCCGGAGTCCGCGAGCGCGGGCGAGGCCGCGGTGGCCAGCACCGTGGCGCCCAGGGCGGCGGCTGCCACTCCGGCGGCTAGGCGTCGCATCTTCACAACAAATTTCCTTTCCCCGTCTAAAAGCCCCCGAGTCGGGGCACGTCACCGGCAATGACGCGTAAGGGTAAGGAAAAGTTGCGACAGAATTGATCACGATTTCGCAACAGCAGCGACGGCGGTGTCGCTCAATGCATTTCGCTTATACCTATTTATGACATTATGTAGCGATTTGTAGTGATTTTGAGCTGTCCGGCGCGTAGTGTTCGGTTCCTCGGTAGCGGGCGCGCCAGAGGCCGTCCGCCGGGCCGGGGATCGTGCTGACGAACGCCCCGGCGCCGTCGGTCCTCGCGTCACCGACCTTCTCCCAGGCCGAGTCGGCGTCCGGGCGCCAGAGGATCTCCAGCGACTGCTTGGCGAAAGGCCCGAAATCGGTGAGGCCGCGCGGGTCGACTCTCGTCAGGGCGCCGTGCACGCGTACGCCGGCGGCCGGGTCCGGGCTCTTTTGCACCCGCACCGACGAGAGTTTCGTCGCGCGTTTGAACTGGAACGACGCATATTCGGTGACCGACGTCCCGTCCCGGCCCTTTGCGGTGGCCGCGATCGTCCAGGTGCCCGTCGGGTAGAACCGGTTCAGCTTCTTGTCCGGGAGGAAACGCCAGGTCTCCCAGCCCGTGGCCGGGCTCGCCGGCGGGACCGTTCCCTGGCGCCGGACGAGGAGCGGCGGCGCGGCGGCCGCTCGGCTCTCCGCGTGGACGCCCTCCCTGAGGTCGGTCCGGGCGGGCTCCGGCGCCTGCGCTCCCGGGGCCGGGACCTCGGCCTTGACCAGGGCCGGGGCCAGGGCAGGGGCCAGGGCCGGGGCGCCGACCTTGACCGGGTCGGGTTGCGGGTCGAGGAAGGGCACCGGTCCGGCCTGCCCGGCCGGCCGGCCGCCGACCGGCCGCCATGGCGAGTCCGGCCTGATGTCCGGGGCCGGGGCCGGGGCCGGGGCCGGGGCCGGCGGGGGCGGGGGCGGGGGCGTGGCCGGGGCGTCCGTGAGCGGCGGCTTGTCCGACAGGAGAGGACCGGGCGGGCGGCCGGGCTCCACCGTGACGGTGACGCCGTCCCGGCCGCGCGCGCCCTTGGCGATCACATCGATCACCAGCCGGACGGAGTCGTGCGCCCCCACCACGGGGGTCGCCGGGCGTACGGTGATCGCACGGATGACTGGCTCGGTCGCGGTGGGGGGTACGGACGCCGGGAGCGGCCCCGCCGCGAGCGAGACGAGAAGAAGGCTTCTGGTCATGATCGAGACGGTAGGAACCATCCGGTAATGGCCAGGACCACAACACACACCACGAATGGCAAAGCCGGGGAGCGGCCGCTCGGCGCGGCGCGCCCCCGCCTCAGGGCCGCCCGGCGCGGGGCCCGGTGGATCAGCGGGGGCCGGTGTAGAGGGCCTCGATGGCGTCGCCGTACTTGGCGTGGATGACGCGTCTCTTGAGTTTGAGGCTGGGGGTGAGTTCGCCGGTTTCCGCGGTCCACTCGGTACCTAAGAGAACCCATTTCTTGACCTGCTGCACCCGGGCCAGTTTGGCGTTGGCGGCCCGGACCGCGTTCTCCACCTCCTTGCGGATCGCGGGGTGCTCGGCCAGCTCGGCCAGCGAGCCGAACGTGATGCCGCGCGCCCGCGCCCAGCCGGGCGCCACCTCGCCGTCCAGCGTCAGCACGGCCACCGGGTGCGGCCGCCGGTCGCCGTAGGCGAGCGCCTGGCCGATGAGAACGTGTTCCTTGAGGTGGTTCTCGATCTCGGCCGGGGAGATGTTCTCGCCGCCCGCGGTGATGATCAGCTCCTTCTTGCGGTCCACCACCCGGTAGAAGCCGTCCTCGTCGACCGAGCCGATGTCGCCGGTGTGCAGCCAGCCGTCCGCGTCGAGGAGCTCGGCGGTGGCCTCGGGACGGTTGAGGTAGCCGCGGGTGTTGAGCGGGCTGCGGGTGAGGATCTCGCCGTCCTCCGCGATGCGGACCTCGACGCCGGGCTCGGCCCTGCCGACGGTGCCCAGGCGGTAGCAGGTGGGGCCGTTGCCGGTGAAGGCGCCGGTGGTCTCCGTCATGCCGTACACGTCGATGACCTTGAGCCCCAGCCCGGCGTAGAAGTGCTGCACCTCGGCGGGCAGCGGCGCGGCGCCGGTGGCGGTCCACCTGGCGCGGTCGAAGCCGATCAGGCCGCGGATGACCGACAGCAGGGACGCGTCGGCCTGGTCGTAGGCGGCCCGGATCTCGGGGGTGACGGTGCCGCCGTATTGGCTCGCCTCGATGTAGGCGGCCCCGGCCCGCATCGCCTCGCGCACGGCGGCCTGCTGCTCCTCCGGCTGGGTGGCGAGCAGGGCCAGCAGGCGGGCCATCATCTTCTCCCACACCCGCGGCACCCCGAAGAACATCATCGGCTTGACCTGTCCCAGCGTGGTGCCCAGGTTGGCCAGGTCGGTGCAGAAGTGGACGTGGGAGGCCTTGACCAGCGGCAGGTACAGGCTGAGCACGCGCTCGGCGATGTGCGCGTAGGTGAGGTAGGAGATCTGCGTGCCCAGCGCGGGCAGCCCGGTGATGCGGTCGGTGGAGGCGACCTCGTAGAGGACGTTCGCGTGGCTGAGCGGGACGCCCTTGGGGGTGCCGGTGGTGCCCGAGGTGTACAGGACGGTGACCATGTCGCCGGGGGTGACGGCGCGCCAGCGGGCCTCGACCGGGGCCGGGTCGGCGGCCAGCCGTTCCCGGCCCAGCTCCAGGAAGTCCGCCCAGGTCATGAACCGGTCGCCGGCGGGGGCGCCGTCCAACACAATGATCTTGCGCAGGCCGTCCAGCCGGTCGAGCACCGGCTGCCAGCGGGCCACGTCGGCGGGGCCGCCGAGGACCGCGTACTTGGCGTTCACGTCGGAGACCACGAACGCGATCTGGTCGGCGGCGAACGTCGAGTAGACCGTGCAACCGACCCCTCCCGCGTGCACGGCGCCCAGGTCGGCCAGTACGTGCTCGCTCCGGTTGACCATCATGAGGGCCACGGAGTCGCCCGGTTCGAGCCCGAGCGCGGCGAACGCGGCGGCGATCTCCAGCACGCGCCGCCGCGCCTGCGCGTAAGTGAGGGTGCGCCAGCCGCCGTCTTCGGGGTCGGAGTAGGCGGGGGCGTCCGGGTGCTCTTCGGCTACGTCTCTGAGCTGCTCACATACGGTGCGGCCGGCGATCTGCTGCTCGATCTCGGCACGGACATCGAGGACTTCGGTCATGGACCCGCCTCCAGTCAGTATTCACTTGCGCGAGTGGGATGCATCGCACCACACCCTCACGAAGGCTTCAAGTCCCGGTCACCACAGAGCCATGTCCGCCACGCCGGGTGGTCACCCGTTCACCCGCAGCTTCGCGACGCGCGCGACCGGCTCAGGATGAGGTAGACATTTCGAACGTGTCTCAGCTTCTCGATCTGGTCGGCATCTTCGTCTTCGCGCTGTCGGGGGCGCTCATGGGCGTGCGCAAGCGGCTCGACGTGGTCGGGATGCTGGTGCTGGCCGAGATGACCGCCCTGGGCGGGGGCGTCGTGCGGGACCTGATCCTGAACGTGCGGCCGGCCGCCTTCCAGAGTGTCGGCTACGTGGTGGTGCCGGTGGCCGCGACGATGATCGTGTTCTTCTGGCATCCGCACGTGGCCCGGGTGATGCCGGCCATCCTCGTGCTGGACGCGGCGGGGCTCGGCCTGTTCTGCGCGGTGGGCACGGAGAAGGCCGCCGAGTACGGCCTGAGCCCGCTGCACGCCGCCCTGCTGGGTGTCGTCACGGGCATCGGCGGGGGCATGCTGCGGGACGTGCTGGCCGGGGAGATCCCGACGCTGCTGTACGACCGGCAGCTCTACGCCGTGCCCGCGATGCTGGGCTCGGCCGTGATGGCCGGGCTGGCCTGGCACGGGGAGCACGGATGGCCGGCGACGCTGGCGGCGGCGGTGCTGGCGTTCGCGCTGCGGATCGCGGCCATGCGGCGCCGGTGGCGGGCGCCGCTGGCCAGGGGCGTGGAGGAATAGGCGGCTCCGCGCAGCCAGGGGCGTGGGCGAACCGGCCAGGGGCGCGGGCGAAGAGGCGGCTCACACCATCGCGATCAGCGGGTCCGGGGTGCGCGGGATGCCGGCGGGGCCGTGGTCGCGGGCCGCGCGCAGGCGGATGACCACGTCCGCCAGCACCTGGGGCGGCTGCGTGTAGGGCAGGCGCAGGTAGCTTTCGAGGGTGCCCTCCAGACCGAACCAGGGGCCGGGCGCGAGGCGCACGCCGTGGGTGAGCGCGGCCTCGGCGAAGGGGGTGGCGCCGCCGCCGTCCAGGCGTACCCACAGGGTGCCGCCGCCGCGCGGGACGGCGAACGTCCACTCGGGCAGGTGCGCGCGCAGGCCCGAGACCAGCGCGTCGCGGGAGGCGCGCAGTGTGCGGCGGCGCTCGGCCCGCGTCTCGGCCAGCCGGTCGAACAGCCGCGCCACCACGAGCTGCTCCAGCACCGGGCTCGCGATGTCCACCGACGAGCGGAACGTGGCCAGCCGGCGGGCCAGCGCGGCCGTCGCGCGGATCCACCCGATGCGCAGCCCGCCCCACCACAGCTTGGAGGCCGAGCCGACGCCGATCACCCGGTTGTCGGTGTCGAAGGCCCCCATCGGCGAGGTCCGCGGCACCTCGTCCAGCGCGAGCTCCGTCCAGGTCTCGTCCACCAGCACCATCGTGTCCGCGCGCCGGGCCGCGCCCATCACGGCGGCCCGGGTGGCGTCGTCCATGAGGGCGCCGGTGGGGTTCTGGAAGTCGGGCATGAGGTAGGCCAGCCGGGCGCCGGACTGGCGCATGGAGCCGGCCAGCAGGTCCGGCTGCCAGCCCGCGTACGAGATGCCGGCCGGGACGATGCGGGCGCCGCGCCGGCGCATCACGTCGATGGCGTGCGGATACGTCGGCGACTCCACCAGCACCGGGTCGCCCGCGCCGACGAGCAGCCCGGCGACGAGCTGGAGGGCGTGCTGGGAGCCGGTGGTGACGACGATCTGCTCCGGCCTGGTGGCCAGCCCCCGGGCGGTGTGGTAGGCGGCGATGCGCTCGCGCAGGACCGGCAGGCCCATGGGGTCGTAGCCGTTGCCCATCGCGTACCTGGGCAGGTCGTCGACCGCCTCCGTCATGGCGTCGCGCAGGAGCGCGGGCGCGGGCGGGGCGGCGATCTGGAGCTGGATGAGGCCGTCGCCGCCGGTGCTGAGCCACGGGTTGTCCGCGGCCATGGCGGGGTCGGGCAGGGCGGTCCAGCTCCCGGAGCCCTGCCTGCTCTCCAGGTAGCCGCGCTCGCGCAGCAGGTCGTAGGCGGCCGTGACGGTGGTGCGGCTGACGGCGAGGGTGCCGGCGAGGTGGCGTTCGGCGGGCAGGCGCACGCGGACCGGGATCTGGCCGTCCATGATCAGTGTCCGTACGGCCTCGGCGAGGGCCCGGTAGTACGGGCGGGCGCCGGGATCCAGGTCGACGAGCCGGGCCAACTGCGTGGCCGACATATGCCTCATAAGGCCACTTTTCTTGATTGGCACTGTTTTGGCAAGGCCAAGCCCGCCAATCTGGGGCCACTATGAGCGAAGCAACCGTCCCGCGGCTGGGCTCCCTCCCCGCCCGTCTCCTGCGTCTCTATGGTGGGCTGGCCCTGTACGGGCTCGGCATCGGGCTTCAGGTGGAGTCCGGGCTGGGCAACAGCCCCTGGGACGTGTTCCACCAGGGCGTGGCCGTCCGGACCGGGCTGTCCATCGGGACCGTGATCATCGTCGCGGGCGCGCTGGTGATGCTCCTGTGGATCCCGCTCAAGCAGAAACCGGGACTGGGGACCGTCAGCAACGTGGTGTTCGTGGGGCTCTTCGCCGACGCCGCGATCCACCTGCTGCCCGCTCCGGGGCCGCTGCCGCTCCAGGCGTCGTACCTGGCGCTCGGGGTCACGTCGATCGCCCTGGCCACCGTGCTCTACATCGGGGCCCGGATGGGACCGGGACCGCGGGACGGCCTCATGACGGGACTGATGCGGCTCGGGTTCTCCGTCCGGCGGGGACGCTTTCTCGTCGAAGCCTGCGTGCTGGCCGCCGGATGGCTGCTGGGCGGCACCGTGGGCCTGGGAACGCTGGTGTTCGCGCTGGCCATCGGGCCGATGACGCAGGTGCTCACCCGCTGGTTCCCCCTGACGTGATCCTCGCGGCCGGGCCGGTCATGACGCGACATGATCGAACCCGGCCGCGGGATCACCTTCTCTCCGAGTAGCGTCTAGGCATGCGGATCGAGGATTACGCGCTGATCGGGGACATGCAGTCGGCCGCGCTCGTGGCCAGGGACGGTTCGATCGACTGGTTGTGCCTGCCCAGGTTCGACTCGCCGGCGTGTTTCGCCGCGCTGCTGGGCAGCGAGCGCAACGGACACTGGTGGCTGGGCCCCCGCGGCCGCCGGCCGGCCACCAGGCGCCGCTACCGGCCCGACACGCTGATCCTGGAGAGCGAGTGGGACACCCCCACCGGGACCGTCCGGGTGATCGACTTCATGCCGCCGCGTGACCACAACCCCGACGTCGTGCGGATCGTCGAGGGCGTGTCCGGGTCGGTGGAGATGTCCACCCAGCTCCGGGTGCGCTTCGACTACGGCAGGATCGTGCCGTGGGTGCGCCGGGACAACGGGCACCTGCAGGCGATCGGCGGGCCCGACTCGGTGTGGCTGCACTCCCCCGTGCCGCTGAAGGGCGGCGACTACGCCCACCGGGCGGCGTTCACCGTCCACGAGGGTGACCGGCTGGCGTTCGTGTTCACCTGGCATCCCTCGCACGAGCCGATGCCGCCCCAGATCGACTGCGACACCCAGCTCGACGAGACCGAGGCCATGTGGGCGGACTGGGTGAGCCGCTGCACATACTCGGGACCGTACCGGGAGGCCGTGGTCCGGTCGCTGATCACGCTGAAGGGCCTGACCTACGCCCCGACCGGCGGCATCGTGGCGGCGCCCACCACGTCCCTGCCGGAGGACCTGGGCGGGGTGCGCAACTGGGACTACCGCTTCTGCTGGCTGCGGGACGCGACCATGACGCTCGATGCGCTGATCACCTCCGGCTACCTGGAGGAGGCGGCGGACTGGCGCGCGTGGCTGCTGCGGGCCATCGCCGGCCGGCCGCAGGACCTGCAGATCATGTACGGCGTCGCGGGCGAGCGCCGCCTGCCCGAGCTGCGCCTGGACTGGCTCGACGGATACGAGGACTCGCGGCCGGTGCGCATCGGGAACGAGGCGGTGAAACAGCTCCAGCTCGACGTGTACGGCGAGGTGATGAACTGCCTGTTCGTCGCCCGCTCCCGGGGGCTGGCCCCGGACGACCGGGCCTGGTCCATCCAGCGCCAGCTCCTGGACTACGTGGAGGAGCACTGGGACGAGCCCGACGAGGGCCTGTGGGAGGTCCGCGGGCCGCGGCGGCACTTCGTGCACTCCAAGGTGATGTGCTGGGCGGCGCTCGACCGGGCCGTCAAATACGTCGAGCGGTTCGGGCGCACCGGTCCGGTGGACCGGTGGCGGACGCTGCGGGACGCCATCCACGCGGAGATCTGCGACAAGGGATACGACCCGCAGCGCAACACCTTCACCCAGTCGTACGGGTCGTCGGAGCTGGACTCGGCGCTGCTGCTGATCCCCATGCTGGGTTTCCTGCCCGCCGACGACCCCCGGGTGGTGGGCACGGTGGCGGCGATCGAGAAGGAGCTCATGTCCGACGGGTTCGTCCTGCGTTACCCGGTGGCGGCTGACAACGAGGTGGACGGCCTGCCCGGCGCCGAGGGGGCGTTCCTGGCCTGCAGTTTCTGGCTGGTCGAGGTCATGGCGATGCAGGGGCGCAAGGACGGGGCCAGGGAGCTGTTCGAGCGGCTGCTGGACCTGCGTAACGACGTGGGACTGCTGGCGGAGGAGTACGACCCCCGCTACGCCCGGCTGGTCGGCAACTTCCCGCAGGCCTTCAGCCACGTCCCGCTGATCCACGCCGCGCGGGCGCTCGCCTAGCCCCGAGTGGCGGCGGGTCGCCCGCCGGATGGCGGGCGACCCGTTCGGCTCCCGTGTCTTAGAGCTTGGCCGACGTCTCGCACCTCGGGTCGCCCGCGTCGGGCACGTCGAAGATGGTCTCCATCCGGATCCAGCCCACGCCGCGCGAGTAGTTCGCCGTGCGCAGCGTGCGCACGCCGTCATTCGAGATGGCGTTGGCGGTGGCCGTCTTCGTGGCGGGCGCCGTCCCCGAGTCTCCGATGGTGAGGTTGTTCTCCGTGCGCCTGCCGTTCTCGTTGAAGATGTAGTAGTCGATCTGGGTGATCGTCCGGCCGCCGTTGGAGTAGTAGATGTAGGCCGAGGAGTAACCCGCGCTGGTGTTGCACGACAAGGACAGCATCGGAACGGCCACGGCCTGGGCGGGGTTCGTGGTGGCGAGCAAACCGGTCGTGGTCACCGCGGCCGCGGCGATCGCCGCCAGGCGGGTGGAGAGCTTGAGCACTGGTGATGTCCCTTCGATGAGTCAACGAACGGAACACGAGCCCCACGGGTGGCCACCCCGGTGCTTACGTGGTTGTCGACTCCCAGACTGCCCAACAGGCCGCGCCTGGTTGTTGACCGAGCGTCCACAAACCCTTGATTGTGAGTCACCGCCGTCCGCCCGCGCTCATCGGCGAGTGAGCCCGGCCGGGTTCACAGGCCGGTCAGACGGCGCTCACCCTCCGTGGTCAGGACGAAGACCTGCCAGTTGTGGTACGCGTAGTAGTTGCGCGGGTCCCGCTTCATCTGGCGGGCGTGCTTGGTGATGGCGTCCACGTACGCCTGCGAGGGGTTGTAGGCGTACAGTGCGCGCCGATAGTCGCGGGGGGCGCCGCTGGCGCGCAGGTAGTTGGCCGCTCCCATGACGGCGTCGCGCAGGTCGTGGACGTCGCCGCCCATCCCGTACGCCTTCCAGGTCGCGGGCATGAACTGCATCGGCCCCTGCGCGCCGACATAGCTGGGCGACTTGACCCTGCCGAACTTCGTCTCCGCGAACATCACCGCCGCCAGCACCTCCCACTCGACCCCGAACCGGCGTTCGGCCTTCTTGAAGTGGCCGAGGAGCTCGGCGGCGGGCCGGGGCTCCTGCACCCTGAACGTGGCCGAGGGCTTGATCGGGCGGGCCAGCGAGAGCAGTCCCCGGATGGCGGCCGTGTTGTCCCTGGCCTGGGCGGCCAGCGCGGCCGGGAGGCGGGCGAAGGCGCGGGAGGCGACCTTGGGGTGGCCGGCCGCGTAGCGGTAGACGCGCTGCTGGTACAGAGCCAGCAGCTCGACGTCCTCCGGTGGCGGGCCCTGCTTGGACCAGGCGTCGATGGCGGCGTTGAGGGCGGCGTTGGTCTTGGCCAGGGTGGCGGCGAGCTTGGCCGGGCTCTCGGGGATCGCCTCGTCGGGGTCCGGGATCGTGGTGGCCGGCTCCGGGGTGGCCGGTGCGGTGGCCGGTGCGGTGGCCGGTGCGGTGGCCGGCGGGGTGGGGGAAGGGCGCCTGACGCCGTCCGCCGCGGTCGGGACGCCGCAGGCCGATCCTCCGATGAGGGCCGCGGTCGCCAGCGCGATGACGGCGCGGCCGAGGGACGGGCGTCGTGGGTGCTTACGGCGTGCCTCCATGGAGGGTCAACCTACCTGTGGCGGCCGCCTGTGTGCGGCTCTCCCGGCACGACACGACGGGGGCGGGTTTTCTCCGGGGGTTTCGTCCGCAAAGGGCCGGGGCCTCGTCGTCTCACCCGGTCTCCACAGGCGTTCAGCCCTGGGTCGTTCGCCGGGGATCCGGCGGCGGGCCGTCAATGGTGCTCATTCGCCGGAGACCTGGCGGCCGGGCCTCACGTGACGGCCCGGTCGATGGCGTCCGGGGCGAGGACGTCCTCGACCACCATGAGGGCGGCGCCGACGACGCCCGCGCGGTCGCGCAGCTCGCTCGCCCGGATGGCGAGGTGCTGGGTGGCCAGCGGCAGCGACCGGCTGTAGATCGTCTCCCGGACTCCGGCCAGCACCTGTTCACCGGCCTCGGCGATGTCGCCACCGATCACGATGACCGACGGGTTGAAGAAGTTCACGATCGAGGCCATCACCGTACCGACTTCACGCCCCGCCTGCCGGACAAGCCGGGTGGCGCGCAGGTCGCCCGCCCGCATCAGCGCCACCACGTCACGGCCGCCCCGCGCCTCGATCCCGGCCTCGCGCAGCACCGCCGCCATGGACGCCCCACCGGCCACCGCCTCCAGGCAGCCGGAGTTGCCACACCGGCACGGCGCGTCCGACGCGGGCACCCGGACGTGGCCGACGTCGCCCGCCGCCCCCTGCGCGCCCCGGTGCAACCGGCCGCCGGTGATGATGCCGCAGCCGATCCCGGTGCCCATCTTGATGAAGATCAGGTGGTCCACGGCGGGCCCGGCGGCCCAGTGCTCGCCGAGCGCCATCATGTTCACGTCGTTGTCCACCAGCACCCGGTCCACCGGCACACGGGCCACCTCCGGGCCCGCCTCCGGGCCCGCCTCCGGGCCGGCCGGCGGGACGGCGAGCCGCTCGCCGAGCCACTCGGGCACCGGGAAACCGTCCCAGCCGGGCATGAGCGGCGGGTTCACCGGCCGGCCGGAGGCGTGCTCCACCGGTCCCGGCAGGCCGACGCCGACCCCGCACACGTGGGCCGGGTCGGGCCCGTCCGCGGCCAGCAGTTCCCGGAACGCGGTCACCACGCGTTCCAGCGTTCGCTCGGGCCCGCGGTCGACGGGCAGCTCCATGGCCCGCTCCGCGAGCACGGTCAGGCCGAGGTCCACCACGGCCAGGCGGGCGTGGGTGGCGCCGAGGTCGGCGGCCAGCACCACCCGCGCGCCCTCGTTGAACGCGAACACCGCGGCCGGCCGGCCGCCGGACGAGATGGAGCCCTCGCCCGCCACCACCCAGTGCTGGGCGATCAGCCCGTCCAGCCGCTGCGACACGGTGGACCTGGACAGCCCGGTCAGCTCGGCGAGCTCTGCGCGGGTGCGGGCCCGCCCGTCCCTGAGGATCGCCAGCAGCGCTCCCGCCCCCGCGTTCTGACCGTGCGATCCGTTTGGCATGCGAACTACCTTACTTCGAACATCGACTGACTTATGTTGACAAGCATTAAAAGTCGCAATCTATCGTCGCGAAATGTGCCCGACATATGCGGAGCCGGCGCCGTTCATGTCCATGATCAACGCCTGAGCCCGGTCCTCACCCGTCGTCGCGCCGGGACACGGGCACCTGGGAATGCCGGCCGGGCGAGTGCTCCTAGTCTGTGAGCCGTGAAACGGCTGTGCGAGAGTGGTGGGCGATGATCTACGTGACCCGGGTGCTGACGGATGCCGCGATGGCCGAGGTGGCGCGGCTCGGTCCGGTCACGACCGGCGACGAGGCGCCACCGGACAGAGACGTGCTGCTGGCGCGGGCCGCCGGCGCGACAGCGGTGATCTGCACGATCACCGAACGCATCGACGCCGAGTTCCTGGACGCGGCCGGGCCCGGGCTGAGGATCGTGGCCAACGTCGCGGTGGGATACGACAACATCGACGTACGGGCCGCCACCGGGCGCGGCGTCCGGGTGACGAACACGCCGGGCGTGCTCGACGGGGCGACCGCCGACCTGACCATGGCGCTCATCCTGGCCGCCGCCCGCCGCGTGCTCGACGGCGACCGGCTGCTCAGGCAGCGCACCCCCTGGGTGTGGGGGCCGCGGATGATGCTCGGGCTCGACCTCGGCGCGGGCGCGACGCTGGGGGTCGTCGGGTACGGCCGGATCGGCCGGGCCGTGGCCCGGCGCGCGCGGGCGTTCGACATGAAGATCCTGGCCACGCCCTCCTCCACGCCGACCGGCGACGACCCGGTCGAGATCGTGGACCTGGACACGCTGCTGACGCGCAGCGACGTGGTGACCCTGCACTGCCCGCTCACCCCGGCCACCCGCCACCTCATCGACGCCCGCGCGCTCGCCCTGATGAAGCCCACGGCGGTGCTGGTCAACACCGCCCGCGGCGGCGTCGTGGACGAGCGGGCGCTGGTGGAGGCGCTGCGCGCGGGCCGGATCGCGGCGGCCGGGCTGGACGTGTTCGAGGGCGAGCCCCAGGTGAACCCGGCGCTGCTGGAGCTGGACAACGCCGTGCTGACCCCGCACATCGGCAGCGCGGGCACCGTCACCCGGGAGCGCATGTGCGGGCTGGCCGTGGCCAACGTGGCCGACGTGCTGTCGGGTTCGGCACCGCGTACGCCGGTCAATTGACGTTCATGTGCGCTGATCCTCGTGTTCCGTCTCCTGGAGGCCATGTACCGTGCCGATCATCGTCGACCTGACCAGCGGAAAAGTCGAGCGTGAATACCGGTCCGCCGAGAAGGGGCACTTCGGCGGGACCATTCTGGGGTTGCGGCTCCTGGCCGAGCGCACTCCCGCCGGGCTGGACCCGTACGATCCGCGGGCGCTGCTCTTCGTGGCGGCCGGGACGCTCGGCGGGACGGCGGCGCCGGGGCTGGCCAAGGCGGTGTTCCTGGCCAAGTCGCCGCTGACGGGGGTGGCCGGGGAGTCGCACGCGCTGGGGCCGTTCGCGGCCGGGATCCGCGGCGCGGGCGCCAAGGCCCTGGCCGTCGTGGGGCGGGCCGGGCGGCTGTCCTATCTGCTGGTCGAGGACGGCCAGGTGACCCGCCACGACGCCGAGGACCTGCGCGGGCTGGGCACCGCCGCCACGACGGACGCGCTGCGCGCCCGCCACGGCGGCGGCGCGTACGTCGCGGCCATCGGCCCGGCCGGGGAGAGCCTCGTCCGCTACGCGAGCGTGGTCACCGACCACGCCTACCCCGCCGCCCGGTACGGCCTCGGCGCGGTCTTCGGCGCCGAAAACCTCAAGGCGATCGTGTGCGTGGGCCCGGCCCACGACGGGGCCTCCGCCGAGGTCGCCGACCCCGAGGCGGTCGCCGGGCTGGCCGCCTAATCCCGGGAGGCACTGGCCACCAACCCGCTCGCCGCGCTCCAGGCCGGGCAGATCCCGCGTGACGTCTCCATCGTCGCCGTGCACGACCTCGACCTGGCCGGCTACCTGTTCCCGGCCCTCACGACGGTGCGGATGCCGCTGGCCGAGCTGGGCCGGCGCGGCGTGGCCCTGCTCGGCGGCCTCAAACCGGACGACACGGTGGCCGAGGTGCTGGCCGGGCCGATCGAGCTGATCCAGCGCCGCTCCACCGCGCCGCCCGGCTCGTCAACGTGATGACGTAGCGATCACTGGTCCGGATGCGGCGGTGGGTTCCACGATCTTGACATCGCGACAAAACGGACTTTAGGTTGTGCGAAACGTTTCAATGGGCGGGGGCCGGGGTGGATATGTCCTCCTATGTGAGGTGGCCGGGCGTGCGCGAACCACGGCGAACCGGCATCGACCGGCGGACTTCGAGATCGCGCTCAGGCTCCAAGGAGTGACATGACCACCTTCCCCGACACTTTCCTGTGGGGCACCGCCACCGCCGCCTACCAGATCGAGGGCGCCGCCACCGAGGACGGCCGCGGCCCGTCGATCTGGGACACCTTCTGCCACACCCCGGGACTGGTGGCGAACGGCGACACGGGTGACGTCGCCTGCGATCACTACCACCGGCTGGAAGAGGACCTCGACCTCCTCGCCGGCCTCGGCGTCGGCGCGTACCGCTTCTCGATCTCCTGGCCCCGGGTGCAGCCCGGCGGGAGCGGTCCGGTGAACGAGCGTGGGCTGGACTTCTACCACCGGCTCGTGGACGGCCTGCTGGCCAGGGGGATCGCGCCGGTCGCCACCCTCTACCACTGGGACCTGCCGCAGGAGCTGGAGGACGCGGGCGGCTGGCCGCACCGCGACACCGCGTCGCGCTTCGCCGAGTACGCCCTGCTCATGGGCGAGGCGCTCGGCGACCGCGTCGCCACCTGGACCACCCTGAACGAGCCGTGGTGCTCGGCCTACCTCGGTTACGCCTCCGGCGTGCACGCCCCGGCCAGGACCGAGCCCGCCGCCGCCCTGGCCGCCGTGCACCACCTCAACCTGGGGCACGGCCTGGCCGTGCGGGCGCTGCGCTCGGTCGTCGACCCGACGGCCGGCATGTCGGTCACGCTCAACCTGCACCACGTGCGCGGCGTGTCCGAGCGGGACGCCGACGCGGTGCGGCGCACCGACGCGCTGGCCAACCGGGCCTTCCTCGGCCCCATGCTGGAGGGCGCCTACCCGCGCGACCTCATCGACGACACCGCGGCCGTGACCGACTGGTCGTTCGTGCGCGACGGCGACGAGGCCGCCGCGTGCGCGCCGCTGGACGTGCTGGGCGTCAACTACTACAACCCGGTGCTGGTCCGCCAGTGGGACGGGGTCTCTCCCCGGGAGACCGCCGACGGGCACGCCGACGGCACCGCCTCGCCGTGGATCGGCTGCCAGGACGTGGAGTTCGTCCGGCAGCCGGGCCCGTACACCGAGATGGGCTGGAACATCGACGAGACCGGCCTGACCGAGCTGCTGCTGCGGCTGCGCCACGACCACCCGGCCGTCCCGCTCATGATCACCGAGAACGGCGCGGCGTTCGCCGACGTCCCGGACGCCGACGGAGGCGTCCGCGACGAGCGGCGCGTCGACTACCTGCGCCGCCACCTGAGCGCCGTGGCCGAGGCGATGGCGGCGGGCGCCGACGTGCGCGGCTATTTCGTGTGGTCGCTGATGGACAACTTCGAGTGGGCGCACGGGTACGCCAAGCGCTTCGGCATCGTCCGGGTGGACCGCGAGACCATGCGGCGCACCTGGAAGGACAGCGCCCACTGGTACCGCGACGTGGTGGCCACCGGCAAGCTGCCGGAGGCCTGAGCCGGCGTCACGGCTTGCGGGCGACCCCGCCGACGAACGTGTGGTAGGTGATGCCCGGGGCCGCGTGGTCGCCGGCGCCGGGCCGCCATTCGGGCAGCGGCACCAGGCCCGGCTCCAGGAGCTCCAGACCGTCGAAGAAGGCGAGGATCTCCTCGCGGGTGCGCCACCGTCCGGTGCCGAGGTGGTCGTTGAAGATGTTCTCGGCCGCGTACGCCTGCTCCGACACCTCCGGGTGGGCCTCGCCCGGGTTGTGGAAGTGCGAGATCACCACATGGCTGCCCGGCGCCAGCGGCCGGAGGAGGTCGGCCACCACGCCGGCCGGGTTCTCGGCGTCGGCGAGGTGGTGCAGGATCGCGAAGAGCAGCAGCCCCACCGGCCGGTCGAAGTCGATGAGGCCGCGCGTCTTGGGATCGTCCAGGATCTTGCCCGGCTCCCGGACGTCGGCCTCCACGATCGTGGTGGTCTGGTCGGCGGCCAGCAGGTCACGGCCGTGGACGAGCACGACGGGATCGTGGTCGACGTAGACGACCTTCGCCCCGGGGGCGACGGACTGGGCGATCTCGTGCACGTTGCCCTGCGTGGGCAGGCCCGATCCCACGTCCAGGAACTGCCGGATGCCCACCTCGGCCGCCAGGTGGCGGACCGTGCGGCCGAGGAACTCCCGGTTGGCCCGGGCCGCCTCGGGAGCGTCCGGCGCGATCCGCAGCGCCATCGCCGCGACCTGGCGGTCGGCCTCGTAGTTGTCCTTGCCACCGAGCATGTAGTCGTAGACGCGGGACACACTGGGCTTGGTGGTGTCGATCCCGTGGGGGGTGCTCTCGGACACTGTCCGCTCCTCGTGTCGGGGGGCCGGGTTTGCGATCTTAGCGCTGGGACGAGGCGGATCCGAGCTCGCCTCGCAACAGCCGGGCGGCGCCTGCCATGGCCCGCATCTTGCCCTCGGCGGACTCGCGCGGCAGATATTTCATCCCGCAGTCGGTGGCGATGACGATCCGCTCGGGCGGCACCCGGTCGAACGCCCTGCGCACCCGCCCGGCCACCACCTCGACCGGCTCCACGTCCGGCGTGGACAGGTCGATCACGCCAAGGATGACCGTCTTGTCCTTGAGGTCGGACAGCACGCCCAGGTCCAGCCCGGACTGCGCGGTCTCGATCGACACCTGCTGGACCGGGCACCCGGCCAGCTCCGGCAGGAACGAGTACGCCTCCGGCCGCTCGTGGATGATCGCGGCGTAGCCGAAGCAGATGTGCACCGCGGTGGTGCCGGTGACGCCGTCGAGGGCGGCGTTGAGCGCGGCCAGCCCGTACGCGCGCGCGGCCTCGGGCCTGGCCTGCATGTACGGCTCGTCGATCTGCACGATGTCGGCCCCGGCGGCGAACAGGTCGCGGATCTCGGCGTTGACCGCCGCCGCGTAGTCCATCGCGGCCGCCTCGGCGTCGGGGTAGTGCTCGTTCTGCGCCTGCTGGCTCATCGTGAACGGCCCCGGCACCGTCATCTTGACCGGGTGATCGGTGCGCTCGCGCAGGAACCCGAGGTCGCCGACCTCGACCGGGCGCGGGCGGCGGATCGGGCCGACGATCCGCGGGACCGGGTTCGGGTGGCCGCTGCGGTCGAGCGCCGTACCGGGATGGTCCAGGTCGAGGCCGTCCAGGGCGGTGGCGAAGTGGTTGGAGTAGCTCTCGCGCCGGATCTCGCCGTCGGTGATGATGTCCAGCCCGGCGCGTTCCTGCGCCCTGATCGCCAGCTCGGTGGCGTCGTCCTGGGCCTGGGCGAGCAGCTCGGGCGGGACCCGCCACAGTTCCCTGGCCCGCACCCGCGGCGGGAACCGCTCGGCCAGGCGGGCTCGGTCGATCAGCCACTCGGGCTGGGCGTAGCTGCCGACCAGGGACGTCGGCAGCAGGGGCAAGGACATCACGGACTTCTCCTTCATATTGGTCTTCTTACTGTGCGGTCACCGCGCCCGCTCACCACCGGTCGAGGTGGAGCACCTCGTCGAGCGGCTGCCGGGGCGCGGGGCTGAAGGTCTCGCCGGTGTAGTGGGCGGTGGGGATGAGCACGCCCTGCCGCACCTCGCTCGGGATGCCGAGGAGCGTGGCGATCTCGCTCTCGTACGCCAGGTGCAACGTCGTCCACGCGGTGCCGAGGCCCCTGGCCCGGGCGGCCAGCATGAAGCTCCAGGCGGCGGGCAGCAGCGAGCCCCACAGCCCGGCCTGGTTGCCCTCGGGCAGCCGGCCGCCGGGCAGCTCGATACAGCCGATCACCAGCACCGGCGCCTCTCCCATGTGCTCGCCCAGGTAGCGGGCGCTCGCGGAGACGCGCCGCTGCGTCGCCGCCCGCGCCGCGTCGTCCTGGAAGAGCGCCCCGGCCGAGCTCCGGGAGTCGTAGTAGACCTGGAACGAGCGCCGGTAGTAGTCGCCGATCGCCTCGCGCAACTCGGGGTCGGTCACCACGATCCAGTGCCAGTTCTGCCGGTTGCCGCCGGTGGGTGCCTGGAGCGCCACCTCCAGGCACTCCCGCACCAGCGCCGGGTCGACGGGACGGGTGAGGTCGAGTCGCTTGCGGACGCTGCGCGTGGTGGTCAGCAACTCGTCGGGCGGCAGGGCTCTGATCGTCATACGCCCATCATGTCAACCTCACCACTGGATCTTGGTGGCCTCCCCGCCGCCCGCCCGGATATGACTCAGCCGCGACCGAGTACGGACATCGCGGGCAGCGCCCGGTCACCGTAGTCGAACAGCGCCTGGTTCTCCCACCCGTTGCCGGAGGACGGGTCGGCCGGGTCCCAGCCGTTGCCGCGCACGCCCGTCCAGGTGGCCTCCCAGGTGAACAGCCCCAGTCCGCGCCCGTTCGGCACGGCGCGCACGATGTCGGCCACCCTGGCCAGCAGCGCCGACTGCCCCTGCGGGGTGGCCCGGTAGCCGGGGTACGGCTCGGCCGAGGCGATGATGTTCGCCCAGTTGTCGTCGTCGGCGGCGGTGAACGGGTAGGCGGTCTCCACCACGGCCACGGGCTTGCCGTACCGGGCGGCGACGTCGTTGAGGTTGGCCTGGAACGCCTCCAGGGTCCCGTGCCAGAACGGGTAGTACGACAGCCCGATCACGTCGTACCGGATCCCCTGGGCGGCGGCGTTGTCGAACCACCACCGGTAGAGGCCGTTGTCGCCGCCGTTCGCCAGGTGCAGCACCACCTTCGTGGCGCTCGACACCCGCTTGACCGCGTCGTACCCGGCGCCGAGCAGCGCGGCCGGGTCGGCCCAGGTGTCGGAGTAGTGGAAGTCCACCAGCAGCCGCAGGCCGAGCGCCTTGGCCCGCCTGGCGATCGCGAGCACCTGCGTCTTGGTGTTGTAGCCGTCGGCCGGGTTCACCCAGACCTTGAGCCTGATGTAGTTGAGGCCGGCCTGGGACATGATGCGCAGCGCGTCGCCGGCGCGGCCGCCGCTGTCGCGGTAGACGCCGCCCAGCGCCTCCGACTTGGCCAGGCTGGAGATGTCGGCGCCCCTGATCTGCAGGCGGGCGGGACCCCCGGCCTGCTGCGCGGCGGCCCGCGCCGGATGGGCGACGACCAGGGCGGTGACGAGTAACAGAAGCGCGGTCAGGATCCGTTTCATGGGGGCTCCCTAGGGTCGGGGGGTGTCCACGACGACCGTGACCGCGCCGGGCGCGACGGTGACCGGCCCGTCGTGCCGCACGCCGTCGAAGACGCTCACGCCGGTCACCCCCTCGACCGTCACCGGCTCGTCGCCGTGGTTGATCAGGAAGACGTGGCCGCCCCTGCGCACCAGTTCGAGGGTGTCGGGGAGGCCGCGCGGGCGGGACACGCCCGCGTGGTCGAGCACCTGCGCCAGCAGGTCCCGCAGGCCCGTCACGGGGGCCGTGGCCAGGTACCAGGCGGTGCCCGCGCCCAGGTCGTGGCGGGTGAGGGCGGGGTGGCCCGCGTCGGGTCCCGACGCGAACTCCCGCACGGCGACCGCGCCCGCGGGCCGGACCCGCTCGGACCACACCCGGGCGCCGAGGGTTCCGTCGCCGGTCAGCGTCACGGTCTCGTGCTCGCGCAGCGGATGGAACTCCTCGATCGACAGTCCCAGCAGCTCGCGCAGCGCCCCCGGGTGGGCGCCGGGGTGGATGGTGTCGTGTTCGTCCACGATGCCGGAGAAGTACGACACGAACAGGTTGCCGCCCGATTCCACGTACCGGTGGAGGTTCTTGGCGGACGCCTCGGTCAGCAGGTACGAGCTGGGCGCCACCACCACCCGATACCCCGAGACATCAGCGGAGGGGTGGACGAAGTCCACCGTGACGTGCTCCCGCCACAACGCCTCGTAGAAGGCGTCCACCCGTTCCCGGAACGCCAGATCCACCGACGGCCGCCAGTCCAGCTCCAGCGCCCAGTACGACTCCCAGTCCCACACGAGCGCGACCTCGGCCCGCACCCGGCTCCCCCGCACCCCGGCGAGCCCGCGCAGGTCGGCCCCGAGCCGGACCACCTCGCGCCACTGCTCCGAGTCGGTCCCGGCGTGCGGCACGAGCCCCGAGTCGAGCGGGGACCGTGGCCGTACCTGTTCCTGACACCCGCGATCGTGCTGTTCACGCTGTTCCTCGCGGTGCCCATCGGCTACACCGTCTACCTGGCGACGCGCCGCGTCCAGGTCTCCGGGCTAGGGCTCGGCCGCGGCGCGCGCAGGGAGGTGTCCGCCGGTTTCGGCAACTTCGCCGCCGCCCTGGCCGACGGCGAGCTGTGGGCCGGCTGGCTGCGCGTGCTCGGCTACGGCACGCTGGTGCTGGTCGTGATGCTGGGGCTGGCGCTGCTGTTCGCGCTGCTGCTGGACTCGGCGCGGGTGCGGCTGGCCCGGTTCTCGCCGATCGCGATCTTCCTGCCGTACGCGGTGCCGGGGGTGGCGGCCTCCCTGCTGTGGGCTTCCTCTACCTGCCCTCGCTCAGCCCGATCCAGGACGTGCTGGACATCGACTTCCTGGGCGCCACCACCGTCACGTACTCCATGGCGAACGTGGCGGTGTGGGGCGGGACCGGCTTCAACATGCTGGTGCTCTACACCACGCTGCGCGCCATCCCGCGCGACCTGTACGAGGCCGCCCGCCTCGACGGCGCCTCCGAGCCGCAGATCGCGGTACGCGTCAAGATCCCGATGCTGACCCCGGCGATCATCCTCACCACGGTGCTCTCGATCATCGCGACCATCCAGGTGTTCACCGAGCCCACCGCGCTGCGGCCGCTGACCAACACCATCAGCTCCACCTGGAGCCCGCTGATGAAGGTCTACCGCGACGCGTTCGTCACCGGCGACCTCTACTCGGCCGCCGCCACCTCGATCGTCATCGCGGCGATCTCGCTGGTCCTGTCGTTCGGGTTCCTGCGGCTGGTCCGCGACCGCGCCTTCGGGGAGGGCTGATGGCCGCGCACGGCGCACGCGTACGCCGGCCGTGGGGGGTGGCCCCGACCGGGCTGCTGCTGCTCGGCGCGCTCTACTGCCTGTTCCCGGTGTGCTGGGTGCTGATCGCGGCCACCAAGTCGCCCGGCGAGCTGTTCACCACCTCCACGCTCGCCTTCGGCACCGGCTTCTTCGACAACGTGGCCGCGCTGTTCGCCTACCGCGACGGCGTGTACTGGCTGTGGGCGGGCGACACCCTTCTCTATGCGGGCGGCGGCGCGCTGCTGTCCACCGCGGTCTCGGCCGTCTCCGGGTACGCGCTGGCGAAATACCGCTTCCCCGGCCGGAACCTGATCTTCAACCTGCTGATCGGCGGCATCCTGGTGCCCGCCGTGGTGCTGGCGATCCCGCAGTACCTGCTGTTCTCCAAGATCGGCCTGGCCGACAGCTACTGGGCCGTCCTGCTGCCGCAGATCCTGCACCCGTACGGCATCTACCTGGCCCGCGTCTACGCCGCCGCGGCGATCCCCGACTCCCTGCTGGAGGCGGGCCGGATCGACGGGGCGAGCGAGGGGCGGCTGATGACCCGGGTGGCGCTGCCGATGATGACGCCGGGGCTGGTGACGATCTTCCTGTTCCAGTTCGTGGCCATCTGGAACAACTTCCTGCTGCCGTTCATCATGCTCGGCGACGACGGCAAGTTCCCGCTCACAGTCGGCCTCTACACGCTGCTGGCCGCCGGGGCCAACCAGCCCACGCTCTACAACCTCATCCTCACGGGGCGTTCCTGTCGCTCGTACCCTTGATCGCGCTCTTCCTCACGATGCAGCGATACTGGAAGACCGACCTGTCCTCCGGAACCGTGAAATGAAGCGCCCAACGATCCACGACGTCGCCGCCGCCGCGGGCGTGTCCCGCGGCACGGTGTCCCGGCTGCTCAACGGGGACAAATACGTGAGCCCGGCGGCGCGGGCGGCGATCGAGCGGGCGATCTCGGAGACCGGCTACGTGGTCAACCGGGCCGCCCGCAGCCTGGTCACGCAGCGCACGGGGACGGTCGCGATGGTGATGTCCGAGCCGCACGCCAAGTTCTTCGAGGACCCCAACTACAGCACGCTCACCCGGGTCGCCGTGCGCAGGCTGGCCGAGCGCGACATGTCGCTGGTGATGATGCTGGCGGGCGACGAGGGCGACCGCGAGCGGGTGGTGCGCTACGTGCGCGGCGGCCACGCCGACGGCGTGCTGCTGGTCTCCACCCACGCGGGCGACCCGCTGGTCGACGCCCTGGCCGCGGGCCCGCCCGCGGTCTCCTGCGGCGCCGTCATCGGCCGCGAGACGATCATCCCGTACGCGGCCACCGACGAGCGCCTCGGCGCCCGGCAGATGGCCGAATACCTGGTCGGCCAGGGCCGCCGCCGGATCGCCATGATCACCGGGCCGATGGACACACCGGGCGGCATCCAGCGCCTCGAAGGCTTCGCCGACGTGCTCGGCCGCAAGGCGTCCAGGAAGCTGATCGCGCACGGCGACTGGACGCAGGCCAGCGGCGAGCGGGCGATGGCCGAGCTGCTGGAGCGGGCACCGGACCTCGACGCCGTCTTCGTGGCCTCGGACCTGATGGCGGCGGGCGCGCTGGCCACGCTGCGGCTGACGGGCCGGCGGGTGCCGGACGACGTGGCGGTGGGCGGGTTCGACGACTCGTCGGTGGCCGTCTCGACGCATCCGCCGCTGACCACGATCCGCCAGCCCCTGGCGGAGGTCGCGCAGGAGACCATCCGCCTGCTGCTGGCCCTCATCGACGGCGCCGGGCACGTCGACCCGGTGGTGCTGCCGACCGAGCTGGTCATCCGCGAATCCGCCTGACGGCTCGATTCCCAGAAGTCCCGAAATTTCACCGTTTCCGCAGTACGATCATGCCGACCGCACCCGAGGAGACGCTGTGATCGACAACGAGCAGGAACGCGCCCCGCAGGGCATCGACGTCGCCAAGCCCAGCGTCTCCCGCGTCTACGACTACATGCTCGGCGGCAAGGACAACTACGAGTCCGACCGCACGATGGCCCGCATGGCGCTGGAGGTCGCGCCGGACGCCCCGGAGGCGGCGCAGGCGAACCGGGAGTTCCTCGGCCGCGTGGTCCGCCACCTCGCCGCCGAGGCCGGGATCCGCCAGTTCCTGGACATCGGCTCGGGGCTGCCCACGCAGGGCAACGTGCACGAGATCGCCCAGTCCGCGGCCGGGGACACCCGGGTCGTCTACGTCGACCACGACCCGATCGTGCTCGTCCACGGCCGTGCCCTGCTGGCGGTGGACGACAGCACCACGGTCGTGGAGGCCGACATCAGGGAGCCGGACACGATCATCAACCATCCGGAGGTCAGGCGGCTGATCGACTTCGACCGGCCGGTGGGGCTGCTGATGTTCGCCATCCTGCACCATCTGGCGGACGAGGATGACCCGGCCGGGATCGCCGCCCGGATGGTGCGGCGGCTGCCGTCGGGGAGCTATCTGGCGGTTTCGCACTTCCACAACCCGGGTGAGGCCCATCCGGAGGTGTCGGAGCAGGCGTACACGGCCGAGAAGATCTTCAACGACCACCTCGGCACCGGCCGCTGGCGCACCCGCGAGGAGATCCTCGCCTGCTTCGCCGGCCTCGAGCTCCTGGAGCCCGGCCTGGTGCCGCTGCCCGAATGGCGGCCCGGCGCCGACGACCACGCGGCCCCGGGCATCACGTACCAGACCTTCGTCGGCGGCGTCGCCCGCAAGCCCTGACCCTACGAGGCCCGCGCGCCCCCGGGGAACTCCGAGGCCGCGCGCCCGGCGTCGGGGCCGGCGTACACCCAGCGCCCGTCGAGCCGGACGAACCGGCTGTTCTCCTCCATCTCCCCCGGTTGCCCGCGTCCTACATAGTGCGCGCGGAAGCGCACGGTGCCCTCGGTGTGCACGACGCTGCCGCCGGTGGTCTCCAGCACCTCCAGCCGCACCCAGCGGACCTTCTTGTCCAGCTCCAGGTGGGCGGGCCGGGTGCCGGGGTGCCAGGTGCGCAGCAGGTAGGCGGCGTCGCCCGCCCGGAACGCGCTGAACCTGGACCGCATGAGCTGCTCGGCGGTGGCCGGTGCCGCCTCCCCCCGGTGCAGCCTGCCACAGCAGTCCTGGTAGGGGGCGGGCAGTCCACACGGGCACGTACGAGCAGGCATGCCCTCCATTGTGCCGCCCCCGGCCGCGCCGTATGACCGGGAACGCCCCGTTGACGTTGTCTCGTCGCCCCGACCCCGGCCATCTTCTGACCCCGCCACCCGCACGGACAGCGGCCTCACCGGGCAGGAACTCACGCCCGGCGCGACACCGGCCGGACGCTCAGGTCGGCCACCATCGGTTTCAGCGCGACGCCAGCCGGACGCTGAGGTCGGTCAGCGTCGCGCCGAGCGGGGCGTCGAGGGTGAGCACGGCGTCCTCGTCGCCGCCGGTGGGCCCCTGGTTGACGATGGCGATCGGCAGGCCGAGCGCCGCGGCCCTGGTCACGAACCGCAGCCCCGACTTGACCTTCAGCGACGAGCCGAGCACGAGCAGCGCCCGCGCCCCCGTGACCACCGCGAAGCACTCGTCGACGCGGTCGCGCGGCACGTTCTCGCCGAAGAACACCACGTCCGGCTTGAGCAGCCCGCCGCATCCGGTGCAGTCCACCACCCGGAACCCGGCGACCTGCCGGTCGGTGAGCACGGCGTCGCCGTCGGGGTTGATGCGCCCGCCGGCGTGCAGACCCTCGGCGTCGAAGTCCGGATTGGCCTCCCGCAGCCGCCGCTCCAGCTCGGCACGCGGGGTCCGCTCCCGGCACGACAGGCACATGACCCGGTCCAGCCCGCCGTGCAGCTCGATCACCCGCCGCGCCCCGGCCGCCTGGTGCAGGCCGTCGACGTTCTGGGTGACGATCCCGGCGAGCAGCCCGCGCCGCTCCAGCTCGGCCACCGCCCGGTGCCCGGCGTTGGGCCGGGCCTGGCCGATCTGCCGCCAGCCGACGTGGCTGCGCGCCCAGTAGCGCTGCCGGGCCTCCGCGCTGCCGACGAACTTCTGGTAGGTCATCGGCTCCGCGCGCCGGGCCCGCCCGGTCGGCCCTCGATAGTCGGGGATCCCGGACTCCGTCGAGATCCCGGCCCCGCTGAGCACCGCCACACCACCCTGCCCGACCAACTCGGCCAGCGCCGTCGTCGTGCTTTCCGTCACGTCATCCATAGTGCCCGATCTACTCTCCTGCTCGTTCCCCCGCCTCCGCGACCAGCTCCGCGCTCCACAACCGCCGCATCTCCGGACAGCTCTCCAGCAGCTCGCCCAGCCGCCCGCGGCCGGCGACGCGGCCCCGGTCGAGCACCACGATCTGGTCGGCGCGCTCGAGCGCCGCCTGCCGGTGCGACACGACCAGCACCGTCTCCGGCCCGCCGGCGGCGATCCTGTCCCAGAGCAGCCGCTCGGTCTCCACGTCCAGCGCGGACGACAGGTCGTCCACGACCAGCAGGTCGGGGGCGCGGACCAGGGCGCGGGCGGCGGTGGCCCGCTGCACCTGCCCGCCGGACAGGCGCACGCCGCGCGGGCCGACGACGGTGCCGAGCCCGCCGGGCATCGCGGCCAGGTCCGCCTCGAACACCGCCAGCTCCAGTGCCCGCCCGAGCTCGTGGTCGCTCGCGGGCCATCCCATGAGCAGGTTCTCCCGCAGGGTCTCGGAGAACAGCCGGGGAACCTGGCCGGCGTAGGCGGTCCGGCCGGGGACGAGGAACGTGCCGGGGTCGTCGATCGGGACGCCGTTCCAGGTGATCGTCCCCGCGTCCGGTGGCAACAGGCCGAGCAGGGCGCGTACCAGGGTGGTCTTGCCCGCCCCGACCGCGCCGGTGATCACCGTGAACGAGCCGCGCTCGACCCGCAGGTCCACGGCGTGCACGCCGCGCTCGCCGCCGTGGCGTACGGTCAGCCCGCGTGCCTCCAGCACCCGCAGGGTGTCGGCGCGGCGCGGCGGCGCCGGTACGGGCGGCGGTCCGCCGCGCAGGTGCACGCCGGTGCCCGCGGACAGGGCGGCGGCGTCCTCGTGCGCCGCCATCAGCCGGGTCAGCCGCTCGGTCGCGACCGCGGCCTGGGGCAGGCGGTAGAGGACGGCGCCGATCGTGCGCGGCAGCGCGGTGAGCCAGCCGAGGTAGCTGGTGAACAGCGCGAGGTCGCCCACGGTGAAGTCGCCGCCGCGCATCGCGGGCGCGGCCAGCAGCAGCACGAGCCCGATGCCGAGCTCGACGGTGGTGCCCGTCACGGCGTCGAGCAGGTCGGTCGCCAGCCGGTCCTTGACGGCGGCCGCGCGCCGCCGCCGGTTGTGCGCGCGCAGCCGCTCCAGCGCCGCCGCCTCGGCCCCGGCGCTCTTGATCGCGAGTACGCCGCCGAACAGCTCGCCCACGTACGCCGTGACCGCCGCGCCGAGCGTCCTGGCCCGCCGGTGCAGCCGCCCGATGACCCGGCGTAGCATCGTGCTCAGCACCCCGACCGCGATCATGGGGACCACCAGCGCCAGCGTGACGGCCGGATCGACGGCGGCCATGATGGCCAGCGCGGCGACGGCGAAGAGCGTCGTGCCCGCCAGGCTGACGCTCTCGTCGGTGAAGTCCACCGCGTCGGCCACGTCGTCCCGCAGCCGCGCGACCGACTCCCCCGGCGAGTGCGGCAGCCGGGCGGCGGCCGGTCCGCGGGCGGTCAGGACGGAGCGCAGCACGTTGGCCCGCAGCAGTGTCGCCGCCGCGGTCCACCAGTAGACCCCGTACGTCCACGCGACGACGATCATCACGCCGCGCACGATCTCCACGCCCACGAACGCCGCGCACAACCACAGCGTCGGCGTCAGCCCCGCGGACCCGCTGATCCCGTCGAAGAGCCGCTGCAGCACCAGCCCCCCGGCCAGCGGGATGACGTGCACCGGCAACCACAGCACGGCACCGACCAGATACCGCCGCAGATCGAACGTGGCCAGCCGCCTGGCCACCAGCATCACGGGAGTCACCGGCCCACCCCCGCCAGGTCCAGCAGCCGCCGGAACCTGCTGCCGGGGTCGGCGGCGAGATCGGCGCGACGTCCGTACTCGATGACCTTCCCCTGGTCGAGCACGGCGATCTTGTCCACCCGGGAGAGTGAGGAGAGCCGGTGGGCGATGATCACTCCGGTCCTGCCGTCGAGCAGGCGGCCGACGCTGTGCTCGATGCGGCGTTCGGTGGCCGGGTCGAGCCTGCTCGACGGCTCGTCCAGCACGACGAGCCCCGGATCGGCCAGGAACGCCCGGGCGAACGCGATCAGTTGCGCCTCGCCCCCGGACACGTTCCGCAGCTCGGTGTCGAGCCCGTCGGGCAGGCCGGCCAGCCAGTCGCCCAGCCCCACCCCGTCGAGCGCCGCGCGCAGCCGGTCGTCGCCGGGCGAGGGCCGGAACAGGGTGAGGTTGTCCCGGACGCTGGCGGCGAAGAGCTGCACGTCCTGCGTGACCACGCCGATCCTGCGGCGCACGGAAGCGGGGTCGGCCGTGCGCAGGTCCACGCCGCCGACCCGTACCGTGCCCTCGGACGGGTCGTAGAGCCGAAGCACGAGCCGGGCGAGGGTGGTCTTGCCGCTGCCGGTACGCCCGACCAGGCCCAGCGTCTCGCCGGGAGCCAACGTGACGGTGACGCCGGACAGCACCCGCTCGTCGTCGCCGTCACCGGGATAGGAGAAGCCGACGCCGTCCAGGCGCAGCTCCAGCGGCCCGTACGCGGGCAGCGGTCGCGAGCCGGGCGCGAGCGTGCGCCGCTCGGCCAGCAGGTCGCCGATGCGGGCCAGCCCGGCCAGCGCCGCCTGGTACTGCCTGATCTGGTCGAGCAGCCGCTCGAACGGCGCCCGCACCATGAGCGTGTACTGGAAGAGCAGCACGGCCGTGCCGACGGTGAGCGTGCCCGCGTCCATGGCCCACGCGGCCAGCCCCAGCATGATCGCGGTGCCCGCCGCGAACGCCACCGACGTGCCCGCCAGCACCGTCGTGCCGACCCGCGCGTCCCGGTTCTCGGCCCGGTACACGGCGGCGGCGGCCCGGTGGAACCGGTTGACGGCGTGCTCGCCGGCCCCGTTGGCCCTGATGTCCTCCACCCCGGCCAGCCGTTCCTCGACGGTGCCGAACAGGACGGCGTTCGCCGCCCGCGAGCGCGCGCCGGACGGCACGGCCAGCCGCTGCGCGCGGGCCATGCCGAGCCCGACCAGCAGGCAGTACGCCAGCAGCGCGCAGCCGATGCGCCAGTCCACGCCGAACACGACGGCGACCACCCCGGCCAGCAGCAGCGCGCTGGCCACGACGTCGAGCAGGAACGCGACCACGAAGTCGGCGACGGCCACCACGTCGCCGTCCACCCGCTCGATCATCTCGCCGGGGGTGTGCCGGCCGTGGTAGTCCATGTCCAGGCCGAGCGCGTGCCCGGCCAGCCGCTCGCGCAGGCGGTTGGTGCCGTCCCAGGCGAGCCGGCTGGCCAGCCAGGCGGTGACCATCCTGGCGGCCTGCCCGGCCACGGCAAGCCCGAGATAGCCCGCGGCGATCAGGGTCAGGTGCCGGATGCTCGCCCCGCCGATGGCGTCATCGACGAACCGCCGGGTGACCTGAGGCGCCGCCAGCGGCAGCACGGTGGCGGCGGCGATCGCCGCGACCAGCGAGGCGGCGGCCCGGCGGCCGGGGCGGAGCAGCCGCAGAACGGATCGGTCAGATGATGAGGTCCCGGTGTCGAAGGGTCTCAAGAAGCGTCATGTCCTTTGCGTTGGAGGATTCGCTGCGCTGGGGGAACATGAACGCTTCAGCCATTCCGGGCCTCCTGACCGAGGGGATACTGCCGGGAGTACAACAGCACACCCCATCCTCAGGCAACCGATTTTGGCGCGCCGGCCTGTCAGGCGGGCGGGTGCTGCCGGGCCGCGTCGACGCGGCCCGGGGCCGAGTGCGTGGATGTGCCGGATGAGCTCGGGCGGTTCGTGCACCTCGAACGGGACGCCGGGTTGCGCGATCCGCGTGGCCGGCTCGTCGAGGGAGCCGGCGTCGCGGACGCACGCGCCGTCGCCGATCGGCATCGCTGGGGCTATGGCGATGACCCGCGGCCGTGCCGCTTCCCGCTGTGCGGCCCCCGGGGCCCCGTGCCACCGGTCCGGCCCCGCATGGGCAGCCGCCGGTTTTTCCTTGTGATGCCCGGCTGGTCGAAGGGTGTGACATCGGCGCTCAGCTGCCCGGGGTCGGCCGTGATCTTCACCAGCCAGCCCTTCAGCTGCGCGTGGGCGATGCGAAGCGCGATGCTGCTGACGACGATCGACCCGTTCATCCAGGAGTTCGAGCGGCAGTTCGACAGGTTCGCGCGGCAGGCCGCGGGGCAGGGTGGCGAAGCGGTGATGCCGATGGACGGCATTCGTCGTGCCGGCGACGTGCTGCTGCGGGAGCGGCACATTGACAAGCCCGGCACCAGGGAGGGATATGAAGCTGCCGATGGACGACGAACACGCCGCGCTGTTCACCGTGGGGCAAGTCGCCTCCATGCTCGATGTCCAGCAGGCGTTCCTGCGGCGCATCGACAACAACCAGATCATCTCCCCGCGACGATCCGCGGGCGGGCAGCGCCGCTACAGCCGCAATGAGATCGTCCGCATCCAGCAGGTGGTCTCGATGATGGAGGAGGGCATGACACTACCGGCCATCCGCCGCATCACCGAACTGCAGCACGAGCTATCCGAGATCACCCGCGAACGCGACGAGCTCGCCCGTCGCCTGGCCGACCTGCAGTCCGGCCCTGGCCAGTAGCCCGCGGTGGGCTTTGACCCCGCCATGTCGAGGAGGAACTCCTCAGGATTCAGCGTGGCTGCCCCGGGCCACCTCCAGCTCGTCGATGGTGAGCCGGGCAGGACGACCAGCATCCGTCAATCCACTTCCCCCGCCCACGGGTCGGGGTGGGCCGGCCCCGGGTCCATCCGGCCCGCCGGTTTCAGGTAGACGCAGCGCAACGCCGCGGCGAAGCGCTGCTCACCATCCCGCAGCCAGCACTGGTCCGCCCCAGGCAGGGCCTCCGACAGCGTGAGCCGCTCGGCGCCGCGCGCCATCCGGGCCAGCGTGTCGAGCAGCGCCGGGGCGCGGGTGTCCACGTAGACCGGTCCGCGCCCGCCGGGGGCAGCGGCGAAGAACTCCACCGGCAGGTCGTACGTCTCACGCAACCGGGCCATGGCGACCAGCAGCTCGCGATCACCGTCGGCCTGCCCGAGCGCCTCGAACGAGGCCTGACCCAACTGCCACCGCTGCCCGGAGACGACCACGTTGTCCCACGTCAGCCGGGGAACCCGGGGCAGATCCGGTAGCGCGGGCAGGCCGATCCTGGGCAGCGCGAACGCCGTGTGCAACGCCGTGTCGTGCCCCCCGTTGTGGAACATCAGCGGCTCGGCCAGCCCGCCCGCCCGCAGGACGGCACGCCGCCCGTCGCTGCGTACGTACAGCTCGTCGAGCCCGACCCGCCGCCGCCCCGGGTCGGCCGCCACGCCGCCGAGCTCCAGCACGGGCCCGGGGAGCTCCGGCGGCGGCAGGCCGTCGGAGCGGGAGGAGATGACGTTGAGCGCGGTGAACCCGGTCAGCGCCCGCTCGATCTCCACGTCCCGCTCGGCGAGGCGCGCGCCCGCCTGCGGGTGGAACTGCAGCGCCCACGAGGTGAGCAGCGGAGCGTCGTGGAGCCCGCCGAGGACCAGCGGGGTCAGGCCGGGCGTGTACGCGTCGAGAGACGGCGCGGCCACCATCACGTCGGCGGAGCAGAGCACGGGAGCGCCCGGCGGGGCCGGCGGGGCGAACAGCCCGGCGAGGTCCACCGACGTGACCCCCGGCGGCGCGTCGCGCACGATGGCGGCGATCCGCCGGACGAGCCGGTCGGCGCGCCGGATCTCCAGGTCGTCGCTCACCCGCAGCACCTCGGCCAGCCCGAACGTGCCCTTGCCGAGCCGTTCGGCCAGCAGCCGGTTGGTGAGCAGCCTGGTCAGGTCGGCCTCCGCGGCGAGCAGGTCGAGCACCCGGGGGACCCGCTCCTCCAGGTCGGCCGCGAGCGCCCCGCCGACGGTGACCCGCAGCGTGCCGGCCGCCGCCTCGTGCACGATGACCTGGTCGTCGCGGAGCCCTTCGCCGCCCCGGTCGCCGTCCCTGTCGCGGCGGCCCCGGCCGTCCCGCCGTCCGCGTCCGGCCAGCGTCTCGATCCGGCTCTGCACGGCGAGCTTCACGTCCGGAGAGGCACCGGGATAGCGGCCGAGCAGCTCGGTGATCTCCTCCACCCGCCGCCCCACCGGCAGCTCGTCCCCCGACCACCCGCCCGCGAAGCCGCGCCTGCGCGGCGCGGGGACCCCGGCCGCCACCACGCCCCCGCGCCCGCCCGACGCCGCAACCCCGGCACGAGCCGGCGCGTGACCACGCGCGGAGGCCCGCGCAGCGCCCGGGCGGGCGACGGGGCGAGCGTCAGAGCCGGTGAAGTCGCCGGTGGCGGCATCCCGAGCCGGCTCGGGGCCAAGATCGCGAGCAGGGTCAGAAGGGTGATCGCGGGCAGGCCGGCGGGTGGCGGTGTCGCGGGTGGGGCGGGTGTCGGCGGTCAGGCGGTCGTGGAGCCAGCCGAGCGGGTCGGCGACGGTGGCGGGCGGGCACAGGTCGTGGGTGAGGAGCCCGCGGCGCACCGCCACCGCCAGCGCCGCCGAGGCGCGCTCCATCCCGGTCCCGGAGACGGCGGCGATCTCCGCCAGCGTGCGGGTGCCGTCGCAGTGGCCGGCGAACGCGGCCCCGTCGAGCGCCGCGCCCGCCCAGGTCCGGCGCCGGGGCACCAGCCTCGCGACCAGCTCGGGATCGGCCAGGATGCGCTGCTGGAGCGCCTCGCCCACCCGTGGGGCCGGGAAGGCGACCCGCCGCGGGCACTCGCGATGCCCCGACCAGGTGTATCCGCCGGGCCCGCCTGGCTCGACCCGCCCGTAGTTGAGCGGTCCGAAGAAGCTCGTCGTCTCGCAGGTGGCGCAGAGCCGCTGCAGGTGGGCGGCGACCTGCCGGCGCAGCCTGTCGTCCTTCGCGCCGCGCCGCAGGTCGCGGTAGAGGCCGGGTGAGGAGCAGACGAGTGCGTCGAGGAAGCGCTCGTCGGCCACGATCGCGCCGAGGGCCGCCCTGGCCCGCGCCGCGTCGGCGGCGACCGCGCCGGCCAGGGTGAGGCGTGCCCGCGCCAGCAGGCCCGTCACCTCGTTCCAGGCGGCCAGCCAGCCGTCAGGGCCCGGGGTGCCGGCCGGCAGCGGCCGCAGGTCGCGCAGCCGGCCGCGCACGCCGCGCGGCAGCCGCCCGCCGGCCGTCCGCCCGGCGCGGTGCTGCGCCACGCCCTTGCCACGGGCTGGGGCGCCGGCGAGCAGGCCGAGCGCCTGCCCTTCCAGCCGGACGACCACCGTGGCCGCCTCCGCCGCCCGCGGGCAGGTCAGGGACTGGACGAGCTCCCAGGGGAATCCGGCGCTCCGGACGACCACGGTCGGCAGCAGAGTCCACTCGCTCACGCGCTCACCCGCCTCACCATCGATCGGTTCTGCCGGCGACACCTTCGATACCCATAGGAACCTCTCGCTTTCTTTGCGGAAATTTTAGCCGCATGTCACAACTCCGATGTTTACAAGATCTTTTTTTTCTGTCAACGCATTCACGGATTAGAGTTGAGCGAGAAGGTGGAACGCCAGCAAACCCCACCACATGGGGCATAAGTCGTTTACGGTGAGTAGCGATCTTGCCATCCTTCCTGGGCAGAAGGCATGGCAGATCATCGCGTACGAACACAGGACGGCTTATCAGCGCAAATTCCGCGATACCGTAAGGGCACTGATCCCCTGACACCATGAAACGCTGGAAGTCCGCTTTCCCCGGGAGCCCGCGAATAATCGCGGCCATTCTCCTCCCGGCAAGGGAGAGGCCGGATCGCCGCCCACTCGGCGGGAGCAACACACTGGGACACAAGGACGCAGGAGGTGAAGGGGAAGTCGTGACGGAGGAGGATCGGGGGCTCCAACGGCCCTCTCTGTCGACGTCGGCGTTCATCGTGGGCCTCGGCGTCGTCACCTTGGTCGTGGTGGCGCTCGACCTGCGCACGGGCTCGGCCATCCGGTTGTTCCCGCTGCTGATCTTCCTGCCCGCCATCGTCTCGGGGCTGGGCTCGGTGCGGCAGACCGCCATCGCCTCGGCGTGGGTGGCGGTGGTCGTGGGCGTCACCGTGGCCTACGTCGGCCGGGAGCTGGACGACAACCTGCTGGCGACGGGGTTCACGGCCCTGTTCGGGGTGCTGAGCGTGGTCGGGTGCCGATATCGGGTGCGGCGTGAGGAGGAGGTGCACCGGCTGCGCTCGGCGGTGGCCGCCCTGCAGCGGCAGATCGTCCGCCCGCTGCCGCTGCGCACCGCGAACGTGATGGTGGACGGCATCTACCAGCCGGTCGAGGAGGACACCATGGTGGGCGGCGACATGTACGAGGTCGCGCCCTCCCCGTACGGGACCCGCGTCCTGATCACGGACGTGCAGGGCAAGGGGCTGCCCGCCATCGGGACCGCGCTGGCGGTGCTGGGGGCGTTCAGAGAGGCCGCCTACCGGGAGCCCACGCTGGCCGGCGTCGTGACCTCGCTGGAGAACGCCGTGGTCCGGACCAACGCGTTCGCCACCCTCACCGGGGAGCCCGAGCGCCTGGTCACCGCGCTCGTCCTGGACATCGACCAGGAGCTGGAGGTGGAGGTGGTCAACTGCGGGCACATCGCCCCGTTCGTCATCCACGACGGCGACGCCCGGGAGATCAACCTCGGCGAACCCGCCGTGCCCCTGGGGCTGGCCGCGCTGTCCCCCTCGCCACGCAAGGGCACCCGATTCCCCTTCCCGCAGGGCGCGACGATGCTGCTGTGCACCGACGGCGTCACCGAGGCACGCGACCCGACCGGCCTGTTCTACCCGCTGGAAAGCCGCCTGCGCGCCTGGGCCGCGGACCCGCCGCCCAGGCTGGCCGAGAGGCTGGGCGAGGACCTGCGCACCTTCGCCGGGACCCCGCGCGACGACATCGCCGTGCTGACGCTGCGCAGGGCCGAGCCGATGCGCCGGGTCGGCTGGGCGGCCGACACCCACCCGCCCGAGCCCATCCGGCCCCACCCTCCCGAGAACAGCCGGCCCGACCCGCCCGAGCACGGCGAGCCCCCGCTGCACGAACCACCGCCGTCATAGGGGCATCGCCGTCACCAGCCACCGCCGTCCCGGAACCAGGAACCACCGCCCCACCCAACCGGCCGTTCTGTCATGAACCGGTCGCCCTTTCGGCACGTACCTCCACACATCGGACATGGTCCCTGGAGGTGTCGTGGAGCTCAGTCTCTTGCGTGCACAGGCGCACAGCCCATCGTTCTTCTCACTGATGCGCGGCTCGTCGGGAGAGCGCGCCCCGGTGGACTTCTGCATCCCTTGCAACCCGTATTTCCCGACCCCGGAGGTGTTCGATCACCTGGGCAGGAATCTGGAGTCGATACTCAAGTTCTACCCGAGCGACGCGAACGCGATCACCGAGGAGCTCTGCTCGACGCTCGGGCTGCATCCCAGGACGGTCGCCATGGGCAACGGCTCGACCGAGCTGATCACCTGGATCGACCACCTGCTGGTGCGCGAGAGCCTGGCGGTGCCGATCCCCACGTTCGGCCGCTGGACCGACCAGCCGCTGGAGACGGGCAAACGAGTGGACATGTACCCGCTGCTGGAGAACCGCAACTTCGCCCTCGACGTCAACGACTTCGTATCGTTCGTCCGGATGCGCGGCTCCCGGGTGGCGGTGATCTGCAACCCCAACAACCCCGACGGCGGCTACCTGCCCAGGCACGAGGTCGTACGGCTGCTCGACGAGCTCATCGACCTGGACCTGGTGATCGTGGACGAGTCGTTCGGCGACTTCGTGGACGCCGAGCCGTACCCGGGGGCGGCGGCGGAGGCGGCGGTGCGGCCGAACGTGATCGTGCTGCGCAGCCTGGGCAAGAACTTCGGCCTGCACGGCATCAGGTTCGGCTACATGGTGGCGAACCCGGCGCTGGCGGCACGGGTGCGCGACGCGCTGCCCAAGTGGAACCTCAACTCCTTCGCCGAGGTCGTGGTGTTCATGATGCGGCGGTTCATGCCCGACTACCTGGAGAGCCTCAAGCGGCTGGCCCAGGACAGGCGGGCCATGTTCCAGCAGCTCAGCACCATGCCGGGGCTGTCGGTGTTCGCGTCGCAGGGCAACTTCCTGCTGGTGAAGCTGCCGCCGGGGCACGATGGGGTCCCGCTGCGCGACCACCTGCTCACCGAGCACGGCGTGTACGTCCGCGAGTGCGGCAACAAGCTCGGCACCACCAGCCAGTTCCTGCGCCTCGTGGTACGCCCCCAGGAGGACGTACGGCGGCTGCTGATCGGCCTGACCCAGTTCCTGTATTCGGGGAGCCTGCACGAGATCCCGGTCATCGGGCTGCACCACAGGCACGTCAACCCGTTGTCGGCCTGACGGGGAGCGCCCCGCGGCACGGCGTCTGGCCCACGCACCGTGCGCGCGGCACTGTAGGCTGTCCCGGCTATCCCCTTACACCATAAATTGTCGCTCGACGATGGAAGGATTCCGTGGGCCCCAGCCATCAGGCAAGCACCGACCGTCATCGCGATCACTCCGCCGCGGACAGCCACGACCTCATCCAGGTCCGTGGCGCGCGGGAGAACAACCTCAAGGGCGTCTCCCTCGATCTCCCCAAGCGGCGCCTCACCGTCTTCACCGGAGTGTCCGGCTCCGGCAAGTCATCGCTCGTCTTCGACACCATCGCCGCCGAGTCGCGGCGGCTCATCGACGAGACGTACACGGCGTTCATCCAGGCGTTCATGCCGAGCCTGGCCCGCCCCGACGTGGACGCCCTGCACAACCTGAGTGCGGCGATCATCGTCGACCAGGAGCGCATGGGCGCCAACGCGCGCTCCACCGTGGGCACCGCCACCGACGCGCACACCATGCTGCGGATCGTGTTCAGCCGCATCGGCGAGCCGCACGCCGGACCGGCCTCCGCCTTCAGCTTCAACATGGCCGAGGGCATGTGCCCCGAGTGCGAGGGACTGGGCAAGGCCTCCGACATCAACGTGGACGAGGTGGTCGACCGGAACCTGTCGCTGAACGAGGGCGCGATCAAGGCCCCCGGCTACGCGGTCGACTCCTGGCCCTGGCAGGTGGTGGCCGGCTCCGGACTGTTCGACCCGGACGTCAAGCTCGCCGACTTCACGCCGGCGCAGTGGGAGGACCTGCTCCACAAGCCCGCCACCAAGCTCAAGTACGGCTCCAACAACTTCACCTACGAGGGTCTCCTGGTCCGGGTCAAGCGAACCTACCTGGCCAAGGACCGCGAGTCGATGCAGCCGGCGGCCAGGGCGTTCGCGGACCGGGCGGTCAAACTCGCGCAGTGCCCCTCCTGCGGCGGCACCCGGCTCAACGAGGCCGCGCGGTCCTGCCGGATCGCCGGGCGGAGCATCGCCGACTGCTCGGCGATGCAGATCAACGACCTGGCCGCCTTCGTCCGCGGCCTCGGCCACTCCTCCGTCGGCCCGGTGCTGGAGGGGCTCCGCTCGACGCTGGACTCGCTGGTCGAGATCGGCCTCGGCTATCTCAGCCTGGACCGCGAGTCCTCCACGCTGTCGGGCGGCGAGGCGCAGCGGGTCAAGATGGTCCGCCACCTCAACTCCAGCCTGACCGACGTCACGTACGTCTTCGACGAGCCCACGGCGGGCCTGCACCCTCACGACATCCAGCGCATGAACAACCTGCTGCTCCAGCTCCGCGACAAGGGCAACACCGTGCTGGTCGTCGAGCACAAGCCGGAGACGATCAGGATCGCCGACCACATCGTGGACCTCGGCCCCGGCGCGGGCACGGCCGGCGGCCGGATCTGCTACACCGGCGACCTGGCGGGGCTGTCCGGCTCCGGCACGCTGACCGGCCGCTACCTCGACCACCGGGCACGGCTACGCGAGCGGTTCCGCGAGCCGGCCGGGCACCTGCCGATCAAGGGCGCCACGCTGCACAACCTCAAGGACGTCGCCGTGGACCTGCCGCTCGGCGTGCTCACCGTGGTCACCGGCGTGGCCGGGTCGGGCAAGAGCTCGCTCGTCCACGGATACCTGGCCGGCCGGGACGGCGTCGTGGTGGCCGACCAGTCGCCGATCCGGGGCTCGCGCCGGAGCAACCCGGCCACCTACACCGGCGTGCTCGACCCCATCCGCACCGCGTTCGCCCGGGCCAACGGGGTCAAGCCGGGCCTGTTCAGCGCCAACTCCGAGGGGGCCTGCCCGGCCTGCAAGGGCATCGGCCTGATCTACACCGACCTGGCGATGATGGCCGAGGTGGCCTCGGTGTGCGAGAAGTGCGAGGGCAAGCGGTTCACGCCGGAGGTGCTGACGTACCGGCTGCGGGGCAAGAACATCAGCGAGGTCCTGGCCATGCCGATAGCCGAGGCCCGCGAGTTCTTCACCTCCGGGCAGGCCCGCACGATCCTCGACCGGCTGGTCGCGGCCGGCCTCGGCTATCTGGGGCTGGGCCAGCCGCTGACGACGCTGTCCGGCGGCGAGCGGCAGCGGCTCAAGCTGGCCATCCACATGGCCAAGAACGGCACCACGTACATCCTGGACGAGCCGACCACCGGCCTGCACCTGGCGGACGTGGACCAGCTCCTGGCGCTGCTGGACCGCCTGGTGGACGACGGCAACACGGTGATCGTGATCGAGCACCACCAGGCCGTCATGGCGCACGCCGACTGGATCGTGGACCTGGGTCCCGGAGCCGGTCACGACGGGGGCGAGGTGGTGTTCACCGGCACCCCGGCCGAGCTGGTCGCCACCGGCACCTCGCTGACCGCGATCCACCTGCGCGAGTACGTCGGCCGGTAGGCCGTCGCGAGCTGCCCGCCTGCCCGCGCTCAGACGGCCAGGCGGGCCAGCACCTTGGCGAACTCCGGCGGCGGGGCCACCACGAGCCTGGTCTGGCCGCGCTGGGTGACGATGTCGGACTTGATGAGGCGCAGCCGCCCCTCGTGCCACCAGTACACCTGGGAGCTGAGCCCGCTCGTGCGCGCCGCGTGCACCCGCAGCCGCTCGATCGCGCGTACGACGCCGATGCCGTCCACCGGGTGCACCAGCAGCGTGTACGGGTCGGGCAGCACGACCAGGGCCCCGTCGGCGGGCACCGGCAGGTAGTCGGCCAGCCATCGCAGGTGGGTGGCGGCCGCGGGGGACGCGCCGGTCAGGCGGGTCACCGGCGTGCCCGACAGCTCGATGCGCTCGACGCCCAGCCGCTCCTCCCGCCGCACGTTGCGCACCGCGAGGTCCAGGGCCTGCACCGCGGGCACCGGCCAGCACCCGGCCTCCTCGGGCCGCACGGCGCGGGAGCCGACGGTGAGCAGCTCCACCAGGTCGGCGTTGAGGTGGCGGCCGACCACCCGGGTCAGGTCGGCGACCTCGTCCACGGCCTCCACGCGGGTGCGCATCAGCGGCCGGGCCTGGTCCAGGTCGCACGTGTCCACCGGGTCGCCCGCGCGGGCGACCGCGTGCGCGAGGTGCTCGGAGACCAGCACCGGCCAGTCCTCCCTGGCCCTGCGCCCGACCTCACGCCGCAGCCCGGTGAGCCGGACGACGAGCACGGCGGCGGCGCCGCCCTCCGGCGAGCCCTTCAGGGTCATCGAGGAGCCGTCACGGGCGAACTCGAAGGCGTAGCCGAGGGACTCGGCGACGAGGGCGAGCAGCGAGTCGAGATCGACGTGCTCGACAGGCCGACGCGCGGGCTCACGTTGACGCCGGAACCAGCTCACGCGTTGTGTCCCTCTCTGTCGGATTTGTCCCTCCCTACCTTGCCTGCTCCTCGTCGCGGAGAGGACCGGACAGCGAGCACGATTCGGTATCGATAACACCAAGTGACCCCAGCCACACACTCATCTGTGGTGACCCGTGCCCCACCGGAAGTCCCGCCAGAACAGGCACTCCGAGCGGCTCCAAGCGGTCCTGGAGCACCGGGTAGGGGTCCCCGCAGTCCACCCACGAACCGAGCGCGATCCCGCGAACCCCCTCGAACGCTCCCGCCTGCAGCAACTGGGTGAGCATCCGGTCGATCCGGTACGGCTCCTCGCCCACGTCCTCCAGGAAGGCGATCTTCCCCTCGAACGACGGCTGCCACCTCGTGCCGCACATCGAGGCCAGCAGCGACAGGTTGCCCCCGGCCAGCACGGCCTCGGCCCGCCCGGGCACCAGCGCCCGGTCACCCGGCACGGTCATGACGCCGCCGAACAGGGCCGCCTGCAGGCTCTCCCAGGTCAGCGGCTCCGGGCCGGACTCGCCCGCCAGGAGGTCGCAGGCCGGCATCGGCCCGTGCAGCGTGGGCACGCCCAGCTCGATGGCGAACGCGTTGTGCAGGGCCGTGATGTCGCTCGACCCCAGCAGGACCTTGCGGCCCGCCGCGGCCCGCATGGCGTCCCAGTCGAGCAGGCCGAGCAGCCGGCCGGCGCCGTAGCCGCCCCGGCAGCAGAACACCGCCGCGACGGCCGGGTCGCACCAGGCGGCCTGCAGGTCGGCGGCGCGGGCGGCGTCGCTGCCCGCCAGGTAGCCGAGCTCCTGGCGGTCGAGCGCGTGCGCGCCCACCGTCACCTTCAGCCCGAGGGCCTCCAGCCGTTCGACGCCGCGCCCCAGCAGGACGGCCTCGGGCGGGCCCGACGGCGCGACGATCGCGACGGTGTCACCGCGCTGCATCGATCAACTCCTTGACGAGACGAGGTAGTGCCGAGCCGATCGACTCGTTGATCACCTGGTCGGCGAACGGGTCGTAGGGCGTGGGCTCGGCGTTCACGATCACCAGCCGGGCGCCCGCGTCGAGCGCCTCACCGCACAGGCCCGCGGCGGGGTGCACGGTCAGCGAGGTGCCCACGGCCAGGAACAGCTCGCACGAGCGGGCTGCGTCCAGCGCGGCGCCCAGCACCTCGGCCTTCAGCGCCTGGCCGAACGATATCGTGTTGGACTTCTGGATGCCGCCGCAGCGCGGGCACGGCGGGTCCTCCTCGCCGGCGGCCACCCTGGCGAGCACCTCGGGCATGGGGGTGATCAGGTCGCAGGAGACGCATTCCGCCCGGTGCAGCGTGCCGTGCAGCTCGATGACGCGCTCCGGCGCCGAGCCGGCGCGCTGGTGCAGCTCGTCGATGTTCTGGGTGATGAGCGCCCGCAGCAGCCCGGCGCGCTCCAGGTCGACCAGGGCGTGGTGGGCGGCGTTCGGGCGGGCCCGCCAGGCCGGATGGTCGAGCCGGGCCCGCCAGGAGTCGCGCCTGACCTCGGGATCGGCCAGGTAGGTGTCGATCGAGGCGCTCGCTGCCGCCTGCGGATCTTTGGTCCACAGTCCCTGCGGGCCCCGGAAGTCCGGGATGCCCGAGTCGGTGGAGATGCCCGCTCCGGTGAGCACCGACACTGACATTGGCTCCTTCACGTGGCAAACGGTGTCACACTTACCTCTCGTATGCGACTTCCGCCCCACATCCTCGTGGTCAACGGCATCAAGGTCCGCCGGCCGGTCTTCCTGGTCGGAGCGCCGCATTCCGGCACGGACCTGCTGGCCCGCGCCCTGAAACGGTCTCCAGGCTTCCACGTGACGATGGGCCGCGCGAGCGTGGCCCACGTGGTCTACGCCTTCGCCCGAAAACCGTCCATCGCCCGTACGTCCGGTGCCGTGCGCGTCATGCGGGACGCGCTGGCCGAGGCGTGGCAGGTGCTGCCCCGCTCGTGCGGTGACTGCGCCGAGTCCTGCCGGGAGGCGGGCGGCGTCACCGGCACCGGGCCGTGCGTGGCGGCGGCCGACATCACCCGGTTCGGAGACGGCAGCCCCGACCTGCTCTACAGCGCTCCCGTGCTGCTGCAGGCGTTCCCGGACGCCCGGTTCGTGCAGCTCATCCGCGACGGCAGGGACGTGGTGGCCGACATGCTGGACGACCCCGCGTGCCTGGCCTGGTTCAAGCCGGGGATGCTGTCGGACCAGACCGAGTTCCCCAACGCCTTCCTGGGCGTCAACAAGGACGAGCACCTCGACCGGTGGAAGGGCATGCCCGCGGCGGGCAAGAGCGCCCTGCGCTGGCGCAGCGCCGTACGCCAGAGCGCCGAGCTGCGCCGGACGCTGCCCGCCGACCAGCTCCTCACGCTGCGCTACGAGGACCTGGTGCTCAAGCCCGCGCAGGCGGTGGCCACGCTGGCGGAGTTCCTGGAGACGCGGGTGTCCAAGGTCGTCATGTACGGCACCGACGTCCCCAGGGTCGGCGCCTGGACGTCCCGGCTCCGGCGCGGCGACCTGGAGCTGGTGGAGAAGGTCGCCCGCGAGGAGCTCAAGCGGCTGGGCTATCTGAAGAAGAGGTGAACTGGGTGCGGTAGAGCTCGGCGTAGAGCCCGCCGCGCGCCAGCAGCTCCTCGTGCCCGCCGCGCTCGGCGATCCGCCCGTCGTGCACGACGAGGATCTCGTCGGCCTCCCTGATCGTCGACAGCCGGTGCGCGATGACCAGCGAGGTGCGGCCCTCCAGCGCGGTCTTCAGCGCCACCTGCACGGCCGCCTCGGACTCGGAGTCGAGATGGGCCGTGGCCTCGTCGAGCACGACCACGCGCGGTGCCTTGAGCAGCAGCCGGGCCAGCGCCAGGCGCTGCTTCTCACCACCGGACAACCGGTAGCCGCGGTCGCCGACCACCGTCTCCAGCCCGTCGGGCAGGCCCTCCACGAGATCACCGATCTGCGCGGCCCTGAGAGCCTCCCAGATCTCCTCGTCGGTGGCCCCCGGCCTGGCGTAACGGAGATTGGCTCCTATCGTGTCATGGAAGAGATGGGCGTCCTGCATGACCACGCCCACGGTGTCGCGCAGCGAGTCGAGGGTGGCGTCCCGCACGTCGAGCCCGTTGATCCGGACGGCGCCCTCGTTGACGTCGTAGAGGCGGGAGACCAGGGAGGTGATCGTCGTCTTGCCCGCGCCCGAGTGGCCGACCAGGGCGACGAGCCGGCCGGGCGCGGCCGTGAACGAGACGCCCTCCAGCACCTGGTTGGAGGGGCCGGTGTCCTGCCGGGCCACCGACTCCAGCGAGGCCAGCGAGACCTCCTCGGCGGCCGGGTAGCGGAAGCTCACGTCGTCGAACTCGATCGTCACCGGCCCGGCTGGCACCGGCACCGCGTCCGGCTTCTGCGCCACCATGGGCCGCAGGTCGAGGATCTCGAAGACCCGGTCGAAGCTCACGAGCGCCGTCATCACGTCCACGTGCACGTTGGACAGGGACGTGAGCGGGCCGTAGAGGCGCATGAGCAGCGCGGCCAGGGCCACCAGCGTGCCCAGCTCGAAGGCGCCGGAGACGGCCAGGACGCCGCCGATGCCGTAGACCAGCGCGGTGGCCAGCGCCGCCACCAGGCCGAGCGCGACCCGGAACACGGTGCCGTACATGCCGACGGTCACGCCCACGTCCCGCACCCTGGCGGCCCGGCGGCCGAACACCTCGGCGTCGTCCTCCGGGCGGCCGTACAGCTTGGCGACCATGGCGCCCGCGACGTTGAACCGCTCGGTGGTGACCGAGCTCATCTCGGCGTCGAGCTGCATCTGCTCGCGGGTCAGCGCCGACATCCGGCGGCCGACGAACTTGGCGGGCACGATGAAGATCGGCAGCAGCACCAGCGCGACCAGGGTCACCTGCCACGACAGCACCAGCATCGCGCCCAGCACCAGGACCAGGCTGACCACGTTGCTGACGACCGACGACAGGGTGCTGGTCAGCGCCCGCTGGGCGCCGATCACGTCGGTGTTGAGCCGGCTGACCAGGGCGCCGGTCTGGGCCCGCATGAAGAACGCCACCGGCATGCGCTGCACGTGGTCGAACACCTCGGTGCGCAGGTCGTAGATCAGCCCCTCGCCGATGCGCGCGGAGAACCACCGCTGCACCAGGGTCAGGCCGGCGTCGACCACCGCCAGCGCGGCGATCGTCACCGCCAGGCCGGCCACGACACCGGGCCGCCGGGCCAGGATGCCGTCGTCGATGACCGCCTTCATCAGCAGCGGGTTGGCGATCACGATCACCGCGCCCACCACCACGAGGCCCAGGAAGGCCGCGATCTGCCCCGTGTACGGCCTGGCGTAGTGGGCGATCCGCCGCACGATGCCGGGCCTCAGCCGCTGTTTGGTGACCGAGCCGTCACGCCGCAACGAGGTCCACACCTGGGGCCCGAAGCCCCCACCCATCATCGTCATACGGGGGATCCCTCCTACTCCCCCGGACACAGCGCCGTCGGGCCGCGCGCTGATTCCCGACTCAGCTCACCGCGAAACCGGCGGCTGTCCGCCTCGAACCAAGGCGCACACACCATTCAAGGCGCACACACCATGAACCCTTCCCCGAAGCCCCCGCGGCACACGACCCCGAGCCCGCCGAGCCACCGCCCCGGCGGCGCTCCACCCCCCGGGCCCGCCGAGCCGCGGCCCCGCGGCGTCCAGCCTCCCGAGCCGGCGATCAGCCGGAAAGGGCCTTGAGGCGGGCGACCTGTTCGATCGCCTCGGCCACGCTCTGCTCCTCCAGGGTGCGGGCCTGCGCCCCCTGGAGGAGCCGTTTGGTCGCGACGGCCGCGTCCCGGTTGGTGGACAGCAGCTCCGCGATCTTGTCATGTACAGCTTGGTCCAGGTCGCCCCCGGCGACCACTTTCTCCGCGAGGCCGATGCGCATGGCCTCGTCCGCGTGCACGGTCCTGGCGGTCAGGCAGATGTCGATCGCCTTGGCCAGGCCCACCAGTTCGACCAGGGGCTTGGTCCCCGTCAGATCGGGCACCAGGCCCAGTGCGGGCTCTTTCATGCAGAACAAAACATTTTCGGCCACAATCCGCAGGTCGCAGGCGAGCGCGAGCTGGAATCCCGCCCCGATCGCGTGGCCCCGCACCGCGGCGATGGAGACGATCTCCGGGCGGCGCAGCCACAGGAATCCAGCCTGGAACCGCCTGATGCGCTGCTCGAACCCGGCTTCGCCGGTCTCGACAGCCGAACTCATCGAGCCCTGTCCGGGCACCCCCTCAGGTGTGAACATCTGCAGGTCGATCCCTGCCGAGAAGGACGGTCCCTCACCTTTCACGACGACGACGCGCACCTGCTCGGGCAGGCTCTCGCCGATGCGGGCCAGTCCGTGCCATGTCGCGAACGTCATCGCGTTGCGCTTTTCCGGCCGGTCCAGCGTTATCGTCGCTATCTCACCGTCCACCTCGAAGCGAACTCCGCTCTCCGCCTGGGCAGAGCCGTCGTCCGCATACCCCCCGCGCTGTCGCGCCTGTGCTTCCGCCATCGTCCGCTCCTCCAGTCCCGCAGGCCGGCTCTCCGGGCCGCGCACGGTCGTGCCGCCGGAGTGCTGACCGTCGCGCCCGAGCCTACAGAAGATGGTTCTGGCACGGGCGCGACGTCGGCTGACTAGGGACGGGCGGCTGCGGTCGCACGTTCCGAGGCGGCCGTCAGCGCTTGGACTTGCCTCGGGTCGCCCCGCCGCGCCCACGCAGAGTCACACCGGACTCGCTGAGGATGCGGTGGATGAACCCGTAGGACCGACCGGTCGAAGCGGCCAGGGCGCGGATGCTTTCGCCCGCGGCGTAGCGCTTCTTGAGATCGCCGGCCAGTTTTTCCCGGTCGGCCCCGGTGACCCGGGTGCCCTTCTTCAGTGTCTCGGCCACGAGTACCTCCTGTAGTGCCGGACTTCCGCAGCGTTACTCCGCCATGATCAGTCATTTCAGCGGGATCGGCTACCTACTCCACGGGAAAAGATCCGTACCCACTCAAATTAAGATCAGGCAAGTGCCACAAGATCGGAAAATTCGTCGCTCCATGCGTCTTCAGTTCCGTCAGGTAGCAAGATCACCCTATCCGGTGACAGGGCGTCAACGGCACCCTCGTCATGTGTGACTAGGACGATTGCTCCTGAATACGACCTCAGAGCATTGAGAACCTGCTCGCGGCTGACGGGGTCGAGGTTGTTCGTGGGCTCGTCGAGAAGCAGCACATTGGCGCTTGAGAGCACCAGGATCGCGAGCGCCAGCCGGGTCTTCTCGCCACCCGACAGCACCCCCGCGGGCTTGTCCACATCGTCGCCCGTGAACAGGAACGAGCCGAGCACCTTGCGCAGCTCCGTGTCGGTGAACGCGCCGCCGGCGGAGCGCATGTTCTCCAGCAGGGTGCGGCCGGCGTCGAGGGTCTCGTGCTCCTGGGCGTAGTAGCCGATCTTGAGGCCGTGGCCGGGCCGGATCTCGCCGGTGTCGGGCGTCTCGATCCCGCCGAGCAGGCGCAGCAGCGTGGTCTTGCCCGCGCCGTTGAGGCCGAGGATGACAACCCTGTGACCTCGGTCGATGGCCACGTCCACGTCGGTGAAGACCTCCAGGGAGCCGTAGGACTTCGACAGGCCCTCGGCCGTGAGCGGGGTGCGCCCGCACGGCTGCGGCTCGGGGAAGCGCAGCCGCGCCACCTTGTCGCTCTGGCGCTCCTCCTCGGTGCCGGACAGCAGCCGGTGCGCGCGCCGCATCATGTCCTGGGCGGCCTTGGCCTTGGTGGCCTTGGCACGCATCTTGTCGGCCTGCGCCAGCAGCGCGCCCGCCTGCTTCTCGGCGTTGGCCCGCTCGCGCTTCCTGCGCTTCTCGTCGGTCTCCCGCTGCGCCAGGTACGCTTTCCAGCCCACGTTGTAGTGATCGATCACAGATCGGTTGGCGTCCAGGTGCAGGACCTTGTTGACCGTGGCTTCAAGAAGGCCGACGTCGTGGCTGATGATCACCAAGCCACCTTGATGAGATCGCAAAAAATCACGAAGCCACCCGATTGAGTCCGCATCTAGGTGGTTTGTGGGCTCGTCTAGAAGGAGAGTTTCCGCCCCGCTGAAAAGAATTCGCGCCAATTCGACGCGCCTGCGCTGACCCCCGGAAAGCGTTTGCAACGGCTGTGACAGCACTCGATCGGGGAGACCGAGACTGGAGGCGATGGAGGCGGCCTCCGACTCGGCCGCGTAACCGCCGAGCACGTGCATCTGGTCCTCGAGCCGGCCGTACTGCCTGACGGCCTTCTCCCGGGTGCGCTCGTCGGCGGAGGACATGCCCTGCTCGGCCTCGCGCAACCTGCGCAGGACCTCATCGAGCCCCCGGGCGGACAGGATGCGGTCCCGGGCCAGCACCTGAAGGTCACCGGTGCGCGGGTCCTGGGGCAGGTAACCCACGGTGCCGGAGGTGGTGACGGAGCCGGAGGCGGGCAGACCTTCGCCCGCCAGCACTTTGGTGAGGGTCGTCTTCCCCGCGCCGTTGCGGCCGACGAGCCCGATCTTGTCACCGGGGTTGACCCGGAACGTGGCTTTCTCGATGAGCAGGCGCGCACCCGCGCGCAGCTCGATATCAGTGGCGATGATCATGATGGCGAAACACTCCCGAGCTAGGAAACGAGGGTTGGGCGTGCGGCGCCGATCAATCGGGAGTAGGCATACCGGTCAGTGTAGGGCCCCCGCCGGGGCCCTACCTCTGGTTAATGCTCCGTCAGGTGCTTGCCGACCAGGGCCAGATTGGCGATCGCGGCCAGGGCGTACTGCGAGGCCGTGTTGGTGCTCACGAACGGCGCCTCCAGCACGGGAGAGAGCACGTCAGGCCCGTCGGCCAGGGTGAACTCCCAGTCCCGCCGGCGCTGCAACGGGTTGCGGTTGCGCTGGTCGCCCTCGTCGAGGTAGAACTTCCGCCACGCCCAGGCGGCCAGGCCGGCGTCGTCCAGCCGCACGGCCGCGTACGCGGTGAGCCGGCTGTGCGCCTGCACCAGCGAGATGCCGGTCAGCGGCTGTCCCACCTCCGCCTCCTGCTGCTCGGGGGTGGCGAGGTAGAGCCGGCAGTAGTCCAGCCACGCCCCCTCGAAGCCGGGCACGTCCAGCCCCAGCCCGATGAGCTCGGCGCACATCTCCGGCAGCCCGAACAGCGACGACAGGTGCGAGATCGAGATCTCGTCCCGGGTGGTGTCGAACCGCCCGGTGGCCAGGTCGAGCCGGGCCGAGCCGGTCAGGAAGCCGTGCGGCAGCGCCCCGATGCCGGCCATCGTGCCCAGCAGCCGGTCCTTGGCCCGCTCGTCGCCGTGCCGTTCCCAGCGGGTCAGCCACGCCGCCGCCAGCGCCCCCCAGTCGGTCCCGAGCCCGATCGACAGCGCCGACGCGTCGGGGGTGTAGTCGTCCTCGCGCACCTTGCGCTGCGGGTCGACGACCAGGAACGTCTCCTCGGGCGTGCTCAGCTCGTCCATCAGGTCGCCGGTGCGCTCATCGGCCGTCAGGAAGTAGTAGAAGCGCCGGTAGGCGGCGTTGGAGATGCGTACCTGCTTGCAACTGCACCCCCAGTGCTGCACGTTGTGCCGGCTGCCCAGCCCCTTCCACCTGCCCAGGTGGTAGACGTCGACCTCGCCGGTGTGGCGGGTCATCGACTCGGCGAAGCGGAAGACCTCCGCCCGGCCCGTGCGCAGATACTGCAGCCACAGCCACAGGTCGGGGGACAGCTCGGAGTTGTCCCAGGCGTACCCGCCGATGTCGTAGCGCCAGGTGTGGCGGTCGGGGTCGTAGGTGTGCATCACGTCGCCGTAGTCCCAGAACCCGTACCAGCGGCGCTGCTCGCGCTCGCGCACGTAGTGCTCGAACAGGAAGTCCAGGCGGTCCTCGATCTTGGCGTGCGCGGGGGTGGAGCGGTCGGGCAGGCCCCAGACGCCGAACACGCCGGCCTCCAGCACCCGCTCGGGGGTCACGGCCAGCAGGCCCGGCCGGTTCATGGCGGCCGCGTGCGCGGCCAGGTCGGCCGACGGGGGCGTGGCGTCGTGGGCGCGCAGGGTCAGCTCGTGCGTGCGCGCCACGCCGTGCGGGTCGCCGAACCCCGGCTCGTAGTCCTCGTAGGTGATCTCCAAGGCGTCGAGCTGCTGCTCGTAGGTCTCCTGGCCCAGGCCGTCGTGGTAGAAGCGCAGGTCCATGGCGGGCGCGGACGGCGACCAGAGCCAGACGGTCACGGTGGCCAGGTCGGTGGCCGCGTTCCTGATGTCCAGGCGGGTGGGGTGCAGGCGCCAGAAGTCGCGCAGGCCGAAACCGAGGCCGCCGCTCACGCCGCCGACGTAGCCGTACCCGGCCGAGCGGGTGCCGGCCGGGATGCTCACCCAGGCGTGGCCCTCGGCGGTGCGCTTGCGCAGCGTGAAGCCGTCGGCGGAGCCCTGGTCGAGGGTGTAGTCGTTCCAGGTGGGGATGTAGCGCAACCGGTTGCCGACCTCCGGGTCCAGCTCGCCGGCCGCCCTGCCCTCGATCTGCGCCCGGCGGGCGGGCTCGCCGGGGTCCTGGCGCAGGCCGGTCAGCCCGCGTACCGCCTCGGTCAGGAAACCGGTGGTCGAGCCCGCTTCGGCTCCGGCCAGCCGGACGTGCCGGTCGTGCGGCTCGTCGCGCATGATGACGTCGGCGCGCAGGCCGAGCCCGGCCAGGAAGTCGCGCTCGGCGTCGCCGTCCCAGACGAACGTGTGCATGATGCGCACATCCTCGGCTCCGGCGTAGAAGTACAGGCGCACGGTGAACGGCAGCCAGTCGCCGTGGCGGCCCTCCAGCCGCACCACGGCGCGCACGGGCCCGTCCTGCTCCACGGTGACCCGCTCGACCACGCCCGTGGCCTGCTCACGCGGCGCGCCGCCACCCTCGTCGGGGGTGGGCTCGCTCTGGCGCAGGCTGACCAGGCGGACGTCCCTGGCGATCTCGCGGCTCCCGCGTGAGATCGACCGGGCCAGCGTGCCGCCCCGCTCCTCAATGGTCCAGGTCACCACGCCGGTGCCGACCCGCAGCAGGCCGTCCGCGCGCTCGACGGTGACCGGGGACCCGGCGGCGGGCTCGCGCCCGGATTCGAGCCGGTACGACTCCGCCGGGGCGCCCGCGCCCATGGCGTGGGCCGTCCACTTGACCGAACCGTCCGGCCAGGTCGCGGTCACCCAGCTCTGCACGGGCACCTCGCGCCCGCCGGCGTCGGCCAGCGCGAACGCCGTGTCCCGGGCGATCGTGCCGCACGGCCACGGGACTCCCCAGGTCACCCCCTGCTCTCCCGGTCGGTCCAGCCAGCGCAGTGCGGTCATGTGATCTCCTTCGAGTCGCTCGGTGAGGTGGGGGTCGCGGTCAGCGCGTCATTCCTTGACGCCGCCGATCAGCACGCCCTTGGAGAAGTGCTTCTGCAGGAAGGGGTAGAAGAGCAGGATCGGCAGCGTCGCGATCACCACGACCGCGAACTTCAGCCCCTGCTCGGGCGGCACCCAGGTCCGGTCCATCTGGGACAGCGCGTTGGCCGCGTCGGTGCTGACGAGCTGGCGTACCAGGATCTGGAGGGTCCACTTGCCCGGGTCGCTGATGTAGAGCAGCGGGGACATGTAGTCGTTCCAGATCCCCACGGCGTAGAACAGCGAGAACGTCGCGATGATCGGCTTGGACAGCGGCAGCACGATCTTGAAGAACACGCCCATCTCGTTGCAGCCGTCGATGCGCGCCGCCTCCTCCAGGGCCTGCGGCAGCTCCTGGAAGAAGCTCTTGACGATGATCAGATAGAACGGGTTGATGGCCAGCGGCAGGATCAGCGCCCAGTAGCTGTCGAGCAGCCCCAGGTCGCGCACCACCAGGTAGGTGGGGATCATGCCGCCCGTGAAGACCAGCGTGAAGATCACCAGGTTGAGGACCAGCACCCGGCCCGGCAGGTATCGCTTGGCCAGCGGGTAGGCCATGGTGAACGTCAGCAGCACCTGCACGACCATGCCCACCGCCGTCACCACGACGGTCGTCAGCATGGCGCGCAGGAAGGCGTCGGTGTCGAAGATGTAGGCGTAGGACTCGGTGACGAACTTCTCCGGCCACAGGAAGAACGGCCGCGAGGAGATCTCCGCCTCACCCGCGAACGAGCCGGCCAGCACGTACAGCAGCGGCAGGACCGTGATCAGCGCCAGGCCGGCGAGGACGACGACGTTGAGCGTGTCGAAGACGCGGCTGCCGAGCGAGGCGTGGAGATTGACCGACTTCTGCTTCTTCGTGGTGGTGACGGTCGACATGTGATGGCTCCTTAGAACAGTCCACGCTGGCCCAGGCGCTTGGCCAGCCAGTTGGAGCCGAAGATCAGCAGGACGCCGGCCACGCCCTTGAACAGGCCGATGGCGGTGGAGTAGCTGATCGCGCCGTTGGTGATGCCGGTGTAGTAGACGTAGGTGTCGAACACGTCGGCCACCGAGCGGTTCAGCGAGGTGGTCATCAGCCAGATCTGCTCGAAGCCCGAGTCGAGCAGGTTGCCGGAGGACAGGATGGCCATGACGACGATCGTCGGGCGGATGGCGGGCAGGGTGACGTGCCAGAGCTGCCGGAAGCGGCCGGCGCCGTCCATGCGCGCGGCCTCGTACAGGTTCGGGTCCACGCCGGCCAGCGCGGCCAGGTAGATGATCGTGCCCCAGCCGGTCTGCTTCCACAGTTGCTGCAGGATGACCAGCGGCCGGAACCACTCCTCCTGCGCCATGTAGTCGATCTTGGCGGTGTCGCCCAGCAGGTCGCGCATCCATCCGGAGAGCACTCCGAAGTCCGCCGCGAACAGCAGATACGTCAGGGACGCCACGATCGTCCAGGACAGGAAGTGCGGGATGTAGATCAGCGACTGGACCGAGCGCTTGAGGATGTTGACGCGCAGCTCGTTCAGCAGCAGGGCCACGACGATCGGCGCGGGGAAGACGATGAGGATGTGCAGCAGCGCCAGGAACAGGGTGTTGAACATCAGCCGGCCGAAGTCGGGGCCGGAGAACAGCTCCTCGAAGTGCTTGAACCCGACCCAGGGGCTGCCCGAGTAGCCGAGGAACGGCAGGAAGTCCTGGAAGGCGATCGTCACGCCGTACATCGGCAGGTACTTGAAGAGCGCGAAGTAGACGAGGCCCGGGATGAGCATGAGGTAGAGCCAGCGGTAACGCGGCAGCGCGACGCGGAGCGGCACCTTGCCGGCTCCCCGCCGCGCCTTGGGTGCCGCCTTCGTGGAAGGAGGCGGCACCAGGTCGGTGGCCACAGTGGCCTCCTTTCGTGCGAGGGGCCCGGGGATGCCTCCCGGGCCCCTCAGAGCCGGATTACTCGGGGAGCTTGGAGACCAGGTCGTTGACCTCGGCGGTGATCTGCGTGCCGCCGCTGTCGTACCAGCGCTTGATCTCGCCCTTCAGCTGCTCCTCCGTGATCTCTCCCGACAGGAACTTGATCCGGGCGTCCGGGACGATCGTGTCGATCTGGGCGCCCCTGGAGACGGCCGTGGGCGAGATGACCGGCAGCGCCGGATTGAAGACGGCCGTCTTGAGGTCCTCCGCCATCAGCTCGTTCTGCAGCTTGATCATGTCCTTGTACGGCTGGCCGGACGGCGTGCGCGGGAGCCCGATGCCGCCGATGTCGGTGTCTCCCTTGAACCCGAGCTGGACGAAGGCGTCGTCGGCGTTGTCCTGGACGGTCCTGACCATGGGATCGGTCTCGTTGATCAGGGACGCGGTGCCGTCCACGACCTTGTAGTTGCGGCCCTCGATGCCGTTCATGACCAGGTTCTGGCCCTCCACCGACCCCAGCTTGTCCAGGGTCTTCAGCACGTTGTCGAGGTCCTGCTCGGTCGGCACGCTCTGCCGGGAGATGGCCAGGACGTCGAGGTAGCCGGTGAACGGGAGGGAGAACTTCTGGCCGTCGGAGCGCTTGAGGTTGCCGACCATGGCGACCTTGCCGCCGTAATCCTCGTCACCCGCGTCCCTGAACAGGTCGAGCACCTGACGCGAGCGCACGTTCACGTCGATGATGATGCCGCCCTGCCCCCGGAAGAACGGTTCGTTCCAGTTGGCGGAGTCGAGCGTGGCGAAGTCGGGGTTGACCATGCCCCCGTCGACCATCTTCTTGAGGAACTTGTTGGCCTCGAGGAACTCGGGGGTGTCGAACCCGGGGACCAGCTTGCCGTTCCGCATGCCCCAGCCGTTGGGCGCGCCGAACCAGGTCTCAAGGGTGTCGTACGGGCTGGAGGTGGCGTAGTTGCCGGGCCACTTCGGGATGATCAGCCCGTAGGTGTCGTTCTTGCCGTCGCCGTCGGGGTCCTTCTCGGTGAACGCCTTGGCGATGTTGTACAGGTCGTCCACGGTCTCGGGCAGCTTCAGTCCCAGCTTGTCCAGCCAGTCCTTGCGGATCACGATCGCCGAGCGCAGCGCGGCCCGCATCCGGTAGATGCCGTAGATCTTGCCGTTGACGGAGGCGTTGAGCGCGGTGCGCTCGTCCATCGGCTTGAGGTTCGGGTACTTGTCCAGTTTGTCGGTCAAATCCCAGAACGCTCCGGCCTGCGCCGCCCTGACGAATGCCGGCAGCTTCGGATCCACCCCCATGACCTGCGGGAGTTTGTCCGAGGCGAGCGTCACGTTGAGCTTGTCGGTGTACTGGGCGTTGGGCACCCAGGTGATCTGGAGCTTCTTGCCGAGGAACTTCTCGACGGCCTGCTGCAGCTCTCCCTTGGGATCGGGCGCGGTGCCGAACAGCTTGGCCATGACGGTCAGCGTGTTGGAGTCGGCGGCGGGCGTTTCGCCGCCTGCGCAGGCCGAGGCGGTGAGAGCAGCCGTAATCGTTAACATCACGGCGATGAGCCGCCGGCGACGGGATGCGCTCATGAGTCCCCTTTCGAGTGCAGGCGCGCCTCGTTCTCCTGGAAGAAACGCAGGCCGAGCCACGTGTTGAGGTAGATCCAGGCACCGAAGCTGATCACCGGCGCGAGGACGGGCGCCGCCGAGGTCGCGTAGACGATGGCCGAGAGCGGCAACAGCAACAGCACGGTCGAGGCCGGGCGCACAAGCGCCAGCTGGGCCGCCTTGGGCCAGTAGGCCCACAGCGGCAGGTCGTAGTGCGCGTAGAGCGGGCCGACGTAGGCCCCCACGGCGGCCAGCGCGATCAGCGCCACGAAGGTGCCGATCCGCAAGGCCCCCACGCCCGGACCGAGGGCGGAGAAGTACAGGTAGTCGCCCACCAGCACGACGGCCGCCGCCGCTCCCGGCAGAACCAGCAACGACGCCCGGACGAACTCCCGCCGGTAGACGGTCCAGAATTCGCGCCAGACCTGAAACGTTTCATTACGGACATGCCGCCGAGCCAGCGTGTACGCGGCAACGGTGGCCGGCCCGAGCCCGAGCACCACTCCCCCAGCGAGGGTGAAGAGGATCCACATGAGGTTCAGGCGGACCGCCCAGATGAGCTCTGAGCAGGCAGCTTGAATCCTGATCGACATGGCGGGCTGGTTCATCCGGCGCCACTTTCTGGTGGTGTGTGCACGGATATGGGGGTGATGTGTTGCACCGTGGTTCCTGCCCCGTTACAAGCTAGTGAACGGCGGTTGGTGCGAAATTAGTGTTGAATCGACTCAAAGTCAATGACGCGACCCCACCTCGATTTCCACCTTCCATCGCCCGACACCCCAAATCCCCTCATTCAGCACCAAACCCCCCACCCCAAGCGCTCGCCTTTTCCAGCGGAGCGACCCCAGATGGTTGACGAACCCACCCACCCCCATCAGCCACTTCAGCACGGCCTTGACGCGCACGCGGGGCTACGGGACCGGGCGGCAGGGGGCGACACACGACCGGCGACGCACCGGGGTGACGACGCATGGGGTGGCTACGCACAGATGGCGAGGGTCGGGCGCGGGGCCCGAGGGCCGGTCAGGGCTGGCGGTGTGGGGCGCTGGACTCGCGTACCACCAGGTCGGGTTGGAAGATCACTTGCCGGTGCCGGTGCTGCTCGGGCTCGGCGACCTCCTCCAGCAGCAGGTCGATGGCCGTGCGCCCGAGCAGCTCCCGCGGCTGCCGGACCGACGACAGCGGCACCGCGGCCGCCGCCGCGAAGTCGATGTCGTCGTACCCGATGATGGCCAGGTCCTCCGGCACGCGCAGCCCGTGCGACGCCATCGCCTGCAAGAATCCCAGCGCCATCATGTCGTTGGCGCAGAAGGCCGCCGTGGGACGCTCGCCGGCGGGCAGCGCCGCCACGCGTTCACCGACGGCCCGGCCCTCGGCCACGGTCAGCGTGGGCGAGGTGGAGGTGAGCAGCTCGACGGCACCCTCGGCGGCGGCGACGGCGCCGCTGATGCCCGCGTGCCGGTCGGCCACCTGCCTGATCGACGGCGGCCCCCCGACGAACATGATCCGCCGATGCCCCCGCTCGATCAGATGGGCGCCGGCGATCTGCCCTCCGAGCCGGTCGTCGACGGCCACCGAGCACTGCAGCCCGGTGGCCGGGCTGTCGACCAGCACCACGGGCGTGCCCCGCGCGGCCAGCTCCTCCAGCCAGGGGCTCTCCATCTCGACCGGGGTGATCAGTATGCCCATGACGCGCTGCTGTTCGAGCTGGTCGAGGTGGCGGCGCTCGCGCCCGGGGTCACCGGCGCTGTTGCAGAGCACCACCATCGTCTCGTGGTCGTCGGCCACCGACTCGGCGCCCTGGGCCACGTCCACAAAAAAGGGGTTGGACACGTCGAGCACGACGAGACCGACCGTCCGGCTGCGCCCCACCCGCAGGTGGCGGGCCACCTCGTTGCGGACGAACCCCAGCTTCTTGATCGCTTCGAAGACGCGCTCGCGTGTGGCGGGGGAGACGATCTCCGGCCGATTGAGCACATTACTGACCGTCCCCACGGAGACACGCGCAAGCTGCGCGACCTCCTTGATGTTCCTGGTCGCCATCGATCCTCACGAGGCCGTGCTGCCGTATGTGCCTGAGCCGCTGCTCGCCGTGGTCCGCCGGAGGCGTCCACCACAGGGGCGTGAACCGCTGCCGGCCAGGGTGCCACAGAACGTGGCCCACTCCGAGTTCGCCCATCATAGCGGCATCCAAGATTTTATTGAATCGTCTCAACCATCGAGGCCCGGTCACGCGGCCGGAGTGGCGGCGCCGGCCTTCATGCCGTCGAGCATCAGGTGCAGGTATCGCGCGGGCTGCGAGGCCACCGGCTCGGGCAGCCGGTCGGGGTGGCAGGTGAAGACCTGGAGCAGGTGGATGAGGTCCGCCACGCCGACGTCGGCCCGCATGGAGCCCTCGGCCTGCGCACGGCGTACGAGCTCGTCGAACCGCCTCACCCACCCCTCCCGCGCCCGCGCGAACTCCTCCCGGTCCACGATCGCCTCCTCGGGCAGTACGGCCAGCGCCGTCGCGAGGGCGGCGCGACCCGGCGCGGCGGCCCAGGTGACGAAGTCCCAGATCGCGTTCCAGGCGTCGGCGCCGCTGCTCGCGGCCTCGTCGAGGGCCGCGGCCATCGTGTGGACGTAGTGGTCGCCGACGGCCGCGATCAGGGAGTCGCGGTCGGGGAAGCGGCGGTAGAGCGTGCCCACGCCGACTCCCGCGCGCTTGGCGATGGCCTCCATCGGCGCGCTGACGCCGCGCTCCGCCATGACCTCGGCCGCCGCGCTGACGATCTTGTCCAGGTTCCGCTTGGCATCAGCCCGCACGCGCCACCCCAAACTGGACGATTCGATTCCGCTTAGTGTAGCGTCCGGGAAACCGGAATCTGATATTCCGCTTAACTGGAGAGGAAACACCATGATCGTGATCACCGGCGCCACCGGCTCCATCGGACGGGCGCTCGTCGAACGGCTGCGCGGCCACGACGTGCTCGCCGTGGTCCGGCGACCCGCGGACGACCTGGGCTGCGACTACGCGCTGGGCGACCTCGACGATCCCGAGACGGTCGGCCGGCTGCTGTCGCCGGGCGACCGTCTCTTCCTCAACAGCTCGCTCTGGCCCGGCTTCGTACGGGCCCACCAAGCGGTGACGGACCTGGCCGCCCGGGCGGGGGTGGCGCAGGTGGTGGCGGTGTCGGTACGGGACGCCAGGCCGGGTGCGAAGCTGGGCGGCGGCATGCACGGCGAGGTCGACGCCCATCTCCGGAAGTCGGGCGTGCCCTGGTCGATCCTGCAGCCGACCGGTTTCATGCAGAACCTGCCGCGCGACGTCCGCGACGGCCACTTCTACGGCTCGTACGGTGCCGAGCCCGTCAACTACATCGACACCAGGGACGTCGCGGAGGTCGCGGCCGCCCTGCTGACCCGCCCCGTCGGCCCGTCCGGCGACCACGTCCTGACCGGCCCCGAGTCGTTGTCCCACGACCAGATCGCCGAAGCCCTCACCGCGGTTCTCGGCCGCGAGATCCGCTACGTCGACCTGCCCGTGCCGGAGATGACCGCGCACCTGGAACGCCAGGGCATCCCCCAACCGCACGCCGGCGATCTGGCCGAACTGATGGCCGCGACGGGCGACGGCCGCTGGGCGACCACCACGACCACGGTCGAGGACCTCACGGGCCGCCCACCCCGCCCCCTGACGGCATTCCTCACCGACCACAAGCACGCCTTCAACTGACACCACCTCCCCGCCGATGACCTGGGCCCCTCACGAGCTCGCACCGGGAGCACAGGGTGGGGTGGTGTCACGAGCGGGCCGCGTCACGAAGCGGGTGCGGAGGGTGGGTCCAGGACGCGGACGCGGATCGCGCGGAAGGTGGCCGGGGTGTCGCGGAGCACCGCCAGCCGCGGATCGGGCACCACCAGGAACGGCTCTCTCTCCAGCGCGAGCAGGGGTGCCAGCCGCCGATCCGCCCGCAGCCCGTCCACGGCCCGGCGGTCCCCGCCGAGCACCACCCCGTCCAGCTCCCCCAGGTACGGCGTCAGCACCCGCACCGCCGTCTGCACCGCGTCGTCGTACGCCTGCGCCGCCTGGTTGCGCCGCCGCCTGGCGAAGCGCTGCTGCGACCACCCGCCCGCCGCCGTACGTCCCTGCACCAGCCGCGACCCCACCTTGGAGGCCACCAGCGAGTCCCCGTGGAAGACGCCCGCCGCGTAACCCCCGAGCCGCACCAGGAACACTCCCACCCGCCGCTCCGCCCCGGCGTGGGCGACCAGCCGGGTGACGTGCGGCGGCCCGGGTGGCGCCATGGGCGGGAAGGGCACGTGCAACTCGGCCGTCGCCCCGTCGGCGGCGAGCAGCCGCACCACGTGGGCGTCCCCGGTCGCGGTGAAGGGACCGTGACGCACGGCGAACCCGTCGATCCAGGGATGCACGCGCTCCGGCGGCACCGTGACCCACCGACCGCCGCCTCTGGCCGGACGCGCACTCATGCACCGAAGGCTAAACCAGCCCGGGAGGACGTGCGCTCGCCCCTCGGAGGGGCGAGCAGTCCCGTCGGGTTGGGGAGCGGTCTGGCGAAAGCCCTGTACGCCACAACATCGCCAAATAAAACGAAATGTGGGTGAACTTCCCTTCAAGCCACTTCTGCCACGCCCGTGGCACCCGGAAACATCTATATGTGTCCTCCCTGCTCACGAGCCCCATGGTGGATCTCGACACCGGGGCCGTCATCGCCCAGCCGGCCGTCGTGGACTCCGCCGGCACGCTCCGGGCAGGCCGCCTGCCCATGGTGCTGGAGCTCCCCATCGGGGTCGTGCTCTCCGGCGCGGGCGCCCTCGCCCCGCTCCATGAAGCCCTCAGAAGGGCCGGACGGCATCCGCGCGAGGCGATCCTGCTCCTGACTGGACCGTGCCAAGAACAAGACAGGCCGTTGTTGAGAGTGGGGCTCGACAGCCTGCGCACGATCGGCTACCTCATCGGTTTCGCCGACGTGGGCACCCGGGGCGTGTCCGCGGACCTGGCCTCCGGCGCGAGCCCGTACCTGCTGGCCCTCGACCCCGAACTGGTCACCCGCATCCCCGGCGACTACCGGGCCGCGGCGGTGGCCCGGGCGGTGGTGACGCTGGCCCGCGGCATCGGCGCCCACGTGCTCGCCCCCGGCGTCGAACGCGAGCCGCAGGTCGCCGTGGCCCGCGGCCTCGGCGTACGCCTGGCGCACGGCCCCCTGCTGGCCCCCGGCCCCGACGGAAAGGTACGCGTGCCGCTCCCCATCGCCGACGAGTCACCGGCCGTGGCGATGCTCGGCCCCCGCGTCCAGGAGCTGCTGATCCCCGCCGTGACCCTGCCGGAGGAGGCGAAGGCGGAGGAGGTGGTCGAGGCGTTCGGCCACGAGCCCACGATCACCAGCGTGATCCTGGTGGACGAGTACCAGCGGCCGAAGGGCAGCCTGGACCGCAGCCGGTTCCTGCTGTCGTTCGCGGCCCGCTACGGTCACGCGCTGCACGGCTCGAAGCCGGCGCAGCGGCTGGCCGACCCGCCGCGCACGGTGCCGCGCACCACCCCGGCCGTGGCGGCGATGCAGGCGGCCAGCCGGGACTCGGCCCGTGTCTACGACGACCTGGTGGTGACCGACGAGATGAACCGCTGCCTGGGCATCGTCCGCGTCTCCGACCTGATCAGGCAGGTGGCCGCGATCAGGAGCTGACGGGGCGCGGCGCCCGGGGTAGGAAGAAGGCATGCATCTGGACAGAAGATCCCTGCTCGGTGCCGGGATGCTGGCCGGGGTGGCGGCCTGCACCTCCTCGGCTCCCGCGCCCGCCGGCCCGGCACCCTCGCCGTCGCCCGCGGGCGCCGCCTTCGTCCCGGGGGACTGGGCGTCGGTACGCGCCCAGTTCACGCTGGATCCCGCGTACGGGCAGTTCGCGGCCTTCGTCCTGGCCCCCGCACCCGCGCCGGTCCGCGAGGCGATCAGACTGCACCGTGACGCCCTCGACGCCGACCCCGAGTACACCCCGCCCAGCGGCCGGACCCCCGACCAGCCGGTGCTCGAAGCGGCCGCCCGCTACCTGGGCGGCCGGTCGGGCGACATCGCGCTGACCGACAGCACCACGATGGGCCTGGGCCTGCTCTACTCCGGCATCAGGCTGCGCCCCGGCCAGGACGTGCTGACCACCGAGCACGACTTCCTGGCCACCCACGAGGGGCTGCGGCTGCTGGCCGGGCGCACGGGGGCGAAGGTGCGCCGGGTCAGGCTGTACGACGACCCGGCCCGGGCCACGGCCGACCAGATGGCCGAAGCGATCAGAAAGGGGCTCGGCCCGCGCACCCGGGTCGTGGCCGTCACCTGGGTGCACTCCAGCACCGGCGTACGCGTGCCGGTCCGCGCCATCGCCGACGTGCTGGCCGAGGCCAACCGTGGCCGCGACGAGCACGACAGGGCGCTGCTGTGCGTGGACGGGGTGCACGGGTTCGGCGCGCTGGCCGACGGGATGACGGACCTCGGCTGCGACTTCCTGGCCAGCGGCACGCACAAGTGGCTGTTCGGGCCGCGCGGCACCGGCATCGTGTGGGGCCGCGCCTGGGACGCCCTCGCCCCGATCGTGCCCAGCTTCAGCGACGCCTCGTTCAATGCCTGGCTGGACGGCGGGACGCCGGGCACCAGCACGGCCGCACTGGTGACGCCCGGTGGCTACAAGGCTTTTGAGCACCGGTGGGCGATGACCCAGGCGTTCGGGTTCATGATGGCGATCGGCAAGGACCGCGTCCAGCAGCGTACGCAGGAGCTGGCCACCCGGCTCAAGGCGGGGCTGGCGGAGATCCCGCGGGTCACCCTGGCCACCCCGACGGCGCCGGAGCTGTCGGCCGGGCTGGTGTGCTGCTCGGTGACCGGCCTGTCGCCGTTGGAGGCGGTCCAGCGGCTGCACGAGCACAAGGTGAAGGCGAGCGTGACGCCGTACAGTCCGTCGCTGTTGCGGTTCGGGACGAGCATCGTGACCACTCCCGAGCAGGTGGACGCGGCGATCAGCGCGATGAAGGCCCTGGCATGAACTGGGCCGAGCCGTAGCGGCCGCTGATCACCACCCGCGCGCGCCTATGTCCGTCGGAGGTGGCGTTGGCTGGCCGCGAGCGCTCTCCTGAGTCCGGGATCGCGTCGCCGGCCAACCGGCCGTTCCCGGCGCGGGCGGCGGGAGACCCCCGCGGCCCAGCGCCGGTTCCCTGCTCCAGCATGTTCCGCATCCGCCTGGCCTCACCGGCAGGCGACCGATTCATCACATAAGGTGCCGGTATGCCCGCGCGCCCGGTGGCCTGGCGGGCAGATCTCACAGGCGGCAGGCGTAGATGTCGGTGACCAGAATGGCTCTTGCGCCGATCTCCCAGAGCTGGTCCATCACGTGCTGGTGGCCCTTGCGCCGGACCATGACGCGCACGGCCACCCAGCCCTCGCGGTGCAGCGGCGAGACCGTGGGGCCCTCCATGCCGGGCGTGATCCCGATGGCCTCGTCGATCCGCTCGACGCGGATGTCGTAGTCCATCATGACGAAGTCGCGGGCGTGCACGACGCCCTGGAAGCGGCGGACGAGCTGCTCGATGCCGGGGGTGTCGGGCGCGCTCTGCCGCTTGATCAGCACGCCCTCCGACTTCATGATCGGGTCGCCGAACACGTCCAGGCCGACATTGCGCAGCGTGGTGCCGGTCTCCACGACGTCGGCGACGGCGTCGGCCACGCCGAGCCTGATGGCGGTCTCGACGGCACCGTCCAGCTTGATCACGCGGGCGTCCACGCCCTGCTCGGACAGGTATTTCTCGAGCAGGCCGGTGTAGGAGGTGGCGACGCGCAGCCCGCTGAGGTCCTTGACCGAGGACATCGTGCCGGCCTTGGCGGCCAGGCGGAAGGTGGAGGCGCCGAACCCGAGCGACATGATCTCCTCGACCGGGGCGCCGGAGTCGACCAGCATGTCCCTGCCGGTGATGCCGGCGTCGAGCGTGCCCTCCCCGACGTAGACGGCGATGTCGCGGGGGCGCAGGAAGAACAGCTCGCAGCCGCTCTCCTGGTCGACGACGACCAGCTCCTTGCTGTCCCTGCGGGGCCGATAGCCGGCTTCTTTGAGCATGCTCTGGGCGGCTTCGCTGAGCGCGCCCTTGTTCGGTACTGCCAGACGCAGCATGTCAGGTCCTTAGATTCTCGCTGGTGCTTCTCCAGGGGGGCATGGCTGGTGGGGCGCTCGGCGCCCTAGAGATGCTTGTAGACCTGCTCGAGCCCGATGCCCTTGGCGATCATGAGCACCTGCACGTGGTAGAGGAGCTGGGAGATCTCCTCGGCTGCCCTGTCGTCCGACTCGTGCTCGGCCGCCATCCAGGACTCGGCGGCCTCTTCGACGACCTTCTTGCCGATGGCATGGACACCGGCGTCGAGCGCGGCCACGGTGCCCGAGCCGGCGGGCCGGGTCCGGGCCTTCTCTGACAGCTCGGCGAACAGCTCTTCGAAGGTCTTCATGGTCTCTCTCGCAGGTTGGCTGACGTGCGGTGTCAAGCCTAGTCTGCGCGAGAGGATGACCCCACCCCGCGTCCGCCACGCGAGACGGCGGCGATTCACAGCTCGGGACAACAGCGCAGAACGGCGGCACGGTGGCGGGTCCTGGGGACGGCGAACACGGCATGGGAGAAGAAGATCGCGGGACGGGCGGCGCGGGCGGCGGGGCGCGAGCTGGAGCCGGAATCCTCCGATCACCCCGCCGCGCGGCGGGTGTCCCGGCCACATGATCGCCCGGCGGCGTTGGCGCGGCGGGCGGCGCTGATACGGTTCAGCGGAACGCCGCGGGCGGAGAGGAGCACGGGGTGGTGATGAGGCCGACGATCGCCGACATCGCCAAGCGGGCCGGCGATCCCCGGGTGCCGGTGGTCGAGCGGCTCGGCATGCCGGCGGTGATGATCGGCCACCCGTCGGGCGCCGGCTCCGCGCGGCCGCGCCACCACGACGGCAGGGCACGAGAGCCCGCTACGACGGACTGTGCGGCCGTACGCGAACGCGACTGCCCGCCGCGCCTCGTCCCGGACGAGGCGCGGCGGGCAGTCAGTTGAGCCGAAGCGGCCGGGGAGGGCCGGTGTCAGCGCTCGAAGCGGCGGCCCGAGGAGTTGCGGCGGTAGCCGCCGGTGCCGCGGTCGTCCGTACGGCCGCCGCCGGAACGGTAGCCATCGCGGGGCGCGCGGTCGTCGGAGCGGTAGCCGCGGTCGTTGGGGCGGTCGCGGTCACCCGAGAACGGGCGGCCACGGTCGCCGGCGAAACGGCCGCCGCGCCGGTCGTCCTGCCGGTAGGGGCGCTCGTCGGAGCGGTAACCGCCCCGCTGGTCGTCCTGCCGGTACGGCCGCTCGTCGGAGCGGTAACCGCCGCGCGGCCGGCTGTCCCGGCGGCGGTCGTCGCCGACCGGGCGCGGCTCCTGCCCGGAGCGCCCGAACGGCCGCTCGCCCTCGGCGTGCCGCCGCGCCCCGAACCCGTGCTCCCCGTCCTCGTGCCGCCGGGGACGGCGCTCGCCGTCGAACTCGCGACGCGGCCGCCGCTCCTCACCGGAACCGGAACCGGAACCGGACCCGGACCCGGAGCCCGACCCGAACGGCCGCTCACCGCCCTCGTGACGGCGCGGACGCCGCTCGCCGTCGAAGTCGCGGCGCCCGCGGCGACCACCGCGGCGCTCGGAGGACCCGCCGTCGCGGCGCGGCCGCAGCGGCTTGCGGACGTCCGGCTCCCAGACGGGGATGGCCTCGCCGCTCGGCATGCGGGCCCCCGTCACCTCGGCGACCCGCGGGTGACCGGGGGTGGCCTTCAGCCGGAACGGGTGGATCCCGGCGCGCCGGGTGAGCGCGTCGGTCGAGCGGCGCTCGTTGGGCAGCACCAGCGTGACGACGGTGCCCTTCTCCCCGGCGCGGGCCGTACGCCCGCCCCGGTGCAGGTAGCTCTTGTGGTCCTGGGGCGGGTCCACGTGCAGCACCAGGCTGATGTTGTCCACGTGGATGCCGCGGGCCGCGACGTCGGTGCAGACCAGCACGTTGATCGCGCCCTCGCGGAACTCCGCGAGGATGCGGGTGCGCTGGTTCTGGCGCTTGCCGCCGTGCAGGCCGCCCGACTTCACGCCGACCCTGGCCAGTTGCTTGCACAGCCGGTCCACGCCGTGCTGGGTGCGCACGAAGATGATCGTACGGCCCTCGCGGTTGGCGATCTCGGCCGCGACGTCGAACTTGTCGTCGCGCGAGACCTGCATCACGTGGTGCTCCATGGTGTCGACCGGCGAGGTCGCCGGGGCCACGGAGTGCGTGATCGGGTCCTTGAGGAAGCGCTGCACCAGCTTGTCCACGTCGCCGTCGAGCGTGGCGGAGAACAGCAGCCGCTGCCCGTCGGCCGGGGTCTGCGCGAGCAGGTCGGTGACGACGGGGAAGAAGCCGAGGTCGCACATGTGGTCGGCCTCGTCCAGGACGCTGATCTCGACCTCGGCCAGCGAGCACTCGCCCTGCCTGATGAGGTCGCCGAGGCGGCCGGGGGTGGCGATGACGAGGTCGACACCACGCCGCAGGGCCTCGATCTGCTTGCCCATGGACATGCCGCCGACGACGACCTTCATACGCAGCCCCAGGCCGCGGCCCAGCGGCTCCAGCGCGTCGTGCACCTGGAGCGCGAGCTCGCGGGTGGGCACGAGAATCATCGCGCGGGGCCGTCCCGGGGCGGGCTTCACGCCCGCGAGGCGGGCCAGCGTGGGCAGGCCGAAGGCGAGGGTCTTGCCGGAGCCGGTCTGGCCGCGGCCGAGCACGTCGCCGCCGGCCAGCACGTCGGGGATGGTCGCGCTCTGGATCGGGAAGGGGCTGTCGATGCCCTGCCTGGCCAGTCCGTTGACGAGCGGCTTGGGCAGGCCCAGCAGCTCGAACTCGGAGGGGCCCGGTTCGGGGGAGACCTCGCTGAGCGAGGGCAGGACAGCGTCAAGCATGGTCACGAAAGTCGTGCCTTTCCGTCGAAGTGGCGCGTCACTTCTGCGAAAGGACGAGCCGGAACGTACGGCGCGCGCCGTACACGTGCAGGGGCACCCGCCGTCGGGGCGGGATCAAAAAATGAGGGGGATGCACCGGGCACCGGCCGCAGGCGGCGCGTGACGCGCGATGAGACGTCAGGTGCATCAACTGCCAACTCGGGGATGTTATCGGATATTCCCCGGACAGGTCCGGACCTTCCGAGACCCTCGCTGGCACGCTGAAACGGCCGACGTCTTACGCCAGCCGTACAGCGGAAAAGATCAGACGTTGAATCCTAGCATACGGAGCTGGTCACGGCCCTCGTCGGTGATCTTGTCCGGGCCCCACGGCGGCAGCCACACCCAGTTGATCTTGACATCGGACACCATGCCGTCGAGCGCGGAGTGCGCCTGGTCCTCGATGACATCGGTCAGCGGGCAGGCCGCGCTGGTCAGCGTCATGTCGATGGTGGCCACGGGCTGGGCGCCGTCGGCCGGGTCGAGGTTGAGCCCGTAGATCAGGCCGAGGTCCACGACGTTGATGCCGAGCTCGGGGTCGACGACGTCCTTGAGCGCCTCCATGACCTCCTCGACGCTCGTCTCACCGTCGAAGCCCGCGGTCGGGGTCTCCACTGGCTTGCTCATCGGACTGCACTCCTCACAACAGCGTCCTTGTAGGCCATCCAAGAAAGCAACGCGCATTTCACGCGCGCCGGGAACTTGGCCACGCCCGCGAACGCGACCGCGTCGCCGAGCACCTCCTCGTCGGCCGCCACCTGGCCCCTGCCCTGCATGAGCCGGGTGAACTCGTCCACCACGGAGAGCGTCTGCTCGACCGTCGAGCCGGTGGTCAGCTCGTGCAGCACCGAGGCGGCGGCCTGGCTGATCGAACAGCCCTGGCCTTCGTAGGAGACGTCGAGAACCTTGCCGGCGTCGTCCACCTTGACCCTGAGCGTGATCTCGTCGCCGCACGTCGGGTTCACGTGGTGGACCTCGGCGTCGTACGGCTCGCGCAGCCCCCGCCCCTGCGGGTGCTTGTAGTGCTCCAGGATCAGCTCCTGGTACATCGACTCGCCGATCATGGCTATGCGAACACCTTCTGAACGTGGTGGAGACCGCGCACCAGGGCATCGATCTCGCCCGTGGTGTTGTACAGATAGAACGACGCCCGGGTTGTCGCCGGTATTCCGAAACGCAGGTGCAGCGGGCGCGCGCAGTGGTGCCCGACGCGTACGGCGACGCCGAACTGGTCGTCCAGGATCTGCCCCACGTCGTGCGGATGTATGCCCTCCAGCGTGAACGACAGCGTGCCCCCGCGCCCCTCCAGGGAGTCCGGGCCGATGATCCGCAGGGTGGGCACCTCGCGCAGGGCCTCCAGCGCGTAGGCCGTCAGCGTGCGCTCGTGCGCCTCGATGACCTCCATGCCGACGTCGTTGAGGTAGTCGACGGCCGCGCCGAGCCCGATGGCCTCGACGATGGGCGGCGTGCCCGCCTCGAACTTGTGCGGCACCGGCGCGTACGTCGAGTGGTCCATCCAGACCGCCTCGATCATCTCGCCGCCGCCCAGGAAGGGAGGCATGGCCTCCAGCAGCTCGGCCCTGCCCCACAGGACGCCGATGCCGGACGGGCCGAGCATCTTGTGACCGGTGAAGGCCACGAAATCGGCGCCCAGCTCGGCCACGTTGACCGGGTGGTGCGGCACCGACTGGGACGCGTCGAGCATGATCAGCGCGCCCACCCGGTGGGCCAGGGCGGCCACCTCGGTGACCGGGTTGACGGTGCCGAGCACGTTGGACTGGTGGGCGATCGAGACGATCTTCGTCCGCTCGGTGATCATCGCCGGGTCGAGGTCGAGCCGGCCCTCCTCGGTGACGCCGTACCACTTCAGCGTCGCGCCCGTGCGCTGCGCGAGCAGCTGCCAGGGGACCAGGTTGGAGTGGTGCTCCATCTCGGAGATGACGATCTCGTCGCCGGGCCCGAGGGTGAAGCGCGGGTCAGTGTTGGCTGGGTTGCCGAAGGAGTAGGCGACCAGGTTGAGCGCCTCGGAGGCGTTCTTCGTGAAGACGATCTCGTCGCGCGACGGCGCCCCGACGAAGGTCGCGATCCTGTCACGGGCGCTCTCGTAGGCCTCGGTCGATTCGGCGCCGAGCACGTGCATGGCCCGTCCGACGTTGCTGTAGTGCAGCGCCAGGTGCTCGCGCATGGTCTCGATGACCTGGCTGGGCTTCTGCGAGGAGTTGCCCGAGTCGAGATAGACGAGCGGACGCCCGTCGGGCAGCTCGCGAGAGAAGACCGGGAAATCCTTCCTGATCTTCTCCACGTCCAAGCTGGAGGAAGTCATGCAGTCGCCTTCGTGTACTGCTCGTAGCCCTCGGCCTCGAGCTTCTCGGCCAATTCGGGCCCGCCCTCCTCGACGATCCGCCCGCCCGCGAAGACATGCACGAAGTCGGGCTTCACGTAGCGCAGGATGCGGGTGTAGTGCGTGATCAGCAGCACGCCGGTCTCGCCGGAGGCGCGGAAGCGGTTGATGCCCTCCGACACCACGCGCAGCGCGTCGACGTCGAGGCCGGAGTCGGTCTCGTCGAGCACCGCGATCTTCGGCTTGAGCAATTCGAGCTGGAGGATCTCGTGACGCTTCTTCTCGCCGCCGGAGAACCCCTCGTTGAGGTTGCGCTGGGCGAAGGCGGAGTCGATGGACAGCGCGTCCATGCCGTTCTTGAGGTCCTTGGCGAACTCGCGCAGCTTGGGCGCCTCGCCGCGGACGGACGTGACGGCCGAGCGCAGGAAGTTCGAGACCGACACGCCGGGGACCTCGACCGGATACTGCATGGCCAGGAACAGGCCCGCGCGGGCCCGCTCGTCCACGGACAGCTCCAGCAGGTCCACGCCGTCGAGCAGCACCTGGCCGCCGGTGATCGTGTATTTGGGGTGGCCGGCGACGGCGTAGGCGAGGGTCGACTTGCCCGAGCCGTTCGGGCCCATGATGGCGTGGGTCTGGCCGGACCGCACGGTCAGGTCGACGCCGCGCAGGATTTCCTTGTCCTCGACGGCGACGTGCAGGTCACGGATCTCTAGAGTGGACATGATTGCTTACGACTCCTTCGAGAGCGAGACGAGGACGTCGTCGCCGTCGATCTTGACTGTGTAGACGTTCACGGGCCTGGTCGCGGGCGGTCCGGTGGGCTTGCCGGAGCGGATGTCGAAGCACGAGCCGTGCAGCCAGCACTCCAGGGTGCCGTCGTAGACCTCGCCCTCGCTCAGCTTCACCTCGGCGTGGGAGCACACGTCGTGCAGCGCGAACACCTCGTCGCCCTTGCGGACGAGGGCCACGGGCGTCTCGCCGATCTCCACCCCGAGCGCTCCACCGTCGGGGATGTCGGCGAGACGGCACACTTTCTCGTAGGTCATGAGTCGCTCACCACTCCTCAATCGCCACGCGGGCCGCCGCGCTCACCGCGTCGAGTTCTGTCCTGGTCATCGTGCGAGTTCAGCCTCCACCGCGCTCAGCACGCGCTCGCGGATCTCCTCGATCTGGATCTTCTCGATGAGCTGGCCGAGGAAGCCCCTGATGACCAGGCGGCGGGCCTCGTCGTAGGGGATGCCGCGGGCCTGGAGGTAGAAGATGTGCTCGTCGTCGAGGCGGCCCGAGGCGGAGGCGTGCCCCGCGCCCGCGACCTCGCCGGTGAGGATCTCCAGGTTGGGCACCGAGTCGGCGCGGGCGCCGTCGGTGAGGATGAGGTTGCGGTTGAGCTCGTAGGTGTCGGTGCCCTCGGCCTCGACCCTGATGATCACGTCGCCGATCCAGACGGCGTGCGCCTCCTCGCCCTGCAGGGCGCCGCGGTAGTCGACGTTGCTCTTGCAGTTGGGCTGCGAGTGGTCGACCAGCAGGCGGTGCTCCAGGTGCTGCCCGGCGTCCACGAAGTAGACGCCCGACATGTCGGCGTCGCCGCCGGGGGCGGTGTAGGAGACGTTGGGCGACAGGCGTACGAGGTCGCCGCCGAGCGTCACCACGAAGCTGCGGAACGTCGCGTCCTTGGCGAGCTCGGCGTGGTGGTGCGAGACGTGGACGGCGTCGTCCTCCCAGTCCTGCAGGCTCACGACCCGGAGCGTGGCGCCCTCGCCGACCACGAACTCGATGTTGTCGGCGTAGACCGCGCTGCCCCGGTGGTCGAGCACGAGCACGGCCTCGGCCAGCGGCTCCACCTTGACCACGATGTGCCCGTAGGCGGCACCCGCGCCGGAACCGGTCAGCGTCAGGACGGTCGGCTTGGACGTGACGGCCTCGCGCGGCACCGTCACGACGGTGGCCTTCTCGAAGCTCTGCCACGCCTGGGCGCTCACCCGGTCGGTCGGCACGAACGCCTTGCCGAGGCGGGCGTCGTCGCGGCCCACCGTCTCGACGGTGACCTCGGGGGCCGCGTCGACATCGAGCCGGACGCTGCCCGCCGGCTCGGCCTTGCCGTTGTGCAGGCCCTTCAGGCGCGAGAGCGGCGTGAACCGCCACGCCTCCTCGCGCCCGGTCGGGACCTCGAAGTCGCCCAGGTCGAAGGAGGCCTTCTCGTGCAGGGTCGAGAGGGGCTTCTCGTTCAGGCCCATCAGCCGACGGCTCCTTCCATCTGCAGCTCGATCAGCCGGTTGAGCTCAAGGGCGTATTCCATGGGCAGCTCGCGCGCGATCGGCTCCACGAAGCCGCGCACGATCATCGCCATCGCCTCGTCCTCGTCGAGCCCGCGGCTCATGAGGTAGAAGAGCTGGTCCTCGCTGACCTTGGAGACCGTGGCCTCGTGCCCCATCTTGACGTCGTCCTCGCGGACGTCGACGTAGGGGTAGGTGTCGGAGCGGCTGACCTGGTCGACCAGCAGGGCGTCGCACTTGACGGTGCTGGCGCTGCCGTGGGCGCCCTCCTCGATCTGCACGAGACCGCGGTAGGAGGTGCGACCGCCGCCGCGCGCCACCGACTTGGAGATGACGCTGGAGCTGGTGTGCGGGGCCAGGTGCACCATCTTGGAGCCGGCGTCCTGGTGCTGGCCCTCGCCCGCGAACGCGACGCTCAGCGTCTCGCCCTTGGCGTGCGGGCCCATCAGGTAGACGGCCGGGTATTTCATCGTGACCTTGGAACCGATGTTGCCGTCGATCCACTCCATGGTCGCGCCCTCGTAGGCCACGGCGCGCTTGGTGACCAGGTTGTAGACATTGTTGGACCAGTTTTGGATGGTCGTGTAGCGGCAGCGGGCGTTCTTCTTCACGATGATCTCGACGACGGCGCTGTGCAGCGAGTCGCTGGAGTAGATCGGCGCGGTGCAGCCCTCGACGTAATGGACGTAGCTGTTCTCGTCCACGATGATCAGGGTCCGCTCGAACTGGCCCATGTTCTCGGTGTTGATCCGGAAGTAGGCCTGCAGCGGGATCTCGACCTCGACGTTCGGCGGCACGTAGATGAACGAGCCACCGGACCACACGGAAGTGTTGAGCGCGGCGAACTTGTTGTCGCCGACCGGGATGACGGAGCCGAAGTATTCCTTGAAGATCTCCTCGTGCTCCTTCAGGCCCGTGTCGGTGTCGACGAAGATGACACCCTTCTCCTCGAGGTCCTCACGGATCTTGTGGTAGACGACCTCGGACTCGTACTGGGCCGCGACGCCGGCGATGAGGCGCTGCTTCTCCGCCTCCGGGATGCCGAGCTTGTCGTAGGTGCTCTTGATGTCCGCGGGCAGCTCGTCCCAGGAAGCGGCCTGCTTCTCGGTGGAGCGCACGAAGTATTTGATGTTGTCGAAGTCGATGCCGGTGAGGTCGGAGCCCCAGGTGGGCAGCGGCTTGCGGTCGAACAGGCGGAGGCCCTTCAGGCGAAGGTCGAGCATCCACTCCGGCTCGTTCTTGAGCGCGGAGATGTTGCGGACGACCTCCTCGGACAGGCCTCGCTGGGCCGCCGCACCCGCGGCGTCCGGGTCGGCCCAGCCGAACTTGTAATTTCCCAGGCCTTCCAGCTCCGGGCGGTCGGTGACAGTCACCTTCCGGTCTCCTTGCTCTTGTCTCTATGTGCGGATTCGCCCAAACTCTGCGGGCTCACATGTGTCGTGCAGACCCCGTCGCCGTGGGCGATCGTGGCCAGGCGCTGCACCGGGGTGCCGAGCAGTTGCGCGAACGCCTCCGTCTCGGCCTCGCAGAGCTGCGGGAACTCCGCAGCCGCGTGGGCCACCGGGCAGTGGTGCTGGCAGAGCTGGTCGCCGCCCGACTTGGCCTTGCTGGCCGAGGCGGCATACCCCTCCGCCGACAGCGCCTGCGCCAGCACCTGCACGCGCTGGTCCGCGGGCACCGTCCGCATGACCGGCTCCAGCCGCCGCGACAGGCTGGAGACCTGCTCGCGGGCGAAGTCGGACACCGCTTCTCGCCCCATGCGCTCGGCCAGGAACCGCAGCGCGCTCCCGGCCAGGTCGTCATAGGCGTGCTCGAAGGCACTGCGGCCCGCATCGGTGATCGCGAACAGCTTGGCGGGCCGCCCGCGTCCGCGCTGACCGCGCGGGCGCACCGTGCGAGGCTCTATCATCCCGTCAGCCAGCAGCGCGTCGAGATGGCGGCGGACGGCGGCGGACGTCAGCCCGAGCCGCTCGCCCAGCGCGGCGGCCGCGACGGGACCATGCTCAAGGATCAGCCTGGCCACGCGGGCGCGGGTGCTGCGCTCGCTACCAGGATCGATCGACGGCATGTTTTTCACAACATCAGTGTGCCGTAATTCCTTCCCGGACCACAAACGGTTCGGAGCAGGGACGGAATGGAATTCATCACGCAGGCAAGCCTTACCTAAGTTGCGCCCTGCCCAGCAGGGCGAAGGTCAAGGCCGAGCAAAGGATGAGCCCGAGCATGAGACAGGCCATGGGCACGGCACTGGCCGATCCGACCAGCCCGACCAGCGGCGCCGCGGCGGCGCCCAGGGCGAACTGGAGCACGCCGAGCAGGGCGGAGGCGCTGCCCGCCACCTGCGCGGGCTGCGAGGCCAGCGCCAGCGCGCCGGTGCCGGGCAGCACCAGGCCCTGCCCGAGCATGATGACGAACAGCCCGCCCACGATGCCCCACAGGCCGAGCCCGATGAGCGCGGCCGACAGCAGCAGCCCGGCGCCCGCCATGCCGGCGACCAGCCCGGCGCGCACCAGCAGGGCCGGCGGCACCCGCCCCGACAGCCGCCCGCCGAGTTGCGCCATGGCGGTCAGGGCGAGCGCGTTGAGGCCGAAGATGAGCGAGTACTGCTGGGGCGTGGCACCGTACACCTGCTGGAGCACGAACGGGGAGCCGGAGATGTAGCCGAACATCGCCGCGAAGGCCAGCCCCGCGGTGAGCGCGCAGCCCATGAAAGAGCGGTCGCGCAGGAGCCGCCAGAACGTGGCCGCGGTGTGCTTGAGCCCGCCGCTCTCCCGCTGCCCGGGCGGCAGCGTCTCGCGTACGCCCGGCAGCGCCGCCAGCAGCAGGACGAGCCCGGCGGCGCTGAGCGCCACGAACACGCCCCGCCACGAGGTGAACTCCAGCAGTTGGGCCCCGGCGATCGGCGCGAGGATCGGCGCCAGCCCGCTGACCAGCATGAGCGTGGCGAAGATGCGGGCGATGGCGGCGCCGTCGTACAGGTCGCGGACCACGGCGCGGACGATCACCAGGGCGGCGCCGCCCAGGATGCCCTGGAGCAGGCGGCAGGCGATGAGCACCGGCACGGTGGGGGCGAACGCGCACAGCAGCGAGGCCGCCATGAACCCGGCCACGCCCACGAGCAGGGGCACCCGCCGGCCGCGTACGTCGCTCACCGGCCCGGCGATCACCTGGCCCACGGAGACGCCGATGAGGCAGGCGGTGAGGGTGAGCTGGACCTGGGCGGGGGCGCTGCCCATCTCCGCGGTGATGGCGGGCAGCGACGGGAGGTACATGTCGATGGACAGCGGGCCGATCGCCGACAGCGCGCCGAGGATCAGGAGTAACAGCCGACGGCGGGTCCTCCTCTGCTCGTCGGGCTCGACGGCGGCGGACGTGGCTGCTGCCACGGTCATCAGGGGCCCCTCTCCCTCGCAGGCTCGTTGGCCCACGAGGGCCGAGGGGAAAACTACTGTTTGGGTCTCCCTAATTCCCGGTTATCAGATATTTCAGTCGGATTGGTGGAGCTGGATGATGGAGAAGGCGGCGCCCTGCGGGTCGGTGAGTATGGAGAAGCGGCCGGGCGGCGCCTCCGCCCCGCAGACGGCCATGTCCGCGCCGGCCCGCTCGGCCGCGGCGGCGGTGGCGTCGAGGTCGGCGACCGCGAAGTAGGTCATCCAGAAGGACGGGGTCGACGGCGGGTAGTCGGCGGACATCTCCATCATGCCCGCGACGGTCCGGTCGCCCGCGCGCCACTCGGTGTACTTGGAGCCCTCGATCTCCAGCAGGTTGGGGGTCCAGCCGAAGACGGCCGCGTAGAAGCCCTCGGCGGTGGCCAGGTCGCGGGTGACCAGCTCGTTCCAGCAGAAGGAGACGGGCTCGTTGACCAGCTCGGCGCCGTGGTGGTCACCCGCCTGCCAGGCCGAGCAGAACGAGCCGTCGGGGCTCTGGAAGACCGTCATGGTGCCCTCGGCGAAGACCGGCGCCGGCTCCATGACGACGGTCCCGCCGGCCTTCCCGACCCGCTCGGCGAGGGCGACGGCGTCGTCGGTGGCGACGTACATGTTCCAGGACGAGGCGCCCGGCGCCCCCATGACCGGTCCGAGGCCCGCGACCCGCCTGCCCTGGTGGACGAACATGCCGTAGCCGCCGGCCTGCGGATCGCCGGCCATGTCGGCCTGCCAGCCGAAGATCTCGCCGTAGAAGCGGGCTGCAGCGCTGACGTTGGTGCTGGACAGGTCCACCCAGCACGGAACTCCGGGGTCGTACCCACTGCGTTGCGACATTGCCACCTCCTGTGACGTGGACTCACCCGCCAGAGTTTCACTGTTGACGCGGACTTTCCCGTGAATCTCCGGGTCATGGCCTGTCCATATCCGGCCATCGTCACCTGCGGGCCGGACCGGCCACCGGGGTCCCTAAACTCGTGACCATGGGATCCCCAGCCGTCGAGATCATCGACCTGGTCAAACGTTACGGCGGCAACACCGCCGTGGACGGCCTCACGCTCCGCGCCGGACGCGGGGCGGTCACCGCGGTGCTCGGGCCCAACGGCGCTGGCAAGACGTCCACGGTCGAGATCTGCGAGGGATTCCGCCGGGCCGATTCCGGCACGGTCCGGGTGCTCGGGCTCGCGCCCACGGCGGCCGAGCTGCGCCCGCGCGTGGGCGTCATGCCGCAGGGCGGCGGCGTTCCGCCCGCCATGCGCTGCGCCGAGTGGCTGCGGCTGGTCGCGCGCTTCTACGCCCACCCGCTCGACTCCCGGGCCCTGCTCCTCCGGCTGGGGCTCGCCGAGCACGCCCGCACCCCGTGCCGGCGGTTGTCGGGCGGGCAGCAGCAGCGCCTGTCGCTGGCCGCGGCCGTCATCGGGCGGCCGGAGCTGGTCTTCCTCGACGAGCCGACCGCCGGGCTCGACCCCCAGGCCAGGCACGCCTGCTGGGACCTGGTGGCCGAGCTGCGCGGGGCGGGCGTGTCGGTGGTGCTGACCACGCACCACATGGACGAGGCCGAGCGGCTGGCCGACCACGTCGTGATCCTCGACGGGGGGCGGGTGGTGGCCGAGGGCACCCCGGCCTCGCTGACCGGGGCCGAGCGGCAGCTCAGGTTCCGGGCCCGGCCCGGGCTGGCGCTGGAGGAGCTGCTCAACGCGCTCCCGGCGGGCAGCGCGGCCAAGGAGTCGCCCGCCGGGCACTACATCATCGAGGGCCTGGTGGCTCCCGAGCTGCTGGCGACGGTGACGGCCTGGTGTGCGGCCGAGGGCGTCACGGCCGACGACCTGCGGATCGAGCGGCGCACCCTCGAAGACGTCTTCCTGGAGCTGACGGGCAGGGAGCTGCGATGACGACGACCGGCGGCACCGCGCTGGACTTCACCCCCGCGCCCGGTGCGGCGCCCTTCCCGCGGATGGTGCTCGCGCAGGCGGGCGCGGAGGTCCGCGCGATGCTGCGCAACGGCGAGCAACTGCTGCTCACGCTGATCATCCCGGTGCTGCTGCTGGTCGGCTTCTCGCTGGCGCCGCTGATCGACATCGGGGCCGGCCGGCGGGTCGACTTCCTGGTCCCCGGCGTGCTGGCGCTGGCCGTCATGTCCACCGCCTTCACCGGGCAGGCCATCGCGACGGGCTTCGAGCGCCGGTACGGGGTGCTGCGGCGGCTCGGCGCCACCCCGCTGTCCAGGGCCGGGCTCATGCTGGCCAAGACGGCGGCCGTGGTGGCCGTGGAGGTCATCCAGGCGGCCGTCATCGTGGGCGTGGGCCTGGCGCTGGGGTGGCGGCCGCACGGGTCGTTCCTGAGCGCGGCCCTGCTCGTCGTGCTGGGCACGGCCGCGTTCAGCGGGCTGGGGCTGCTCATGGCGGGCACCCTGCGGGCGGAGGCGACGCTGGCCGCGGCCAACCTGGTCTACCTGGTGCTGCTGGGGGCGGGCGGGGTGGTGTTCCCGCTGTCGAAATACCCGGCGGGGGCGCAGCCCGTCCTGGAGGCGCTGCCCATCTCGGCGCTGACCGGCGGGCTGCGTACGGTGCTCGCCCACGGCGGGGCGCCGCCGCTCGGCTCCCTGGCGGTGCTGGCCGCCTGGGCGGTCGTGACGCTGGCCCTGGTCTCCCGCACCTTCCGGTGGGAGTGACGGCCGCTCGCCCTCACCCGGGCAGCGGCTGGGGGTCCTCGTCCTTGCCGTAGCGGCGCCGGGTGAGGGCGGCGACCACGGTCAGCGGGACCACGGCGGCCGCCGCCAGCCCGAACAGCAGGGCATACCGGCCGGACTCGGCCAGCGGGCCCGCCGCCCACGACGAGACCGCGCTGCCCACGAACAGCGCCGAGGCGAAGAACGCGATGGTGGTGCCCCGGGCGCCGGGGACCACCGAGGTGGCCCAGGTCTGCAGAGAGGAGTGCAGGAACGACCAGCCGCTGCCGAGCACCAGCGCCGTCACGGTCACGGTGGCCAGGTTCACCTGCACCATGACGATCACGAACCCGGCGCACAGCTGGGCCCCGCCCGCGGCCATCAGCACGGGCGTGGACCAGCGGCTCGTCAGCCGCTTGACGACCTTGGAGACGAGCCACAGGCCCAGCCCGTACGCGGTGATGCCGAGGCCCGCGACGGCGGCGGCCACCCCGGTGTGCTGCAGCGCGGTGGCCAGGAACGGCAGGCAGCCCAGCATGATCGCCCCCTCGGTGAAGGCCAGCCCGAACACCAGCAGGGCCCACCGGTGCCCGAGCACCATGCCCAGGAAGCGGCGCACCCCGGCGTTCCGCTCGGCCTCGGCGCGGGGCGGCTCGGGCAGCGAGCGCAGCGGGAGCGCGCAGGCCAGCGCGCACAGGGCCGGGACCATGAAGGCCACCCGCCAGTCCAGCAGGTCGGCCACCACTCCCCCGAGTCCCGTGGCCATGGCGGTGCCGAGGGCGGAGACGCCCATCAGGTCCGTCAGGGCGCGCTGCCGCACGGAGGCGTGGAAGGTGTCGCCGACGTAGGTGAGGCTGGTGGGGATGACGGCGCCGAAGCAGGCTCCCGTCACGACCCTGGCCACCACCAGCGCCCCCAGGGCCGGCATGAGGGCCGAGGCCAGGCCGGCCAGCGCCGCACCGTACAGCGCGCCGCGCATCACGCGTACGCGGCCGTAGCGGTCGGACAGCAGCCCCCACAGCGGCTGGGTGAGCCCGTAGGCCAGGTAGTAGCCGCTGGCGGCGGTGACGGAGGCGGCCAGCGAGACCTTCAGGTCCATGGCGATCAGTACGAGCATGGGGCTGACGGCGAAGCGGTCGAAGGTGCTGACGAATGAGGCCACGGACAGGGCCGGCGGCGGGCGGGTGAGACTCACGGGAGGGGCGGGGGCTTTCATACGTCCTGGTGCGACTCGTCGAAGCGAATGATCTGATCAGAAGTAGTACCACTCTAAATCCGGACATGTCGCCCAGCTTGAGTAGGCTGTGCCGGTTGCCCTCACCTCAACAGAGGAGTTCCGTGACCGCCTTCGCCCTGGACGACCCCCTCGACCGCGGCCCCGGCCTGCCCCGGCCGGGAAGCCTCCTGCGCACCGCCGCCGACTCGATCCCGCCCTCCGGGCTCGTCCTGCTGGGAATCCTGTCGGTGCAGCTCGGCGCCGGGTTCGCCAAGGAGTTGTTCGCGGCGCTGCCGCCGAGCGCGGTGGTGTTCCTGCGCATCGTGGCCGGGGCGCTGATCATGGGGGCCGTCGCCCGGCCGCGGCTGCGGGGCCTGTCGTGGCGTTCCTGCGCGGTGGGGCTCGGCTTCGGCGTGACGCTCGCCGTGATGAACCTGTCCTTCTACGAGGCCCTGTCTCGGCTGCCGATGGGGATCGCGACGGCGATCGAGTTCCTGGGGCCGCTGGGCGTGGCGGTGGCGGCCTCGCGGCGCAGGATCGACCTGTTGTGGGTGGCGCTCGCCGCGTCGGGCGTGGCCCTGCTCACACCGTGGGGCCAGTCCGGCGGCACGGCGGCGGCGGTGAGCTGGGCCGGGATCGGGTTCGCGATGCTGGCGGGGGCCTGCTGGGCGGGCTACATCCTGCTGGCCGCGGCTGCCGGGCAGCGCTTCCCCGGGACGACGGGGCTGTCGTTCGCGATGATCGTGTCGGCCGTGCTCATCGCGCCGGTCGGGATCACGACGGGCGGGACGGACCTGCTGCGGCCGGAAACGCTGCTGATCGGGCTCGGGGTGGGGCTGCTGTCGTCGGTGATCCCGTACACGCTGGAGTTGCAGGCGCTGCGCAGGATGCCCAAGCACGCGTTCGGCATCCTGATGAGCCTGGAGCCGGCCGCGGCGGCGCTGATCGGGGTGCTGCTGCTGAGCGAGGTCCTGCACCTGCGGCAGTGGGCGGCGGTCGTCTGCATCGTGGCCGCCAGCCTGGGCTCGACCCGGATGGGCAGGCGGCGCAGGCGGCGCGCGGCCGGCGAGACGCCGGAATAACCGCCGCGCGCCCGTGGGATGGGGTCTCGGGCGCGCGGCGGGGGGCTCGGCCCTTGCGGTGGGCGGTGAGCCGAGCCCCGCGGAGGTCAGCGGAGTGCGGGTGTCCGTCTGACCAGGCTGCTGCCGCCACCGCGGTCGGGGGGGCGGCCGGTCCGATGAAGGACCAGGAGGTCCGGGGCCGCCGGCGGTCACCAGATCGGGCCCGCAAAGAGAGTATCGCTCCCGGAGAGTGTGTGATCCCGAAATATCGGAACTTAGTGCTCGGCCCAGATGCCGCGGACGTGGCCGATGTGCTCCGCCATGATGCGCCCCGCGGCCGCGCTGTCGCCGCCCTTGAGCGCGTCGAGCAGGGCGAGGTGCTCCCTGGCCGAGTCGCCCAGGGTGCCGCGCTGGGAGAGCTGCGACAGCCCGTAGAGCCTGGCCCTGTTGCGTAGATCACGCACCACCGTGACCAGGTGGGCGTTGCCGGACAGGGCCAGCAGCTCGACGTGGAAGCGCAGGTCGGCGTCCACGTGCGCGAGCAGGTCGCCGCGCTCGCTGGCGGAGACGATCTCCTCGGCGATCGGCCGCAGCCGCTCGAACTGCTCCGCCCGCGAGCTGTCGGCCAGCCGGGCGACCGTGGGCACCTCGATGAGATGGCGGATCTCGGTGAGCTCGTCGAGGTCGCGGTCGGACAGCTCGGTCACCCGGAAGCCCTTGTTGCGCACCGCCTCGACCAGGCCCTCCTTGGCCAGGTCGAGCATGGCCTCGCGGACGGGCGTGGCCGAGACGCCGAACTGCGCCGCCAGCACGGGCGCGGAATAGACCACCCCGGGGCGCATCTCACCGGTGATCAGCGCGGCCCGCAACGCGTGCGCGACCTGCTCGCGCAGACTCTGCCGCTCGCCCACCATCGGCAGGTCGAGCCGGTCCTCGGCAGCCATCCGCCCATTCCTTCCCTAAGTCCACGCCTCGAAAGCGGTGGCCGCGACCACCAGGTCCTCCCACGCCATGCCCGTGCTCTTGAACACCCGCGGCCCGGAACCGGTCGCCACCCCGCCGGAGATCAGCTCGGCGAGGTTGCCGGCGAGATGGCCAGTGGGGATCGTACCGTGACGCATCGGGATGATCACGTCACCGGCCTCCCGCATGGCCGTCGCCCTGGCCTCGACGACCACGGTGGCGCGGGCGACGAGGTCATCGTCGAGCTCGCGGGCGTCGGCCTCGTGGGAGCCGACCGCGACGACGGTGGCGCCGTCGCGGGCGAGCTTACCGGGGAACAGCGGTTCTCTCGCGGTCGTGCAGCACGCGACGAGATCCGCCCCTGCCACCGCCTCCGCCACCGCGTCGCTCAGCGGGCCTGCCGCCGCCCCTGCCGCCGCGTCCGTCGTCCTGCCGGTCGCCGCCCCTGCCGCCGGGTCCGGGCCGGCGGTCAGGGACCGGGCGGTCAGGCCCAGCGCGCGACAGCGTTCGGCGAGCGCCGCCGCCCGGCCCGGGTCGCGGCCGACGACCGTCACGTCGTCCACCGGCCGTACCGCCGCCAACGCGAGCACGTGCCCCCACGCCTGCGGCCCGCTGCCGAACACCACCAGCTTCCTGGCCGCCGGGTCGGCCAGGTGCCGGACGGCGAGCGCCGACACGGCGGGGGTGCGCAGCGAGGTGAGCGCGATCCCGTCCAGCGCGGCCAGCGGCGTCAGGGTGTCCCCGTCGAACAGCAGGTACGTCCCCTGGATCCGGGGCAGCCCGCGCCCCGGGTTGCCGGGGGCGATGGTGACCGCCTTCACCCCCGCGTACCGCCCGCCGCCGGGCCGGCCGACCGACGCGGGCATCAGCAGGAGCTGCCCGGCGGGCAGGTCCACGATGGGCCGCTGGGGCGTGTCCTCCGGGTCGAGCCCGGCCCGCAGCGCCTCCTCCAGGAGGTCCACGGCCCGCTCGACCGGCACCAGCCGCTCCACCGTGGCGGCGTCGAGGTAAGGCAACCCGGTCATCGCAGCGTGAACCCCGTCCCGATCGGGTCCTCCGGGTCGAGCTCGAAGGAGTGCCGCCCGGTGCGGTAGGCCATGCCCTCGATCTCGGGGACGATCCCGCCCGCGACGACCTCGGCCACCCGGGCGCGGAACACGCTGCCCACAATGCCGCTGTGCAGCAGCGGCCCGCGCAGCCCCGAGTCGTGCAGCAGCGCCAGCCGGGCCGAGGTGCCGGACCCGCAGGGTGAGCGGTCCACCTCCCCGTCGGCGAACACCGTGACGTTGCGCTGGTGGGCCATGCCGTCGGTGTCCGGCAGCTCGTCGTGGAAGATCACGCCGTAGACGCCGGACAGCCGGTCGTCGGCGGGATGCAGGGTGGCCGGGTGGCCCGCCAGGTCGGCCTTGATCCGGCGGGCGTGGCCGATGAGCTCGGTCAGGTGCACGGGCTCCACGGACAGCCCCAGGGACGCGGCCGGCACGGAGGCGTAGATCGCCCCGCCGTAGGCGAGATCGACCTTGACCCCGCCGGCCGGGACGTCGCGGGCGATGACGTACGACGGCACGTTGACGAACGTCACCGCCCGGACCCGGCCCCCGGAGCAGCGCACCCGGGCCGTGACGCGCCCGGACGGCACGTCCACGACCACGTCCGTCTCCCCGTCGGGGCCGGCTTCGATCAGGCCCTCGTGCACGGCGTAGGCGCCCAGCGCGATGGTCCCGTGGCCGCAGGCGGTGGAGAAGCCGTCCTTGTGCCAGAACAGCGCCCCGAACGCCGCCTGGGCGGTACCGTCCGGGGGGCCGCCGGATGGGTCGTCGGGCGGGACGAGGAAGCACCCGTACATGTCGGCGTGACCGCGCGGCTCGTGGCAGAGCAGCCGCCGCACGTCGTCCAGCTCGGCCATGGCGGTGACGCGGCGCGCCGCCACGTCGGCGCCGCGGATCTCGGGCACGCCGCCGGTCACGATCCGGAACGGCTCCCCGCCCGTGTGGTAGTCGACGGTCGTGATCACGGTGGTCATGTACGGGGCTCCCTCACAGCTCGAACCCGGCCGGGAACGGGTCGGTCGGGTCGAGGAAGTACTGGGCGGTCCCGGTGACCCAGGCGCGCCCGGTGATCGACGGCACGACCGCGGTCGCGCCGCCCACCGTGGTCTCCTCCAGCAGCCGGCCGATGAACCGGGTGCCGATGAACGACTCGTTGACGAAGTCCCGGCCGAGCGGCAGCTCCCCGCGGGCGTGCAACTGGGCCATCCGGGCGCTGGTGCCGGTCCCGCACGGCGAGCGGTCGAACCAGCCCGGGAAGATCGCCATGGCGTGCCGGGAGTGCTGGGCGTCGGAGCCGGGCGCGGCGAAATAGACGTGGTGACAGCCGCGGATGCGGTCGTCCTCACGGTGCACCGGCTCGTCGGTGGCGTTGATGGCGTCCATGGTGGCCAGGCCGGCGGCGATGATCTCGTTCTTCGCCTTGCGGTCGAAGGGCAGGCCGTAGGAGTCGAGGTCGACGATGGCGTAGAAGTTGCCGCCGTAGGCCAGGTCGTACGGGATCTCCCCGAACCCGGGCACCGTCACGGAGGCGTCGAGCCGGTCGCAGTAGGAGGGCACGTTGCGCAGCGTCACCGCCGTCGCGTGGCCGTCCTCGACGGCCACGTCCACCTCGACCAGCCCGGCGGGCACCTCCAGGCGCACGGTCGTGACCGGCTCCACGACCTCCACCATGCCGGTCTCGACGAGCACGGTGGCCACGCCGATCGTGCCGTGCCCGCACATCGGCAGCAGCCCCGACACCTCGATGAACAGCACGCCCCAGTCCGCGTCCGGCCGGGTGGGCGGCTGCAGGATGGCGCCGCTCATGGACGCGTGGCCGCGCGGCTCGGTCACGAGCAGGGTGCGGATGTGGTCGAGATGGTCACGGAAGTAGAGCCGCCGCTCGGCCATGGTCGCGCCGGGGATCACCCCGACGCCGCCGGTGATCACGCGGGTGGGCATGCCCTCGGTGTGGGAGTCAACCGCATGAAATACCCGCTTTGTCCTCATCGCAGCCCTTCTACCAGTGCCTTCTCCGTGGCAGCCCGCACGATCGCCGCCTGCTCGCCGGTCAGCGGCTGCCTGGGCTGCCTGCAGGGGCCACCGTAGCGGCCCGCGAGATCCATGGACAGCTTGATCGCCTGCACGAACTCGGTCTTGGAGTCCCAGCGCAGCAGCGGGTGCAGCTTGCGGTACAGCGGCAGCGCGGTGTCCAGGTCACCGGCAACCGCGGCCCGGTAGAGCGCGACGCTGGATTCGGGCAGCGCGTTGGGGTAGCCGGCGATCCAGCCCACCGCCCCGCCCACGGCGAGTTCGAGCAGCACGTCGTCGGAGCCGATCAGCACGTCCAGCCCGGGCGCGAGCTCGGCGATCTCGTACGCCCTGCGCACGTCCCCGCTGAACTCCTTGATCGCCACGATCAGCCCCTCCTCGTGCAGCCGGGCCAGCAGCGCGGGAGTCAGGTCCACCTTGGTGTCGTAGGGGTTGTTGTAGGCCACGATCGGCACGCCCGCGCGAGCGACCTCGCGATAGTGCTCGACGACGGCCCGCTCGTCGGCCCGGTAGGCGTTGGGCGGCAGCAGCAGCACCGAACCGCAGCCCGCCTCGCCCGCCTGCTCGGCCCACCGGCGCGACTCGGCCGCGCCGTACGCGCCGACCCCGGCCATCACGTTGGCGCCGCCGACGGTCGCGACGGCGGTCTCGATCACCTTGCTCCGCTCCTCCGGCGTGAGCGTCTGGTATTCGCCGAGCGAGCCGTTGGGCACGACGCCGTCGCAGCCGTGCTCGACCAGCCAGCGGCAGTGCTCCGCGTAGCCGTCGAGGTCGACCGACAGGTCCTCGTGCAGGGGCAGCGCGGTGGCCACCATGACGCCGTGCCAGGGTTTGCTGCGGGTGTCCATGAGAAAGTCCTCCAGGTCGTGAGGGTCAGTGAGCGGTCTTGTCGGTGGTGTCGCCTGCGGTGCCGCCCAAGGTGCCGTTCTGGGCGCCCGGGGTGCCGTGGCCCGAAGAGCTGCCTGGGGTGCCGTTCGCGGCGCCCGCGAGGTCGCTGAGGGCGCCCAGGGCGACGGGCTGGGCGATGGGCCGCCGGGGCGGCCGTTCGGGCTCGCCGGCCAGGCAGGAGACGGCGTAGCCGCAGATGCGGCCCTGGCACCAGCCCATGCCGGGCCTGGCCAGCAGCTTGATCGAGCGGGCGTCGGTGGCGCCGAGGTCGCGGGCCTCGCGTACCCGCGCCAGCGGCACCTCCTCGCACCGGCACACCAGGGTGTCGGCGCGCAGCCAGCCCTGCCAGCCGGCCTTGACGGGGTAGGCCCGCTGCAGGGCCGCGCCGAAGGCCCGGCCCCGGTCGCGCCGCCGGGTCAGCACGCCCGCGGCCGGGCGGCCGGCGATGGAGCGGCCGGCGAGGCGGCCCTCCAGCTCGGACTGCTCCCAGCCGCCCACCCCGGTGGGCTCGCCGGCGGCCCAGACCCCCGGCACGGTCGTGCGCTGGGCGGCGTCGACGCTCAGCACGGGGCTGCCGTCCACGTCCTGGCGGGTGCCGCAGCCGAGTTGCACCCCGAGCTCGATCTGGGGCACGAAGCCGTAGCCGACGGCCACGGTGTCGCACTCGACGACGCGGGTGGCGAGAACGTTCCAGTCCTGGTCGAGGCGGGCCACGGTGACGGCCTCGACCTCGCGCTCGCCGTGCGCGGCGACCACCGCCCGCCTCGTCCGATACGGCACCCGGTGCCGGACCAGCGAGGCCGCGTAGCCCGCCGCCTCGCCGGCCTTGCCCAGGGCCAGCAGCGGATGCCCGGCCAGGCCGAGGCCGCCGCCCGCCTCGTACACGCCGAGCACCCGCGCGCCCGCCCCGGCCAGGCCGGTCGCCACGGGCAGCAGGAACGGGCCGGTGCCGCCGACCACGACGCGCCTGCCGGGCACCACGCCGTTGCCCTTGAGCAGCGCCTGCGCGCCGCCCGCGGTGAACACGCCGGGCAGGTCCCAGCCGGGGAAGGGCAGCGGCCGGTCGTGCGCGCCGGTCGCGATCAGCAGCCGCCGCGCCCGTACGGCCACCGGCCCGCCGCCGGGGGCGTTGCAGTGCACGGTGAAGTCCCCCTCGCCGTCACGGGAGACATGCCACGCCTGGTGCCGCAGCAGCAGGTCGGCCCGCTCGCCGAGCATCCGCCCGAGCCGCAGGAACCGCGCCAGCCCGGATTCCGCGCTGGGTGCGGCCGTGTGCCGGAAGTACTGGCCGCCGAGCCGCGCGCCGGAGTCGACGAGCGCCACCCGCAGCCCGGCCAGGGCCGCCGTGAGCGCGCCCGCCACCCCCGCGGGACCGCCGCCGATCACCACCAGGTCGTACGTCACGACGTCGTCACCTCGTCACCGGGCGCGGCCTCCAGCATGCAGGCGCGTTCGGGAGCCCGCCCGTTGACGGAGATCAGGCAGTCGAAGCAGACGCCGATCCCGCAGAACAGCCCGCGCGGCCGCCCGCCGAACCGGGTGGTACGCCACGAGCGCACGCCGGCCGCGTGCAGGGCCGCGCCGATGGTCTGGCCGGGCACCACGGCCACCCGCCGCCCGTCGATCGTGATGTGGAACGTCAAAGGGACTCCTCCGAGAAACGATCCGGCCGGAAGGGTTGCAGGTCCAGGTCGGGCGCCTGATCGGTGAGGACCTGCGCGAGCAGGTGCCCGGTCGCCGGGGCGAGCCCGATCCCGGCCCCCTCGTGCCCGCACGCGTGGTAGAGGCCGGGCCGGCGCGGATCGGCGCCGATGACGGGCAGATGGTCCGGGCAGTACGGCCGGAACCCGCAGTAGGACCGGATGGCCCGCACGTCGCGCAGTGCGGGGAAGAGCGCGACCGCCTGCTCGGCCAGCCGGGCGAGCACCGGCACCGACGTCGTCCGGTCGAACCCGACCCGCTCCCTGCTGGCCCCGATGAGCACGGTCCCCGCGGGGGTGCCCTCGACGACGGCGGAGGTCTCCAGGCCCGCCGAGTCGCTGGCCACGTTCGTCACGTAGGCGGCGGTGTAGACCTTGTGCTTGATGAGCGGCTCGGGCAGGGGCTCGGTGACCAGGATGAACCCGCGCCTGGGCAGGACGGGCAGGGTCACGCCCGCCAGCGCGGCCACCTCGCCGCCCCAGGTGCCCGCCGCGTTGATCACCGCGCCGCCGAGCACGTCGCCGTGGGAGGTGCGCACGCCCGTCACCCGCTCGCCCGAGCGGAGGAAACCGGTCACGGAGACCCCCAGGCGCAGGTGCAGCGTGCCCCGGCCGAAGCTGTCCGCGCCGTCCCTCAGCAGGCGGGCGGCGGCCAGCATGGGCTGCACCTGCGCGTCCTGCGGGTAGTGGACGCCGCCGGCGAGCCCCTCGGCCAGGTTCGGCTCGTAGTCGCGCAGCTCGGACTCGGACACCAGACTGTGCTCCAGGCCCTGCTTGCCGGCCAGCTCCACGAGCGCTCGCTGGATCTCGCCGGTCTCGGCGACGACCAGCCCGCCCTTGGGCTCGAACTCGAACCCTCCGTGCCGCCCGGCCCCGGCCCGCCTGTCGTGCCGCTCGGCGAGCGAGCGCCACAGCCGGTTGGACAGCACCGCCAGCTCCAGCTCCGGCCCCGGCTCCTTGTCGGACACCAGTACGTTGCCCTCGCCGGAACCGGTCGTGCCGCCCGCCACCGGCCCCCGGTCGACCACGGTCACGTCCAGGCCCGCGCGCGCGGCGTAGTAGGCGCACGCCGCCCCCACCACTCCGGCGCCGACGACGATCACGTCGGACATCAACACCTCCCAACAGTAATATGTCACATACCTTGACGGCTTGGAAGCCCCGGGACGACCAGTGACGAGACCGGCTGCTCCCGCACGTACCATCGATGCGTGAAGCTACCCACCGACCACCCCAGCCCTCTCGTGCGTGGCCTGTTGTCCTTCTGGGCACCCACCGCGGCGTCGATGCGGGGCTGGGCCCTGGCCTCCGTGGTGGTCAACGCGGGCATCGCGGTGACCGGCGCGGGCGTGCGCGTCACCGGCTCCGGGCTCGGCTGCCCGAGCTGGCCGAGATGCACGCCGGACAGCTTCATCCCGGTCGCGCACCCCGAGGTGTCGATGCTCAACATGCTCGTGGAGTTCGGCAACCGGCTGCTGACGTTCCTGGTGCTGGCGGTCGGGGTGGGCTGCGTGCTCTCGGCGCTGCGGCTGGCGCCGCGCCGTCGCTCGCTGGTGCTGCTGGCGTGGCTGCAGCCGGTCGGCATCCTGGCGCAGGCGCTGTGGGGCGGGCTCGTGGTCAACACGATGCTCAACCCGTTCACGGTCGGCATGCACTTCCTGATCTCCACCGGCCTGATCGCCGCCTGCTGGATGCTCTACTCCCGGTCGGGCGAGGGCGACGGCCCGGTCCGGCGGGTCACCCACCGCGACATCCGCAGGCTCGGCCACGTGCTGCTGGCGGCGGTGTTCGTGCTGCTGGTGGCCGGGGTGACGGTGAGCGGCACCGGCCCGCACTCGGGCGACGACCGCGCCTCCCGCTTCGACCTGGACATCGAGGCCATGGCACGGCTGCACGCCGACCTGGTCTACATCGTGGTGGGGCTGACGTTCGCGCTGGTGTTCGCCCTGCACATCGGCAACTCGAAGGGGCCGGCCAGGCGGGCGGCGGCGACGCTGCTCGGGGTGGAGCTGGTCCAGGGCGTGATCGGCTACACGCAATACTTCCTGGCCGTGCCCGCCGCCCTGGTCCTGCTGCACGTGCTCGGCTCCACCCTGGTCTGGATCGCGGCCCTGCGGGTGGTCACCTCGTTGCGCACCCGGGCCCCGCAGCCCGACCACTCCCCCACCGAAGTTCCCGCCACCGTCTGACAAGATATGCCAGGGTATGGGGTGTTAAGTCGGCCACTCCCCCACCGTAAAGGTGTGTAATTTGCCCAAGATCGTCCGCCCCGATCGGAAGACGCTGCGCAGGGCCTACCAGGGACTGGTGGCACTCAGCGTGCTCACGCTCGCACCCATGACCTGGGCCTGGCTGGGCAGCACGGCCCACCGGGTGACGGCCGGGGCGGCGGGCTGGCTGAGCCGCGTCCCCGGCACGCAGGCCGCGCTGGTGCTCGGCGCGGGCCTGTACGACGGCACACATCCCTCGCCGATGCTGGTCAGCAGGCTCGACCTGGCCGCCGAGCTCTACCGGGCGGGCAAGGTGCACGCCCTGCTGCTGTCGGGCGACAACAGCCGCAAGGACTACGACGAGCCCACGGCCATGCGTGACTACCTGCGCGGCAAGGGCGTGCCCGACGCGATGATGGTGCTGGACTACGCCGGGTTCGACACGTGGGACTCCTGCGTACGGGCGCGCGAGGTGTTCGGGGCCGAGCGGATCACCGTGGTGACGCAGGAGTTCCACCTGCCCAGGGCCGTGACGTTGTGCCGGACGGCCGGGCTGGAGGCGTTCGGGGTGGGTGACGACTCGACCGTCAGGTTCGCCGCGGCCACCTACGTCTACGCCGCCCGCGAGTTCCTCGCCGCCGCCAAGGGCTTCGCCGACGCGCTGATCCTCCACTCCGACCCGGTCTACCCGGGACCACGCGAGGTCTCGCTCAGAAGGATCCTCGATCAGTCCGCGTAGCCGGGCGGCGGGGCGCCGGGGACGGCCCTGGCGTTGATGATCGGCATCGGGAAGTCGGCACGGGCGGTGCTCATGCACTCCAGCAGGGCCCGCTGCTCCTCGTGGAAGAGCTGCTCGTCGACCATGTGGCGGGCAGCCCGCTCGTGCAGCAGGCCCAGCTCGGTGGCGGCGAGCTGGTAGTCGCGCATCGCGCGCAGCCCGCGCTTGCCGCCGTAGGCCCGGGCCCACTGCCTGGCCTGGCGGCGCCGCGGGAACGCCGACAGCATGAAGATGTCGGCCTGGGTGACCAGCTTGGTCGGCTCGTAGGGCGGCAGGTAGCGCTGGATGAGCGCGACGATGCGGCGCCGGTCCCTGAACACCACGCCGATGAGCACGATCAGCACGACCAGCAGCACCAGGTAGGCCACGACCAGTCCGGGGAAGCCGCCGTAGGAGGCCAGGCCGTTCCACAGGCCGTGCAGGATCATCGCGCCCGACCAGCCGGCCAGCACGTAGAACACCCGCTCGGAGCCGCCGCGCTGGGCCGCGTAGGCCACCCCGACCCCGATCATGGAGCTGAACAGCGGATGGGCCAGCGGCGACAGGATGCCGCGCAGCACCACGGTGACGGCCAGGCCCTTGACCCCGGCCTCGGAGTTGAGCGCGGCGATGTAGTAGCTGACATTCTCGCTCATGGCGAAGCCGAGGCCGACCATGCTGGCGTAGATGACGCCGTCGGTCGGCCCGTCCAGCTCCGCCCGGCGGAACTTGAGCAGCCCCAGCAGCACCAGCCCCTTCATCGTCTCCTCCACCACGGGCGCGCCGAACGTGGCCGCGATGTTGCGGGCGCTGGCCTCCGAGAGCTTGGCGGTGTCGATGATGTAGTGCAGGTTGAGCGAGTTGATCACACCGGCGACCAGGACCGCGATGCCCGCGCCCCAGGCGAAGGCGAAGATCAGGTTGCTGCGCGGCTCCGGCTCCAGCCGGTCGAGCGTCAGCACCGCCGCCAGCAGCAGCGGCACCGGCGCCAGCGCCAGCATGAGGGCGATGAAGAACTGCACCGGGGCGCCGTTGAACAGGACGTCGAAGGAGAAGGAGACCAACGCGCACATGCCGGTGAGGACCAGCCCGAGGATCAACACGGAAGACGGGCGGTCCTTCAACACCCAGCGTGGATCACGGGTCGCCATAGGGTGACTTTAACGGATCAGAGTGCCGGGGTCCGTGTGGGTCTTCGCAGTGCCGGTCGACGCCGGGAATGCCGTGATCGACCTGCGGTGTCCTGTGCCCGACGGCGAAGCGCTCGTGCAGCAGGCCGGCGAGGCGGGTGCGCACGCCGTGGCAGTCGGGTAACGCCGGTCGGACCCGGCGGCCGGCCCGTGCCCGTGGCCCGCGCTCATACCGCCTCCCTGAGGTGCTCCCGGCTCAGGTCGAGCAGCATCCGGACGTGGGCGTCGCCCCCCGGCCAAGGGGACGATCAGGACAGCAGCGGGTCGATCGCCACGGCGAGGAAGAGCAGCGCCAGATAGGCGTTGGACCAGTGGAAGAAGCGCATGGGCCGCAGCGCGAGGCCGGTCTTGCCGGCGTTGAGCCGGGCCAGCAGCCGGTGCACCTCCCACAGGCACACGGCGCCGAGCACGGCCGCCACGATCGGGTAGAACATCGTGGTGCCCGCCACCGGCCACAGCGCCAGCGAGCACAGCACGGTCGCCCAGGTGTAGGCGATCGACTCCAGGACGACCCGCCGCTCGGTGGCCACCACCGGCAGCATCGGCACCTTGGCCGCCGCGTAGTCCTCCTTGTAGCGCATGGCCAGCGTCCAGGTGTGCGGCGGCGTCCAGAAGAACACCACCCCGAACAGCACCAGCGGCGCCCAGTCGAGCCGGTCGGTGATGCCCGCCCAGCCGATCATCACCGGCATGCAGCCCGCGATGCCGCCCCACACGATGTTCTGAGCCGTACGGCGCTTGAGGATCATCGAGTAGACCAGCACGTAGAACAGGATCGCCGCGGTGGACAGCGACGCGGCCAGGCCGTTGGTGGTCACCCACAGCCCGGCGGTGGACAACGCGCCGAGCACGATCCCGAAGATCAGCGCGCCACGCGGCGACACCTGATGCCTGGCCAGCGGCCTGCGGCGGGTGCGGCGCATCTTCTGGTCGATGTCGCGATCCACGTAGCAGTTGAGCGCGTTGGCGCTGCCCGCCGATAGGGTGCCGAACACCATGACCGAGATGGACGTCCACAGCGGCGGCAGGCCACCTGCCGCGAGGAACATCACCGGCAGCGTCGTGATCAGCAGCAGCTCGATGATCCGCGGCTTGGTGAGCGCGATGTAGGCCTTGATGATCATGCCTACCGAGCGCGGCGCCTCGGGCGGAGCGGGCGCCGTCGCCTGCCTGTTGGTCAGCACCGTCAAGGCGCTTCCAGCCTGTGCGGAGTCAACGCGTAACCTCTGATAAGAGCGGATCCATGGGCGGGCGCCGTGACGCCCCTGCGAACAAACAAACTGTAGTCGCAGGGTCGGCCGGTCCGGCCAATGGGGGGCTTGCGCCATACATGGACCCGCACGGGTGGAATGGGAATCGACGCCACGTCCACTCGGTTAGGGTCCCGTGTTGGGCGGGACCGCCGACCGGCGAAACAATGACAACTAGATTCCGGAGACCGAGCACTTGAGCACCGAACTCGTGCCAGCCCTCGAATGGGGCGACCTCGACAAGAAGGCCGTCGACGTCATTCGGGCCCTGGCGATGGACGCAGTGGAGAAGGCGGGCTCGGGGCACCCCGGCACCGCCATGAGTCTGGCACCCGCCGCCTACCTGCTGTTCCAACGCGTGATGCGCCATGATCCGACGGACCCGAACTGGCTCGGCCGCGACCGTTTCGTGCTGTCGTGCGGCCACACCAGCCTGACGCTCTACATCCAGCTCTACCTGTCCGGCTACGGCCTGACGCTGGACGACCTGCGGCGGCTGCGCCAGTGGGACAGTCTCACCCCCGGTCACCCCGAGCACGGGCACACGGCGGGCGTGGAGACCACGACGGGCCCGCTGGGCCAGGGCCTCGGCAACGCGGTCGGCATGGCGATGGCCGCCCGCCGCGAGCGGGGCCTGTTCGACCCCGACGCCGCGCCCGGCGCCTCCCCGTTCGACCACTTCATCTGGTGCTTCGTCAGCGACGGCGACATCGAGGAGGGCATCAGCCACGAGGCCAGCTCCCTGGCCGGCCACCAGAAGCTGGGCAACCTCATCGTCCTGTACGACGACAACCACATCTCCATCGAGGACGACACCCTGATCGCCAAGTCGGAGGACGTCGTCGCGCGCTACGAGGCCTACGGCTGGCACACCCAGAGCGTCGACTGGACGGCCACCGGCGACTACGTCGAGGACGTCGAGGCCCTCCTCGCCGCGCTGGAGGCGGCCAAGGCAGAGACCGACCGGCCCTCCTTCATCCGGCTGCGCACGATCATCGGCTGGCCCGCGCCCAACAAGCAGAACACCGGCAAGATCCACGGCTCGGCCCTGGGCGAGCCGGAGGTCGCCGCCACCAAGGAAGTCCTGGGCATGGACCCGGCCAAGACCTTCGACGTGCCGGACGCGGTGCTGGAGCACGCCCGCGACATCGCCCGGCGCGGCCGCGCCCTGCACGCCGAATGGGAGAAGGGCTACGCCGAATGGCGTCTGGCCAACCCCGAGCGGGCCGCCGAGCTCGACCGCATCTCCCGCCGCGAGCTGCCCAACGGCTGGGCCAAGGCGCTGCCGTCGTTCGAGGCCGGCGCGTCGATCGCCACCCGCAAGGCCTCCGGCGAGGTGCTGGGCGCGCTGGCGCCGGTGCTGCCCGAGCTGTGGGGCGGCTCGGCCGACCTCGCCGAGTCCAACCTGACCACGATGAAGGGCGAGCCGTCCTTCATCCCGGAGGAATACCAGACCAAGGACTTCCCCGGTAACCGCTACGGCCGCACGCTGCACTTCGGCATCCGTGAGCATGCCATGGGCGCCATCCTCAACGGCATCGCCCTGCACGGCGGCACCCGCCCGTACGGCGGCACGTTCCTGGTCTTCTCCGACTACATGCGCCCGTCGGTGCGGCTGGCCGCGCTGATGAAACTGCCGGTCACGTACGTGTGGACGCACGACTCCATCGGCCTGGGCGAGGACGGCCCGACCCACCAGCCGATCGAGCACCTGTGGGCGCTGCGCGCGATCCCCGGCCTGGACGTGGTGCGCCCGGCCGACGCCAACGAGACCGCCTACGCCTGGAAGGCCGTGCTGCAGCACACCGACCGGCCCGCGGCCCTGGCGCTGACCAGGCAGGGCCTGCCGGTCCAGGACGGCACCAGCGCCGAGGGCGTGGCCCGCGGCGGCTACGTGCTGCGCGAGGCCTCCGACGGCCAGCCCCGGGTCATCCTCATCGCCACCGGCAGCGAGGTGGAGATCGCGGTGAACGGCCGGGAACTGCTGGAGGCGCGCGGCATCCCGACCCGGGTGGTGTCGATGCCGTGTGTCGAATGGTTCAAGGGGCAGGACTCCGCATACAGGCAGACCGTGCTGCCGTCGTCGATCCGGGCTCGGGTGGCGGTCGAGGCGGGCATCTCGCTCGGCTGGCACGAGTTCGTCGGCGAGTGCGGTGAAGTGGTCGGTCTCGAACACTTCGGTGCCTCCGCCCCGTACAGGACGTTGTACGAGCAGTTCGGCCTGACGGCCGAGCGCGTGGCGGCGGCGGCGAAGGCGAGCCTGGCCAAGCTGGGGCAGGAAAAGGGCGAGACGACGGGAAACTGACAAAGATGAGTGAGATCCTGAACAAGCTGTCCGGCCAGGGCGTTTCCATCTGGCTCGATGACATCAGCCGCGAGCGCCTGCGCAGCGGCAACCTGGAGCAGCTGATCCGCGACAAGAACGTGGTCGGGGTGACCTCCAACCCGACGATCTTCGCCAACGCGCTCAGCAAGGGCGACGCCTACAACGCCCAGCTCCACGACCTCGCCGTGCGCGGCGTGGACGTGGGCGAGGCCGTGCGCGCCATCACCACCTACGACATCCGCTGGGCCGCCGACGTGCTGCGCCCGGCCTTCGACGCCACCGGCGGCGTGGACGGCCGCGTCTCGCTGGAGGTGGACCCGCGCCTGGCCCGCGAGAGCGAGAAGACGGTCGCCGAGGCGCGGTCGCTGTGGTGGATGGTGGACCGGCCCAACCTGTTCATCAAGATCCCGGCGACCCTGGAGGGGCTGCCCGCGATCACGCAGGCCCTGTCGGAGGGCATCAGCATCAACGTCACGCTGATCTTCTCCCTGGAGCGCTACCGCGCGGTCATGGACGCCTGGCTGGCCGGCCTCGAGGCGGCCCAGGCCAAGGGCCTCAACCTGGCCACGATCGACTCGGTGGCCTCCTTCTTCGTCAGCCGGGTGGACACCGAGATCGACAAGCGGCTCGACAAGCTGGGCAAGCCGGAGCTGAAGGGCAAGGCGGGCGTGGCCAACGCCCGGCTGGCGTACGCGGCCTACGAGGACGTGATGAACTCCGAGCGCTGGCAGCGCCTGCGCGCCGCGGGCGCCCGCCCGCAGCGGCCGCTGTGGGCCTCGACCGGCGTGAAGAACCCGGAATACTCCGACACGCTCTACATCGACCAGCTCGTGGCCCCCGGCACCGTCAACACGATGCCGGAGAAGACACTCGACGCGACGGCCGACCACGCCAACGTCACCGGCGACACCGTGCGCCCGTACTACGAGCAGGCCTGGAACACCATGGCCGCGCTCAAGGACGCCGGCGTCGACTACGACGACGTGGTGAAGGTGCTGGAGGACGAGGGCGTCGAGAAGTTCGAGGCCTCCTGGAACGAGCTGCTGGAGAGCGTCACCAAGAACCTGGTCCCGTGATGGACGTCTCCTACCGCGACGAGGCGGTGGCCTCGGCCGCCGCCTCCGTCGCGGGGCGCCTCATCGCCGACGGCGTGCCCGCGCGGCTCGCCGGCGGCGACCCCACGCTGTGGGGCGAGGACGCCGAGGCGGAGGCGGCGCTCAGGCTCGGCTGGCTGACGCTGCCCCGCCGCTCCCGCGAGCTGCTGCCCGAGCTGGGCAAGCTCGCCGGGCAGGCCCGCGCGCAGGGCCTGACGAACGTGGTGCTGGCCGGGATGGGCGGCTCGTCGCTGGCGGCGGAGGTCATCTGCGCCACCGCCGACGTGCCGCTCACCGTGCTCGACACCTCTGACCCCGAGCAGGTGCGCCGCGCGCTGGACGAGCGGCTCGACGCCACGCTCGTGGTCGTGGCCGGCAAGAGCGGCACGACCGTGGAGACCGACTGCCAGTTGCGGATCTACGAGCGGCTGTTCGCGGAGGCGGGCATCGAGCCCGCCGGCCGTGTCGTGGTCGTCACCGACCCGGGCTCGCCGCTGGCGCGCCGGGCGGCCGAGGCCGGCCACCACCTGGTGCTCGCCGTGCCCGACGTGGGCGGGCGCTACTCGGCGCTGTCGGCTTACGGGCTGGTGCCCGCCGCGCTGGCCGGCGCCGACGTGGAGCGGCTGCTGGACGACGCCGAGGAGATCCTGCCGCTGCTGTCGCGCGACACCGGCAACCCCGGGCTCGACCTGGGCGCGGCGCTCGGCGGCTCGGCGCTGGGCGGGCGCGACAAGCTGGTGCTCGAAGACCGGCTCTCGGCCGTCAACGGGCTGCCCGACTGGATCGAGCAGCTCGTCGCCGAGTCCACCGGCAAGCAGGGCAGGGGCATCCTGCCCGTGGTGGCCGCCGACCCCAACGGCACGAGCGACGAGCTGGTCGTGGCGATCGAGTCAGATCCGGGCGACGTGCGGGTGGACGGGCCGCTGGGCGCGCAGTTCCTGGTGTGGGAGTACGCCACCGCCGTGGCCGGGCTGCTGCTCGGGATCAACCCCTTCGACCAGCCGAACGTGACCGAGTCCAAGGACAACACCGCTGCCCTGCTGGCCCTGCCCGACCTGCCGACCGGCGCGCCGGCCTTCGTGGACGGCCCCGTCGAGGTCTACGGCTCGCCGACGGCCAAGGACCTGCCCGGGGTGTTCGCCGAGGTGCTGCACGCCATACCCGCCACCGGTTACCTGTCGATCATGGCCTACCTGGACCGGGTGGCGGCGTTCGACGCCCCGGTGCCGGAGGGGGCCGACTTCGAGCAGATGACCGACGCCTGGATGATGGCCGACGCGGCGACGCTGCGGGCGCTGCTCGCGTTGCGTACCGACCGGCCCGTGACGTTCGGGTGGGGGCCGAGATTCCTGCACTCGACCGGGCAATATCACAAGGGCGGGCCGCAGAACGGGGTGTTCCTGCAGATCACCGGTGCGGTGACGGAGGACGTGCCGGTTCCCGGCAGGCCCTACACGCTGGGGCGGCTCCAGCTCGCCCAGGCGCTCGGCGACCTGGAGGCGCTCGAAACCCGCGGGCGGCCGACCGTACGCCTGCACCTGACCGACCGCGCGGCGGGAGTCGCGCATCTGCTCGCAGCCGCACAGGAGGCTTGAGATGACAGAACCTGCAGCACCCGCGGAGGACGCCGTCACCGCCGCGGCCGCCGTCGCGGGCACCGCCACCACCGCGGAGGTGCTGGCCGCCAACCCGCTGCGCGACCCGCGCGACAAGCGGCTGCCCCGGGTGGCGGGGCCGTGCGTGATGGTGTTGTTCGGCGTGACGGGCGACCTGGCCAAGCGCAAGTTGTTGCCGGCGATTTACGACCTGGGCAACCGGGGGCTGCTGCCGCCCGGCTTCTCCCTGGTCGGCTTCGCCCGGCGGGATTGGAAGGACCAGGACTTCGCGCAGTTGACGCACGACGCCGTCAAGGCGCACGCCCGGACGCCGTTCCGCGAGGAGGTCTGGAAGCAGCTTCGCGAGGGCATCCACTTCGTGCCCGGCGAGTTCAGCGACGACGGCGCGTTCGACGCGCTGGCCATGGCTCTGGCCGAGATCGACGAGACCCGGGGCACGGGCGGAAACTACGCTTTCTACCTGTCGGTGCCACCGAAGTTCTTCCCCGTGGTGGTCGAGCAGCTCAAGCGCACCGGCCTGGCCGACGCGCCGGAGGGCTCGTGGCGGCGGGTGGTCATCGAGAAGCCGTTCGGCCACGACCTGCGCTCCGCGCACGAGCTGAACGAGATCACCACCTCGGCCTTCCCGGAGAGCTCGATCTTCCGGATCGACCACTACCTGGGCAAGGAGACCGTCCAGAACATCATGGCGCTGCGGTTCGCCAACAACCTCTATGAGCCCATCTGGAACCGCGGCTATGTCGACCACGTGCAGATCACCATGGCCGAGGACATCGGCATCGGCGGGCGCGCGGGCTACTACGACGGCATCGGCGCGGCCCGCGACGTGATCCAGAACCACCTGCTCCAGCTCCTCGCCCTGGTCGCGATGGAGGACCCCACCTCCTTCGACGCCTCGGCGCTGCGGCGGGAGAAGGAAAAGGTGCTCAAGGCCGTGCGACTGCCGGCCAACCTGGGGCTCAACACGGCGCGCGGCCAGTACTCCGCGGGGTGGCAGGGCGGCGAGAAGGTCGTCGGCTACCTTCAGGAAGAGGGCATCTCGGGTGACTCCACCACCGAGACCTACGCCGCCGTCAAGCTGGAGATCGCCAACCGGCGCTGGGCGGGCGTGCCGTTCTACCTGCGCACCGGCAAGCGCCTCGGCCGCCGGGTGACCGAGGTGGCGGTGGTGTTCCAGCGGGCGCCGCACCTGCCCTTCAGCAAGGACGACACCGAGATCCTGGGCCAGAACGCGCTGGTGATCAGGGTGCAGCCGGACGAGGGCATCACGGTGCGGTTCGGCTCCAAGGTGCCCGGCACGGCCATGGAGGTACGCGACGTCTCGATGGACTTCGCCTACGGGGAGTCGTTCCTGGAGTCGTCGCCGGAAGCCTACGAACGGCTGCTGCTGGACGTGATGATCGGCGACCCGCCGCTCTTCCCCCACCAGCGGGAGGTCGAGCTGTCGTGGAAGATCCTCGACCCGATCGAGGAGTTCTGGGCCACGCAGGGCCAGCCCGAGCCGTACGAGTCCGGGTCGTGGGGGCCGCCGTCGGCCGACGCGATGATGGCCCGCGACGGGCGCGTGTGGAGGAGGCTCTAGTGAGCGAGCGCCCGAGACCCACTGGTTTCACACCGGCCGGCACGCGATCGACTGGCCCGCGAACGACGAAGGAGGGGTCGTGACGACGTTCATGTTGTCGGACACGACGGCCGGGAAGATCTCGGCGCAGTTCACGCACCTGCGCCACCAGATGGGCGCGCCCGCCATCGGCATGGTGCTCACGCTCGTCGTGGTGTCCGAGGAGCGCCACCAGTACGACGCCCTGCGCGCGGCCACCGACGCCGCCCGCGAGCACCCCTCGCGCATCATCGTGGTGATCACCCGCGAGGCGGAGGAGCCGGTCCGGCTCGACGCGGAGCTGCGCATCGGCGAGTCCACCCCCGGCGAGGTCGTGGTGCTGCGGCTCTACGGCGAGCTCACCCAGCACGCCGACTCCGTGGTCAGCCCGCTGCTGCTGCCCGACACGCCGGTCGTGGTGTGGTGGCCGGGCGCCGCCCCGGACGCGCCGGCCAAGGACGCCATCGGCGCCCTCGCGCAGCGGCGGATCACCGACGCCAGGGGCTTCGACCACGGCGGCGTCAAGTCGCTGGTGACCAGGGCCAGGGGCTACGCCCCCGGCGACACCGACCTGGCCTGGTCCCGGCTGACGCCGTGGCGCAGCCTGCTGGCCGCCGCGTTCGACCAGCCGGTGGGCAAGGTCCGCAAGGGCGTGGTGGAGGCCGCCGCCGGCAACCCGAGCGCCTCGCTGCTGGCCGCCTGGCTGTCCGACCGCCTCGGGGCGCCGATCAAGGTCACCGAGTCGGCCGGGCCCGGCCTCACGGCCGTGCGGCTGCAGCTCAGCGACGGCGAGCTGGCCGTGACCAGGACCGACTCCCGGCTGGCCACCCTGTCGCGGCCCGGCCAGCCGGACCGGAACGTGGCCCTGGCCCGGCGGCAGACCTCGGAGCTGATGGCCGAGGAACTGCGTAGACTCGACAGTGACGAGATCTACGAAGCGGCGGTCAAGCGTTTCGCCAGGACGTACAAAGGATGACCGTGAGCGTTCCCACCGTGGTCGTGCACCGCGATGCCGACGTCCTGGCCAAGGCCGTGGCGGCCCGGATCATCACGCGCCTGGTCGATGTGCAGTCGGCCAAGGGCTCGGCGTCGATCGTGCTGACCGGTGGCACGGTCGGCCTCGCCACGCTCGCGGCCATCGCGGCGACACCCGCCCGCGACGCCGTGGACTGGCGGCGCCTGGACGTCTGGTGGGGTGACGAGCGCTTCCTGCCCACCGGCGACGAGGAGCGCAACGAGACCGGTGCCCGCCAGGCCCTGCTGGACCACGTGGACGTGGACCCGGAGCGGGTGCACGTCATGTCAGGCCCCGACGCGGGCATGACGGCCGAGGAGTCCGCCGACGCCTACGCCACCGAGCTGCGCAAGGCCGCCCGGCCGGAGGACCACGGGCCGGTGCCGAGGTTCGACGTGATGCTGCTCGGCCTGGGGCCGGACACGCACGTGGCCTCGCTGTTCCCGGGCATGCCCGCGCTCTACGACACGCGGCCGGTGGTGGCGGTGCACGGCTCCCCCAAGCCGCCGCCGACCCGCATCTCACTGACCCTGCCCACCATCCAGGCCGCGCGCGAGGTCTGGGTGGTGGCGGCCGGCGCGGAGAAGTCGGGTGCCGTACGCATGGCGCTGTCGGACTCCGGTCCCTTCCAGGTGCCCGCGGCGGGGGCGCGGGGCCGGGGGCGGACGCTGTTCCTGCTGGACCGGGCCGCGGCCGCCAAGATCCCCCTGGAGCTGGGCCGTCCGTCCTCCCCCTGAGTCGCCTTGACGCGGCTGGGCGAGCGGCGGGCGGCTCCCGGCCGGTCGCCGGGTTCGCTTGGGCGCCCGTCGTCCGGCCGTGGCCGTGGGTTCTCAGGCGCCGGTCGCGAGGAGATCGTCGATCTCCTTGAGCAGCGCCTGCTTGCGCTCTCCGGGCAGGTAGGAGGCCTGGACGCCGTTCCTGGCCAGGTCGGCCAGCTCCTTCCGGCCGAAGCCGAAGACGCCGGCCGCCACGCGGTACTCCTGGGCCAGCGTGGTGCCGAACATGGGCGGGTCGTCGCTGTTGAGCGTGACGTACAGGCCCGCCTCCAGCATCCGGGGCAGCGGGTGGTCGCCGATGGCGGCGACCTGGCCGGTGCAGACGTTGGAGGTGGGGCAGACGTCCAGGGGGAGCTGGGTGTCGCGCAGGTGGGCGACCAGGCGCTCGTCGGCCAGGCAGTTGATGCCGTGGCCGATGCGCTCGGCGCCGTAGCCCTCGATCACCTCCCAGATCGTCTCGGGGCCGGACATCTCGCCGCCGTGCGGGACGCTGTGCAGCCCGGCCGCGCGGGCGGCGGCGAAGGCGTCCCGGTAGGCGGCCTGGTACTTCACGCGTTCCTGCTCGATGCCGCCGATGCCGAAACCTACCAGCGCGGCGGGAGGTTCCTGGAGGGCGTGCTCGACGGTGATCCTGGCGGCCTCCTCGCCGTACTCGCCGGGGATGTCGAAGATGTAGGTCATCTCGACGCCGTGCTCGTCCAGGGAGCGGCGGGCGGCCAGGTCCAGCGCCTCGGTCACCTCGCGCATCGGCATCCCGACGATGTGGTGGGCGTAGGGGGTGACCTGGAGCTCGGCGTACCGGCCGCCCTGCCCGGACAGGTCCCTGGCCAGGCCGAGGACCAGGGTGGCCACGTCCTCGGGCTCGCGCACCAGGCTGTTGACGGTCCGGTAGATCTGGGCGAAGTGCGGGAAGTCGCGGAAGGTGTAGTAGCGCCGCAGTTCCTCCTCGCTCGTGGGGACCTCGCTGCCGGGGTGGCGGCGCGAGAGTTCCAGCACGGTCGGGATCGAGGCCGAGCCCACCAGGTGGACGTGCAGCTCGACCTTGGGCAGCGCATCGATGAAGGCGTCGAGGGTCATGGCGACGACCTTACGAGCGATATTTCCCGAAAAACCAGCTTTTGAGGCGTAATTTCACATCGAATTGTTAGGTTCTTGGGCTGGGTTACGCTAGGCGGGTGACCAACGCCGAAGCTTACGACCGCGGCTTCGCCCATCTCAGCTCCCACACCGTCGGCCCGCTCCTGGCCATCGCCCGAGACAGTCTCGCCCCCCGCCTGCTCGATGTCGGTTGCGGCACCGGCGTGGTCACGGCGGCGGCGCTCGCCCTGGGCGCCGAGGTCACCGCCGTGGACGCCGACCCCGTCATGCTGGAGCTGACCGCCCGGCGCCACCCGTACGCGACGATCCGGCCGGCCGTGCTGCCCGACCTGCCGTTCGAGAACGAGGTTTTTGACGCCATAGCCGGAAATTTCGTCATCAACCACGTGCCGGACACCGGCAAGGCGCTCAAGGAGCTGCGCCGCGTGCTGCGCCCGGGCGGGACGATCGCCCTGACCTGGTGGAAGGCCGACGAGATGACCGCCACCAACGTCTTCGCCGAGGCCATCGCCGCCGCCCGGATCCCCTATGAGCCGCCCTCCCGCCCGTTCACCGCCAACGACACGCCGCGACGTTTCATCGCCCTGCTGGAGGAGGCGGGCTTCACGCGGGCGGCCGTCGACACCGTGCGCTGGCGCCACCACGTGGACCTGGCGACCTGGTGGACCGACGTCGTGCAGGCGGGCGGCCCGCGCTTCGGGATGATCGGCAGGCAGCCGCCGGAGACCGTGGAGCTCATCAGAGCCCACTACACCCGCCTGGCCGCGCCCTACGCGCGGGAGGGCTTCCCGGTCTGCGCCTACTTAGCGCACGCCGTTCGCTGACCCATCCGGCGACCCGTCCGCCGGCCCCTTCACCGACCCATCCGGCGACCCAACCGCCGGCCCCTTCACCGACCACGCCTCGGTCAGCGGCATCAGCACGTCGTTCACGGACCGCTCGACGAAACCCACGTCGAACGGCGGCCCGGCGAAGATCATCTGGTGCCACACCAGCGCCTCGGCCACCGCGAAGAGCCGCCCGGGATCGACCGGCCCGGCCAGCTCCCCGCGGGCCAGGGCCCGCTCCAGCAGGGCCCGCACCCCGCCGAGATCCCTGGTCGGCATGTGCGCGCGCAGCGTCCGCGCCAGCTCCTGGTGGGACACCAGCGTCGAGGACAGCCCCATGATCAGCGTATGCTTGCGCTCCACCAGCTCGCACAGCCCGTGGAAGACCGAGGTCAGGTCGCCGCGGAGCGAGCCGGTGTCCGCCACCGGCGGCGTGTCCATGTCGAACCGCCGGCAGATGACGTCCACCACCAGCTCCGGCTTGCCCGCCCAGCGCCGGTAGATCGTGGCCTTGCTGGCCCTGGCCCGCTTGGCGATCTGGTCGACCGACATCCGGTCGTAGCCGACCTCCGACAGCAGCTCCAGCGTGGCATCGAGAATGGCCCTGTCGCGCTCGGGGTCGAGTGAAGCCAACGTGCGAATCCTTCAGTGGTAGGCGATCTCCTCGAATCGTACGCCCGTCAGCTCGGTGGACACCTCCCAGAGCCGCCGGGCGACCTCCTCGGAGCGGGCCTCGGCGGAGGGTGTCATCAGGTTGAGCTTGGGGCCGACGAACTCGCCGCCGTGGATGTCGGGTGAGGTCGCGGCGTAGAGCGAGGACACCGCCGCGGCCTCCGCCGACCTCAGGAACAGGCCCGCGAGGGGCCGCAGGATGCCCAGGTTGAAGAAATTGGTGGCGGTCGCGCCGGGGTGGGTCGCCGCGGTGGTCAGGTCCGCGCCGGCCCGCCGGGCGCGCCGCTGCAGCTCGAAGGTGAACAGCAGGTTGGCCAGCTTGGAGCGCCCGTACGAGCTCACCTTGCCGTAGCCGCGCTCCATGCCCAGGTCGTCGAAGTCGAGCCGGCCCATCCGGTGCGCGTCGCTGGAGACGTTGACCACGCGGGCGCCGGGGGCGGCGAGCAGCCGGGGCAGCAGCAGTCCCGTGAGCGCGAAGTGCCCCAGGTGGTTGGTGCCGAACTGCAGCTCGAAGCCGTCCTTCGTGAGCCGTCTGGGGATCATGCCGACGCCGGCGTTGTTGACCAGCAGGTCGACCCGGTCCACACCGGCGGCGAAGCGCCGGACGGAGTCCAGGTCGGCCAGGTCGAGCTCGCCGAACTCCACCTGCGCGCCGGGCACCGCCCGCCGGATCTCCTCGACCGCGGCGCGGCCCTTGCCGGGGTTGCGCGCGGCCACGACGACGCGGGCGCCGTGCCTGGCCAGCTCCAGTGCGGTGGGCAGGCCGATGCCGCTGTTGGCGCCGGTCACGATGGCCGCCTTGCCTGTCAGGTCGGCCATGTCGGCGGGGGTCCAGGATGCCATCATCACTCCCAGGTGTACGAAACCGTTTCGTACACTCTAGACCTCCAGCCGCCGCCGCGCGTGCCTTTCCTCGCGCTGCGTGACCTCCAGCCGCTGCCTGCTCTCGTCGAGCCGCTTACGCGCCTCGGCGAGCCGCCGCTCCAAACCGGCGACCTCCTCCGCGCGCTCGTCGTGCTCCTTCGTGGCCGCCGCCAGCGCCTCGCGCCACTCCCGGTGGGCGGCCTCGGCCTCGCGGCGTTCCCGCGCCCGCGCCTCCTCACGCGCCTCCTCGCGCCTCCTGGCCTCCTCCGCCGACTCCTCGGCGGACTTCCTGGCCGCCGCGGGCCGCCGCCGGGTCACCGGAGCCGGGGTGAAGCCGCTGTAGCTGAGCGGCTTGACCAGGCGCCCGGCGCGGACCTGCGCGGCCGCCTCGGCGTCCACCACGGCCGCCTCCAGGGTCTGGTCCACCTCGGCGCCCACCGCCGCCGACAGGTCGCCTGCCTGCCGCACGAGCCGGCCCAGCCTGGCCGTGACCTCCCCTCGGCGCCGGGTCAGCTCGGCCAGCGCCGCGGCGTCCTGCTCCTCCCAGGCCGCGCGCAGCCGCTCGCCCACCTCCAGCAGCCGGGCCAGCTCCTCGGGCTGTTCGCGGGCGACCCGGTTGACCGCCGCGGCGGACACCGTGGGCCTGCGGAGTTTCGCGATGTCGCGCGACAGCCGTACGTCGCCCGTCTCCTTGGCCGCGCGGGCCTCCGCCGCACGTGCGGCGGTGAAGTCCGACGGCGGCAGCGAGTAGAGCCTGTCGGCCACCTCGTCAAGATCCACACAGGACAAATACCCCACACAGCCGATTTTCTAGCGCATAGTGGAGGCAGCCCCCCAGTCGAACGGAGGCCCCTGGTGTTCGAACGTTTCACCGACCGTGCTCGGCGGGTCGTCGTCCTCGCCCAGGAGGAGGCGCGGACGATGAACCACAACTACATCGGCACGGAACACATATTGCTCGGCCTCATCCACGAGGGAGAGGGACTGGCCTCGCTGGTCCTGGAAAACTGCGGGGTGCGGCTCGACCACGTACGCGGGTTCGTCGCGCGCGAGGTGGGCAGCGGCGCCAAGTCGCCCGGCGGGCACATCCCGTTCACGCCGCGCGCCAAGAAGGTCCTGGAGCTGTCGCTGCGCGAGGCGCTGCAGATGCGCCACAACTACATCGGGACCGAGCACATCCTGCTGGGACTGATCAGAGAGGGCGAGGGCCTGGCCGCCCAGGCGCTCGCCGACGCCGGCGCGGACCTGGCCGACGTACGGCAGCGCCTGCTCGACCGCGTGGGCCACGGCTCGAAGGAACGACCGGCCACCGAGATGTTCTTCGGCGGCGGCGCCGGGCTGAACGAGCGCCTCGCGCAGATCCAGGAGAGCCTGGAACGCATCGAGCGCCACCTGGGCACCCTTCCGAGCAAGGGGGACGAGGAGCGGGACGAGGGCCTAGGCTGAGGCCATCGCGCCCACCGGCAGCCTGGCCTCGACCACGCCGGGGTCGTCGGTGTAGCCGAGTGTGGCGCCCAGGGAGACCAGCAGCCTGCGCATCGTCGCGTTGTCGGCCAGCATGGTGGCCTTGACCTCGGCGTATCCCAGGTCGCGGGCCGCCCGTACGACCATCCTGGCCAGCGCGGTGCCGAGCCCGCGCCCCTGCCAGCGGTCCTCGACGAGCAAGGCCATCTCGGCGATGCCGGGATCCGGGGTGAACACCAGGTTCGCCATCGCCACGACCTGCCCGTCGTGCCCGGCGACCAGCGAGTGCCCCCGGCTCCGGTCACAGAGCCGGTCGAACATCCGCGGCGGCAGCGCCGGCATCGAGGTGAAGTAGCGGAACCTGCGCGACTCGGGCGAGCACCTGTCGTGCAGGTCGCGGACGGCCTCGCGGTAGATCGCGGTGAGCGGGCGGATCGTGACCTCCACCCCGTCGGAGAGCTTGATCCCGCGCTCCGCCGCGGCGCCCTGGTCGAGGGCCGGCCGGGCGAGGCGGGTGAAGGCGGCCGCCCGGGCCGCCTCGGTCAGCGTGAACGGCAGCTCCGCGCGGCGCAGCCGCACCGCGCGGCGGGCCGCCACGGGCACGACGAGCTGGGTGGGGTCGGGAAGATCACTCACCGCCTCACCATAGATCCACCGGGCGTCGTCCGCGCGTAGCAACTCGGCCAGCAGCTCGGGCAGCCGCCACGGCATCGCCCGGAGCCGGGCGGCCAGCAGCAGCGCCCTGGTGGGCTCGTCGGTCAGCTCGTGTGCGGTGGCCGCCACCACCTGGACCCGGCGCCCGCCGGCAGCCTCCAGGGCCTCTCGCACGGTCTCGGCGCCGGCGGGGATGTCGGCGACGAACTCGTCCACGGTGCCGTCATGGTCGGACTGCACGCTCAGGCCGAGGATGTTGCCGCCCCTGGCGGCCAGGGCCGAGGCGAGTGAGGCCAGCCGCCCGGGCCGCTCGTCCACTGTGGTCCGGATGCGCAAGAATCCCATGGCTCCGAGCATGCCTGGCGGCTGTTACGGGACCACTAACGGCGTGTTTCCCGAGCCTATTTATCCTGATTTTTCACTTAAAACCAACATATTTCCGGTTCACTCCACCGTGAGCAGCGCCCAGCACAGGCAGGCGAACGCGGCCACGGACGTCAGCGTACGCAGCAGGTTCCAGCGCACCCATGGCCCCTCGAAACGGCGGCGCACCACCGCCCCGTCGGCCATGCGATCTGGCTGCCCGGCCGCGTCGAGGCGGTTGTTGAGCGGGATGTTCGCGCCGAACGTGATGAGCAGCGTCACCACGTACAGCACTCCCCCGGCCACCACGCCGGGAGCGAAGCCCCGCCCCGCCCGCCAGTCCAGCATCAGGACCACGCCGAGGAACACCGGGGCGCCGAGGAAGGCCAGGGCGAACCAGCCGTTCTGGATCGCGGCGTTGATCCGCTGCATGACCTCGATGAAGACGCGGTCGCCCGTGCGGCGCAGCGCGAGCATGACGCAGATGGTGAATGCGTAGAACAGCCCGGCGATCAGCCCCGTGGCGACGGTGGCGAGCACCAGCGTCACGTCGTACAGCATTGCGGGGTCCTTCCCTGAATCAAACACTTAGACGATTATTGCCAATATATGGCTATTCTATACGCAAGCGTCTACGATCAGATCATGGGCACACTGACTGACGACACGTTGACGGGCATGCTGCAACGGCCGCGGGCGCAGGGCGCCTTCCTGCTCAGGACGGTCATGGACCCGCCGTGGTCGTTGCGCATCGAGGACCGCGCGCCGCTGTCCCTGATCACGATGATCCGGGGTGAGGCCTGGCTGGTTCCGGCCGGCGGTGAGCCCGTGCCGCTGCGGCCGGGTGAGGTGGCCATCGCGCGGGGGCCGGAGCCGTACACGATCGGCGACTCGCCCGGCACGCCGCCGCACATCGTGATCCATCCCGGCCAGCGCTGCACCACGCTGCGCGGCGAGGAGCTGCGGGAGTCGATGAACCTCGGGGTGCGCACCTGGGGCGAGCGGCCCGACGGGGCGGCGCTGATGCTGAGCGGGACGTACCAGATGCACAGCGAGATCGGCAAGCGGCTGCTGGCCGCGCTCCCTCCCCTGCTGGTCAGGCCCGCGGAGGCCGGTGACACGGCGCTCATCTCGCTGCTGGCCGAGGAGACCGGCAAGGGCGAGCCGGGGCAGGCGCTGGTGCTGGACCGCATTCTCGACCTGATCCTGATCAGGATGCTGCGGTCGTGGCTGGCCAGCCCGGGCGCGGGCGCCCCCGCCTGGTACCGCGCACAGCACGACCCGGTGGTCGGGCCCGCGCTGCGCCTGATGCACGAGGGGCCGGACCACCCCTGGACGGTGGCGGAGCTGGCGGCCCGCACCGGGGTCTCGCGCGCCGGGCTGGCCCGTCGCTTCACCGAGCTGGTGGGCGAGCCGCCCATGAGCTACCTCACGGGATGGCGGCTCGCCCTGGCCGCCGACCTGCTGTGCGAGTCGGACACGACGATCTCGACGGTGGCCAGGAAGGTGGGCTACGGCAGCTCGTTCGCCCTGAGCGCGGCCTTCAAGCGGGTGCGCGGGATCAGCCCGCAGGACTACCGCAGGCGGATGCTCGCCGGCCCGCTCGGGGCGGGCGAACCCGACCGCCTGCTGGCCTACGCCTGACCCCGCGGGGCGGCCGGGCCGCTCGGTCACGCCCGCTCGCCCCGGCCCTGCAGCGTCAGGGAGCGGGCCAGGCAGGCCAGGGCCAGGGTGCAGGCCAGGCCGCGGACGTTGTTCGTGACGTTCCAGAGGCCCTCGAAGTTGTCGCGGGCGGCCGTGAAGTCCTCGGCGGCCTTGGCCAGCTCGTCGTTGAGCGGCACGTTGACGCCCATCGTGATGGCCAGCGCCACGATGTACAGGGCCAGAGCCGCCAAGGTCCAGCGGGCGGCGGCCCGCAGGCCCATCCGATACTGGGCGATGGCGGCGGCAACAGTGAGGACGAAAGCCCCGGAGAACGTCAGGCCGAAGAGGGGGTTCTCGATCGCCTGGTTGATCCGGTTCATCACCAGCACGAACGCACGATCGTCAGCCTGGGCCAGCCCCGGCATCACCGACACCGAGAAGGCATAGAACAATCCGGCCATCAACCCCATCGCCACCGTGGCCAGCCACAACAGAGGTGAGGCCCAGCCACGCTTGGGAGGAGCGGCCACCGGGCGCCGAGCAGTGTATGTCATGACGTCAGCCCTCTTTCTCATCGCAAGGTTTCTCGTTGCAAGGTTTCTCGTTGCAAGGTTTCTCGTTGCAAGGTTTCCCGGCGCAAGGTTTCCCGGCGCAGGGTTTCCCGGCGCAAGGTTTCCCGGCGCAGGGTTTCGCGTCGTGAGGGAAGGACGTTCACGTGGTCGCAGAGGGAGGCCACTTCGGCGCGGTCGCGTCCGGCGTAGATGAGGGCCAGGCCGTCGTCGCGCAGCCGGGCCAGGGTGAGCAGCAGGCGCTCCCTGCTGTGTGGGTCGATGCCGCGCCCGGGCTCGTCCAGGACGAGCAGCCGCGGCCGGCCGAGCAACGCGACGGCGAGGCTGAGCTGGCGCAGGACGCCGCCCGGGCAGGCGCCCACCGGGGTGTCGGCGTGGCGTTGCAGCCCGGTCAGGGCCAGGACCTCGCCGACGTGGTCCTCGCGCTGCTCCTGGGGGACGCGCGCCAGCCTGGCCCAGAAGCGGACGGTCTGGGCGACGGTGAGCGAGGGGACCGTGGCCACGTTCTGGGCGACGTAGCCGATGGACCTCCGCAGCGGGTGGATCTCGTCGATCGGGCGGCCGTCCAGCAGCACGCTGCCGCGATCGGCCGCCATGAGCCCGCTGGCGATCCGGATGGCGGTGGTCTTGCCCGACTGGTCGTCGCCGGTGAGGCCGTGGGCCTGGCCGGCGTGCACGTCGAAGGACATGTCGTCGATCACCAGTTGCGTGCCGAAGCTGTGGCGGATCCTGCGGCAGGACAGAACGAGGTCACTGTTGGGCGCGGTGCGCATGCGTCCTCCATGATCGGATGTCACCACCAGCGCCTCGTGTGGTAATAGCGCCAGTGCAGCACCGTGGAGCCGAGCAGCCGGACCGGCGGCGGCACGGTGGCCGAGACCTTGGCCGCGGCCGCGGGGTCGGCCTCGTCGAGCATCCACGGATACAGGAAGGTCAGGACCCCGAACGGGGCGCGGGCGAGCACGCGCCGCTCGATGGACAGGTATTCGGGGGCGCCGATCCGGCCGAAGGCCGGGAACACCAGGGCCTCCTCCAGCCGCAGGTGCTCCAGGACGAGGTCCTCGAACCAGCGGGCGGCCGGCAGCAGCGAGGGGCGGTGCCCGCCGGGGGCCAGGACGCCCGTCATGGCCTCCATGGCCTGGTCGAGTGCCACGTGGTCATGGGCCATCGCCTTCTCGTCGGCGGCGAATCCCGGTACGCGGCGGCGCAGCTCCGGCCAGACCACGTTGTCCTCGCTGCGGTGATGCCAGTCGATGACCTCGCGGACCTGCCGCCACCAGTCGGCGACCCGGGGAAGCGCCTCCTCCGGCAGGGTCGGGGCGAGAGTGACGAGCCTGCGGGCGTCGCGCCGCATCGCCACGTGCATGAGAGCGAAGCCGAGCAGGTGGTCGGGCAGCCCCGCCACACCGTGCTCGCTTGACGTCGGGATGTTCACGTCAGCATCTCCCTGGTGTCCGTAAGCGGTCCGGCCCCTTTCTGTCATGATGATCAGTCAAGCCCGGCGGCCCGAGATGATCCATAGTCAGGAGGCTCAGCCGCATGCGCGGTCGTCTCAGGCCCGGTCTCAGGCCCGGTCCCAGACCCCCGTCTCCGGCCCCATCTCAGGCCCTGTCTCAGGCCCTGTCTCAGCGCCCTGTCTCAGCGCCCTGTCTCAGCGGTCCGCGAGTTCGGTGACCGCCATGACGATCCGGCCGGGGGCCTCCAGCGGCAGGGTGTGCCCCGCGCCCGGCACCCGTTCGAACCGGGCGTACGGCAGCGCGGCGGCGACCGCCTCACCCAGCTCCGGATCGATGATCTTGTCGGCGTCACCGGCCAGGACGAGCGCGGGAACGGTCACCGAGGCCAGCTCCCGCCGCAGGTCCATCCCTCGCGAGCAGGCGAAGCAGGCGGCGCGCACCTCTCCGGGAAGGTCGGCGAACATCCGCCGGTTGGCCTCCGCCGCGGCCTTGGGCGCCCCGGGCGCCATGGTCTGGCGGAGCAGGAGCCTGCCGAGCGCGGGCCGCTTCAGCGCCCAGCCGAACAGCGGGTTGCCCATCATCTTGACCTCGCCGTCGGGCGTGTCCTGGCCGTGCGCGGCGGTGCCGAGCAGCACCAGGCCGCGCAGCCGGGCGGCGGCCCGCTCCGGGTCGGCCGCCGCGTACGCCATGGCCGCGAATCCTCCGCCGGAGTGCCCGGCGACGACGACGTCTTCGGCGTCGCCGCCGGGCGGCGCGGCGGACAGCACCGTGGCGAGGTCCTCGGCGAGCCTGCGCACGCCGATGGGCTCGCGGCCCAGGGTGGAGGCGCCGTGGCCGCGCTGGTCATAGGTGACCACCGCGTGGCCCTGCCTGACCAGGCGCTCGGCCACCGGCCGCCACATCGGGCGGGCGGCCGCCCAGCCGTGGGCGAGCACGACCGTCACGCGGCTCGGCCCCTCCTGGGGGAGGAACACGCTGGTGGCGAGCCTGGCGCCGTCATCGGTGGCGACGAACCGAACGGCGGCCCCAGCGGTCCTGGCGCTCCCGGGGGCTCCGGCGGTCCCGGTTCCGGAGGTCCCAGCGGTCCCGGCGCTCACCGGGGGCTCCCGGCGAGCAGGGCGTTGAGGTTGGCGAAGGCGTCCTGGGTGGCCTTGGAGTGCTGCAGCCCGATGTCGGCGACCTTGGCCAGCAGCCGCAGCCCACCCTGGGGGGCGGCGCTGAAGCGCAGGGACAGGCGGGTGCGCCGCCCGCCGTCCACCGGGTCGAGGACGAACTCCGCGCTGCCGCGGAAGGCGCCGTCCACGTACTCGGTGGCCAGACGCCTGCCGGGGTCGACCGCGCGGGTGCGGCTGGTGAAGCGGAGCTTCATGCCGCCCTTGTCCACGCCCTTGGTGTGGACGGTCCACTGTGTCTCGCCGCCCACCTGGTCGGGCGGCACCGCGCCGGGCGCGAAGGTGTTGTGCGGGACCCACCAGCGGGCCGCGCCGCGCAGCTCCGCCACGAGCGCGGCCCACACGGCGTCGGGTGTGGTGTCGATGAACGCGTCGTCAATGAGGTCGTAGCCGTTCATGGGGCCTCCCTGCGGCCGGGCCCCGGCTGTCCGGTCACAGCGATGGCCCGGCCGGGTGTGAGAAGGACGGTCAGGCGAAGAAGCCCTGGCCGGGGGTGAGCACCCCGGCGGGGTCGTAGAGGCGCTTGGCCATGGCGAGCCGGTCCCAGTTCGCGCCGAAGTGGCGGCGCCACTCCGCGGCGGTCATGCCGGGGATCGCGCCGACGAGGTAGCGCTTGCCGCCGAGCGCGACCGCCCTGTCGTACAGGCGGCGGTTCTGCTCAAGCATGCGCTGGATGCCCTGCTCGCCGGGGTTCGGGAAGCGCAGCAGGTCGAACAGGTACGCCACCGGCTCCGACGGCATGGCGAACATCGGCCGGGTGAGCTTGCTCTTGAAGAACGGATAGAAGAGCAGGAACCCCCCGCCCAGGTCGGCGGCGGTCAGCTCGGCGGCCGCCGACTCGACGAACTCGCGCACCCGCGAGGCCGGGAGCACCAGGCTCAGCCAGGGCTTGGGCCCCTCCCAGTAGCCGCCCTCCTTCAGGAACGCCTCGAAGGGGTCGAGGCGGAAGGCGTAGTCGCGGTAGGCGTAGTCGTCGGCCGTGAGCGAGGCCCGGTCGTCACGCAGGCCCGCCAGCAGGGCGTCGCGGTCCGGCGTCTCGGAGGCCGCGTGGTAGGCCACCGCCTCGATCTTGTAGCGCCAGCCGGAGTCGTCGGCCTTGCGCACGATCTCCCCGGCCTGCCCGTCGAAGGTCCCCTCGGCCAGGATCTTCTCCCCGTCGGCGAGGTAGGTGGCCAGGTCGTCGTAGTAGAGGCCGAGCACCAGGGCCCGCTCGGGGGCGCGGACCAGCTTGACCTTCGCCCGCACGATGATCCCGACCTGGCCGCCGCCCGCGAGCGCGGCGTTGAACAGGTCCGGCCGGAGCGAGGCGGAGCACGTCAGGAGGCTGCCGTCGCCGACGACGATCGTGAGCTCCTCGACGAGGTCGCACTGCAGGCCGTACTTGGCCACCTGGCCGCCGATGCCGCCGACGCTGATGGTGCCGCCGACGGACAGGTGCAGGTAGTCGGTCAGCGCGGGCGGCGTCTTGCCCTTGGCCAGGGCGGCGTCGGTGAGCTGGGCCCAGGTGACGCCGGCGTCCACGTCCGCGCTGCGGTCGTCGATGCTGTGGATCGTGGACAGGGACTTGGCGTCGATCGCGATGCCGCCGTTGACGCCGGCCTGACCGTAGGAGGAGTGCGACTCGATGTCCGCGCCGCTGCCGGCCTGCCCGTTCATGGCGATCTTGATGCGGTTCTCGGTGGCGTAGGCCACCATCTTCTGCACGTCGCGGACCGAGCCGGGCCGGAACACGGCCTTGGGCGAGGTGGTGACCAGGCCGCCGAAGTCCTTGCCGAAGCTGCCGAGCACGTCGGCCGAGCTCTCCAGGGTGCCGTCCAGCCTCGGCACGCGGGCCAGGCCGGAGGCGTCCATGGTGGCGGCGCCGGCCTCGGTGACCCATAAGCCGCCGGCGACGCTCCAGCCGACCACGGCGGCCGCGCCGCCCTTGAGCAGGCCGCGCCTTGTCACCGCACCGGTCATCGAACTTCTCCTCTCATCGCCGGCGCCCCCGCGGAGGTCGCCAGCCGGTACGAAGCGGCGTCGAACCTCTTGGTCAGGCCGCGGAAACGCCAGGTGTAGGTGGGCCAGATGGAGGGGTTGGCGCCCTTGTCGTCGAGATACCAGCTACGGCACTGGCCGGCGTTCCAGACGGTGCCGGACAGGCGCTCCTCCAGCCGGTCGTTGAAGCCCTGCTGGGCGGCGGCACGTACCTCGACGCTGGCCAGGCCGCGCTTGTCCATCTGCCGCAGCGCGTCGATCACGTATCCGATCTGCGCCTCGATCATCACGGTCTGGGACGAGTGGCCCAGCGTGGTGTTGGGGCCCAGCAGCATGAACAGGTTCGGGAACCCGGCCACCGTGGTGCCCACGTAGGCCGACATGCGCACGCTCCACGCCTCGGCCAGCCGCACCCCGTTCACGCCCTGGACGCGCCGGGCGATCGGGCGGTCGGTCGCGCGGAACCCGGTGCCCAGGATGATGGCGTCGACCGGGCGCGCGTGGCCGTCCTCGGTGATGACGGCCCCGTCCTTGATCTCGCGGATGCCGTCGGTGACGACCTCGACGTTGGGCTGGGTGATGGCGGGATACCAGTGGTTGGAGAACAGCAGGCGCTTGCACGCCACCGAGTAGTCAGGGGTGAGGCGGGCGCGCAGCTCGGGGTCCTTGACGTGCTGCTGGAGGTTCTTGATCGCCATCCCCTTGATCGTCTTTTCGGCGATCTTGGGGCTGGACATCATGAAGGCCAGCACCTCGCGGCCCCACTTGTTGAAGTTGCGCCGGAAATTCTGGTAACCGGGCAGGGAACGCCGCCTCCACCGCTCGCCGGGTCCGATGACCTTGTCGGCCTTGGGCGCCACCCACGGCGGGGTGCGCTGGTAGAGGTCCAGGTGGGCGACCTCGGGCTGGATCTTCGGCACGAACTGGATGGCCGAGGCGCCCGTGCCGATCACGGCCACCCGCTTGCCGGTCAGGTCGTAGTCGTGATCCCAGGTGGAGGAGTGGAACACCCTGCCTTCGAAGTCCTTCAGGCCCGGGATGTCGGGGATCGCCGGGTCGCTGAGGTAGCCGGTGCCTGTGACGAGGACCTGGGCGGTGTACTCGCCCTGGCTGGTCTCGATGTGCCAGCACCGCCGCAGGTCGTCCCAGCGCGCGGCCAGCAGGTCGTGGCCGAAGCGGATGTAGGGCCGCACCCCGAACCGGTCGGCGCAGTCCCGCAGGTAGGCGAGGACCTCGTCGCGCTTGCCGAACGTCGTCGACCAGTTGGGGTTCTGGGCGAAGGAGAAGGAGTAGAGCAGTGACATGACGTCGCAGGCGCAGCCCGGGTAGGAGTTGTCCCGCCAGGTGCCGCCCACGTCGTCGGCCCGCTCGAAGACCAGGAAGTCGTCCATGCCCTCCTGCAGCAGCCGGATGGCCGTGCCGAGCCCGGAGAAGCCGGCGCCGATGACCGCGACCTTGACGTGGCGCAGGTCCCCGCCTCCGCCCGCCGCCCGCGCGGGGCGCTCGGAGTCGATCGTCGTCACCGGGTCTCTCCCTCCCGGCGCGTCAGCACCATCCGGAAGTTGTTGAAGATCCCGTCTTCGAGGGTGTAGGCGAAGATGTCGAGATACCGCTCGAAGCGCGCCACCACCTCCTCGTTCTCCAGCTCCACGGCCTCCGCGCGGCGCTCGGCCAGGTTCTCCAGCCAGGCCCGGCAGGCCCTGCTGAACGACTCCCGCTCGTTGCGGATCTCGGTGACCTCGAACAGCCCCTCGCAGGTGGCGGTGAGGTGGTGCAGGTGGGGGATGTAGCAGCCGGGGAACTCCTCCCGCTGCAGGAACTTCAGGTCATCGATGATCTGGCGGGTCAGCGGCGGGTTCTCGACCGTCATGACGTGCATGACCAGGCGGCCGCCCGGTTTGATCAGCCGATGGCACTGGGTGAAGAATTCGCGGAAGCGGGCCACCCGCTCGCGCGGGGTCAGGCTGGACAGCACGAAGTGCTCGAGCGCGTTGACGCAGAACGCCGCGTCGTAGGGCTCCTCGGCGCGGTGGTCCTCCCAGCTCTCGACCCGTACGTCGATCTTGGGGTTGCCGAGGCCGTCCACGAACTCCTTCTGCGTACGGCTCAGCGTGACGCCGACCGCCCGGTCGACGCCGTGCACGGTGGTCAGCCGGTCGAGCATGGTGCCCCAGCCGCTGCCGATGTCGAGCACCCTGGCCGCGCCCGCGGCGCCGGCGAGCTCGACGAAGGTGTCGAGCTTGCGCTCCTGCGCCGTCTCGTGCGCGGCGCGGAGGTCCTCGCCGTCCTCCCAGTACCCGCCGGAGTACATCATGGCCGGGCCGAGCAGGAGGCGATAGAACGCGTTGCTCACCTCGTAGTGGTGCCTGATCGCCTCGACCTCGGGGTTCACCGGCCTGTTCATGACCGTCGTCATCTCTCGCTCCGTCTCATCGCACGTCCGCTCCGTCTCGCGAGTCGGTTACGAGGTAAGCGGGACGTTCGCAACAGATCCGCAACACGGCCCGGCGTTGCGCGTTCGTTGCGCCGCCCGGGTTTTCATCCGATGGCGGGGCCGCGGCGAGGCCCGGCTTAGCGCAACACCAGTGAAGGAGCGAAAGCTGATGGAACTGCCCACCGTCGAAGACCTGGCGACCCAGCTGCAGGCCGTGTCGGGCGCCGAGGCCGTGGACGTCGACGCCGCCCTGCTGCAACTCGCGGACGTCGACTCCCTGGACCTGATGGAATGGCTGTACGCCTTCCAGAACCAGTACCCGCACATCCCGGCCGACGAGTCCCTGTTCAAGGACATGGACGACACCGTCACCCTGCGGACCCTGCACGGGCGACTGGTGGCGCTGACCGCTCAGCCGACCGGCTGAGCGCCATGAGCGGATTCGAGATCGCCGGCTGGGGCATGTCCGTGCCCGAGCAGGTGCTCACCAGCGTCGAACTGGCCGGACGGTTCGGCGTGGACGAGGAGTGGATCGTCAGCCGCTGCGGCATCCGCGAGCGGCGGATCGTGGGCGAGGGACAGACCACGGCCTCGCTGGCGGTGGAGGCGGGGCGGCGGGCGCTGGAACAGGCCGGGCTGACCGGCGCTGACATCGCCCACCTCGTCGTCGCGACCGCCACGCCCGAGCAGCCCTCCCCCGCGACCTCGGCGTTCGTCCACCACGACCTGGGCATCGCGGGCAGCGCGCACGACGTCAACGCCGAGTGCTCGGGCTTCGTGTACGCCTTCGTCCACGCGGTCGCGCTGATGGCCATGGACCCCAGGCCCATCCTGATCGTCGGCTCCGACACCCACTCGCTGACCGTCCGCCCGGACGACCGCGACCTGGGCATCCTGGTCGGCGACGGGGCGGGCGCGATCGTCCTCGTGCCGGGTCCCGACAACCCGCTGCTGTCGTGGAACCTCGGCGCGGACGGCTCGCGGGCGTCGAGCCTGAAGGTCCTGGCGGGCGGCAGCCGGATGCCCACCACGATGGAGACCGTCCAGAAGGGCCTGCACTACGCCGAGATCAACGGCAACGAGATCTACCTCAACGCCGTGCGGTTCTCGGTGCGGACCGTACGGGCCACGCTGGAGTCGGCCAAGGTCACGGCCGAGGAGCTGGACGCCTTCGTGCCGCACCAGGCCAACATCCGGATCATCAACTCGATCATGAGCCACTCCGGCATCGACCCCCGTTCGCTGGTCACCAACCTGGACCGGTACGGCAACACCGCCTCGGCCTCGATCCCGATCGCGCTGACCGAGGCGCTGGACGCGGGCCGCGTCCGCCGGGGCGACCTGGTGCTGCTCGCCGGGTTCGGCGCCGGCATGACCTGGGGCTCGGCGCTGCTCAGGTGGGGAGGCGCGGCGTGAACGGTGCCGGCAGCCGCCCCGAGAGCCCGATCGCCCTGGTCACCGGGGCGTCGGGCGGGCTCGGTCAGGACCTGGCGATCGAGCTGGACGCGCTCGGGTGCCGGGTCGCCGTCCACTACAACCGCTCCGAGGCCGAGGCCAGGGCCGTGGCGGACAAGCTGGGCAACGACTCGATGGTCGTGACCGGGGACGTGGCGTCCTGGGACGCGGTCAGCGAGATGTACCGGCAGATCAGCGACCGGCTCGGCCCGGTGGACGTGCTGGTCAACAACGGCGCGATCCGCCGGGACGGGCTCATGGCCATGCAGCGGCCCGTGGAGTGGAAGCAGGTCATCGACACCAACCTGGTCGGGACGTTCCACACCTGCCGGGTGGCCGTGCCCCACATGCTGCGGCAGCGGTGGGGGCGGATCGTCAACGTCGTCTCGCCGTCGGGCCTGATCGCCACGGCCGGGCAGACCGCGTACTCCGCGTCCAAGGCCGGCGTGATCGGCCTGACGCGGACCCTGGCCGCCGAGTGCGGGCGGCGCGGGGTGACGGTGAACGCGCTGTCGCCCGGATTCATGATCACGGCGATGACCAGGGACCTGTCCGCCACGGTCATGGACAACATCCGGGACAAGTCGCCGATCCCGCGCTTCGGCACCACGCAGGAGGTGGCGCGGGGCATCGGCTTCTTCCTGGACAGCGACTTCATGACCGGTCAGGTGGTCAGCATCGACGGAGGTGTCTCCGTCACGTGAACCCAGGGCGGCCCGCGCCCGCCGGGCCGCCCTTTCCGCAGGGAGATCGAGAACGCGGCCGACCCCGCGGGGGTGCGGGCGGCCAGGATCGCCGAGTACCGCGAGGAGTTGACGCATCCGTACTACGCCGCCGAGCACGGTCTCGTGGACGGCGTGATCGACCCGGCCGCGACGCGGGCCACGCTGGTGACGGCCCTGGGGATGCTGCGCACCAAGCGGGCGGAGCTGCCGTTGGGCAAGCACGGGAACCCGCCGCTGTGACCGCCCCCGCGGCCAGCCCGTGACCAGCCCGTGGCCACCGCTGTGACCGGTGCTGTCCTCGTCCTGCGGGGGGCGCCGGACGATGAGGAGCTGGCGGCGCTGGTGGCGGCGCTGGCGGCCGTGCGGGCGCGACCGGCGCCGGAGGCGGGGCGGGCGGAGGCCCGTCCGGTACAGACCGCGCGCCGGCCCGCCTACCGTCCGCCGACGTCCTGGGACTCCAACTGCCGGATTTACCCGCCCTTACGGGGCCGTGAATTCTGGCGTCGATAATCGACCCCGGGGCCGCGAAAGGCTCCGCCCTGCGGCTCTGGTAGCGTGTTTTACCACTTGCCCGGCGTTTCTTTACAACCCCTCCCGACTCGTTCCTGACCAGGCATGTCATATCGTCCCGACCCATGGACGCGTCTTCCGTGCACCGCCCCGGCATGCGTATGATCCGATCTTGGTAGGCCGGTATCACCAAACGTTCGCGTAACGGGGGACGGAATTGAGGAGTGATCGAAAAGCTTGCCGGCCATCTCGCCTCTCTGAGCCTCCGGCGGAGGCCGTTCCCGAGCGGTTCAGCATGCTGGCGTGCGAGCTGGACCCGCGGTTCGGCGACGGCGACGCGGAGCGCGCCCATGACGTGGCCCTCCAGTTCGGCGGCGTGCAGGTGGAGGTCGAGCTCGCACCCACCGGCCGGATCATCAGCGCGGTCTTCCCCAGCGTGGTGGACGCCGCGCTCGCCGCTCTGGAGACGGCCGCCGCGATGCCCCGCGCCGCGGCGGCGGGCATGCGCATCGCCGTGTGCACGACGGAGACCGTGGGCGGTGGCCTGCCCTCCCGGGCCGCGGCCCTCGCCTACGCCACCCGGTTGCTCGCGCAGGCCGAGCCGGGGCGGATGCTCCTGACCGCGCCGGCCGCCGTACTGGCGGGACCCGCGCTGCCGCCCGGCGTCGAGCTGCTCGACCAGGGGCTGCGGACGCTGGAGCCGGGTGGGCGGCCCGAGCGCGTCTACGTGATGGCCCGGGCCGGCGCGGGGTCACCCGACGAGGTGGCCGTATCCAATCTGGGCTGGGCCAGGCGGGCGGCGGCCGCGGCGGGCGGGGAGACGTACCAGATGGACAGCGTGCGCAAGGTGTGGCAGCACACGCAGGACGGCAGCGCCGGGATGGTGCTCGTCTCCGGCTCGTCGGCGGCCGTCAGGAGCGCCTTCGTCGCCGAGCTGGCGCTGCGGGTCCACGCCGAGGGCGCACTCGTCATGAACGGCCAGTGGGCGGAGCGGGCGCGGGCCCCGTACGGCGCCTTCCGGGAGGCGCTCGGCTTCTACGCCGCCGGCTCCAGCACCCGCCAGCTCGTCGCCGACCTGGAGGGCAGGGCCGACGACGTGGCCTTACTCCTGCCCGAGGTGGGAGCGCGGGTGGGCGGCTCCCACCTGGCCCGCTCCGGCGGCCACGCGGAGCGGGCGCGGGTGTTCGACGCGGTGGGGGCCTGGGTGCTGGCCATCGCCAAGCGCTCGCCCACCGCCATGATCCTTGAGGACCTGCACTGGGCCGAGTCCACCTCGGTGCTGCTGCTGGCCCACCTGTGGCACACGTGCCGCAGGCACCGCCTGATGCTGGTGGTCACGGGGGAGTCCGCGCCCGGCAACGCCATCGACCGCCTGGCGGACCTGGCCGCCTACATCGACGCCGACGCCCTGGAACGCGTCCGCCTCCCCTGACACCGCTCCGTGCAGACGGACCACACCGCTCCGTGCAGACGGACCACACCGCTCCGTGCAGACGGACCACACCGCTCCGGCTCAGGCGCTGCGTTTCACCCCCAGGCTGGTGAGCGTCCCGTCGGCCTCCGAGCGCAGCGCCTGCGCCCAGCGCCGGTCGCCGGTGCGGGCCCGGGCCTCCAGCGCCCGCGCCAGGTCGTGCTGGGCGATCGCCGTCCACGGGCGGGCGCGGTGCCCGGAAAGCTGCGACAGGGCGAACATCAGGTGCCGCTCGGCCTCGTCCCAGTCGCCCGTGACCACGGCCAGGCGACCCAGGTGGAAGGAGGCGGGACCGACGAAGCTGCGATACCCGACACCGCAGGTCAGATGGGCGTACGGGGTCAGCAGGCCGCGCAGCGCGTCGGCCGTGTCCGGGTCGCCGAGCTCGGCGGCGCACAGGGCGAGCAGTCCGACGTGGTGCAGCCACTCGCCGCCGGCGGGCAGGGGCTCGGCCCCGATGGCCAGCGCCCGCACGGTGAGCCGGCCGACACCCTTGTCGCCCTCCATCAGGGAGGCCAGCGACAGCTCCACCCCCTTCAGCGGCCCGTGGTGAATGGCCGGCCAGCAGCTCTTGCGCAGCCAGCGGGCGATCAGCAACTGCCGATGGGCCAGGCTCCCGGGTGCGGGGGTGATGCCGTGCGAGTCCGCCGCCGTGAACGGGGCGTCGTCCGGGCCGGGCCCGAGCCGGGTGCCGATGGCCGCCGCGTCCGTGAAGCGGCCCTGGGCGACGGCGGTGGCCACGGCGTGGTCGAGGAGCAGCGCGTCCCCGAGCGCGATCTCGTCCCCGTCGATCACCGCGGACGCCAGCGCGGCCAGCGCCTCCTGGCACGCCTGCGTCTCGCCGGCCATCTGGGCGGCCGCGGCCCGGTGGTGGGCGGCCACGACCCGGGCGCTGTGCTCGCCGGCGGCGGTGGCCAGCCGCAGCGCCTCCCCGGCCAGGACGAACCGCCGCGAGACGTGGTCGGGGCCCTCCAGCCGGCGCAGCTCGACGGCCATCGCGTCCAGCGCCCTGGTCACGGACGGGCCCGGCGTGGGCCTTTCGCCCAGCAGGTGCCGGCGGGCCAGGAGCCGGCCGCGTACCAGGTCGTCGATGGCGCCGGGCCGGGCCGCCTGCAGCAGCATCTCGATGAGCGCCGCGGACTCCGAGCGGAAGCGGGGGCGCAGGCCCGCGGCGTCGGCCAGGCCGAGCACGGCCTCGGCGGCGATGTCGAGGCGGCCCACGCGCATGGCCTGGATGGTGCCGTCGATGAGGTTCTGCTCGCAGCCGTCGTGTCCGGCGGCCAGTTGGGCGAGCCCGAGCCGGATCAGCGCCTCGGCGCCGAGCTCCTGGCTGGAGGCGGGCACGTGGTCGAGCGCCTGCTGGTGGAGGCGTACGGCCTCGGTCTGCGCGCCGTCCAGGCTGGCCCGCGCGGCGGCCCGCCAGCTCGACGTGACCGCACGCTGGTCGCCGCGCGGGGTGGCGCCGGCGGCGCGGTGGTGGGCGAGCGCCCGGCTGTAGGCGCCCAGGCGCAGGGGGCGCAGGTGCTCGATGGCGTCGGCCAGCCTGGCGTGCAGCCAGCGCCGCCGGGTGGGGCTGAGCTGCTCGTACACCGCCCGGCGCAGCACCTCGTGGGTGAAGCGGTACTCGTCGCCCTGCCAGCCGGGGACGACCTCGGTGAGGATGCCGCCGGCGACGAGCGCGTCCAGGCAGTCCATGGCGGCTTCGAGGTCGAGCGCGGCGGCCTCGGCGGCCAGATCCAGCTCGAACGAGCGCCCGGCGACCGCCGCGGCCCGCAGCAACTGCCGGGCCGGCCCGCCGAGCGGGGCCAGGCGGGTGGCGGTGTGCGTCAGGATGCTGGGCGGGAGCCCGTCGCGCCGCTCGCGGTGCCAGCGCAGCAGCTCCAGCAGCAGGTACGCGTTCCCGCCCGTCTCGTGGATCAGCTGGTACGGCAGCGGCACGTCCCCCGCCGGCAGGATCGCCCGGGACAGCGCGAGCACGTCCGACTCCCCCAGCCCGCCGATCCCCATCCGGCGCAGGAACCGCGCCTGCTCAAGATCCTGCACCAGGTCCGTGAACTCTCCCGCGTGCCGCGGCCGGCCGGTCGCGGTGGCCACGACCAGCAGCGGCAGCCCGTCCCCCGCGCGCATGAACGCGTGGCGGAGCACCTCCAGCACGTCCGGCCCGGACAGGTCCACGTCGTCCACGACCGCGAACACGGGCCGGTCGCGGGCCACCTCCACGAGCAGATCGGCGACCGCGAGGTACATCTTGTGCCGTTCCGCCGGGTCGAGCCCGGGATGCGCGGAGTCCGCCACCAGCGCGGCCAGTGTGGCGCGGGACCGCCGGCCGAGCTGGGGCAGTTGCTCGGCCGGGGTGGCGGCCAGGAAGTCCAGCAGTGCCTGCCGGAACGGCCGGCCCGGCGCCGAGCCGCGGTCGCACCGGACGTAGATCACGGTGGCCCCGGTCATGCCGGCCTGGCGGGCGGCCTGGCCGACCAGGCGGCTCTTGCCCGCGCCCGGCTCCCCCGTGACGAGCACCACGTGACCGGCTCCCTCCCTGGCCGCCGTCCACGCCTCGGCCAGGCACTTGAGCTCGGCGCGGCGGCCGGTGAAGGGCACGTCGGGGGCGGTCCTGCCACGCGACCTGCCGGACGGGTCCGGGGCGCCGAGCAGGTCCATGTAGACGGCCTGGGTCTCGGGCGCGGGATCGACGCCGAGCTCCTCGGCCAGGGCGCGGCGCAGGTGCTGGTAACAGCGCAGGGCCTCGCCGCGGTTGCCCGCCGCGGCGAAGGCGAGCATGAGGGCGCGGTACGCGCTCTCCCGCAGGGGCGCGGCCTTGACCGCCTCGTCGGCGAAGCGCAGCGCGTTGTGCTCGTCGTGCAGCGCGGAGGCGGCCAGGCTGGCGGTCTCCAGGGCCGAGACGAGCAGGTCGTGCAGGCGCTCGCGGACGGTGGTGACCCACTCCCCCTCGTGGTCGGGCAGGAACGGCTGACGCAGGACGGTGACGGCCTCGCCGGCCAGGCTCTGCGCCGCGGCGTGCCGGCCGGCCGCGTACGCCTCCACCGCCGCGTCGGCGGCCCGCTCGGCCTGTTCGACGTCCACGACGGCGTCGTCGGGGAGGCCGAGCACGTATCGCCCGCCCTGGGCCACCAGCGGGACGGCGTCGGGCCGCATGCTGCCGGCCACGAACGCCCGCACCCTGCTCACCACGCTGCGCAAGGCCGAGGCCCAGGTGTCGGGCAGGCCGCCCGGCCAGACGGTGTCGGCGAGCTGGTCGCGGCCGGTGCCGGACGAGCGTTCCAAGATCAGGCGGGCGAAGGCGATCTGGGCTTGCGCGCTGGACAGGTGCCTGGGCGCGGAACCGTCGCCGTCTTCGATGCTGACGAGACCGGCGAGCCTGATGAGCACGCGCGTCCCAGAAACATGAGCACTATTCAGGTCAGGTTTGTGAATATTCAACAGATTACGCACGACGGCCGGCCCCCATGACCAGTAGCGAGTGAGCCGCGCGGCTTCGTGGCGGCTCATGGCACGCGAAAACCCGTCCACGGCGGGATCACCGCCGCGGAAGGGGTGAGGTATTCGCGCCTTTACAGATGGAATCACCCGTTACCAGATGCATCAAGAGAAATTTCGATCTTTGATTGCCATTCATCATCTCTTTGCGCTCCCGTCCCGATGTTGCGCCTGCCTTGCGGTGGTTTGCGTACAAATCAACTGCCCAGCGCACCGCAGGAACCTGAATGAGGAGACGTACGGTGAACGCTTCTGGAGGATGGCACCGTCTTGAGCCGAAGCTGGCGGCGACCCGCCGGCGCGTGCGATCGCTGGAGTCGGAGCCCGATCGCCGCAACAGCTTCATGCCCTACCGGCCCGAGCAGTCCAGCCCGTACGTCACCCTCGACGGCGAGCGCCTGCTGATGATGTCCGGCTACAGCTACCTGGGCCTGAACGGGGACGAGCGGGTGGCCGGTGCGGCCAGGGCCGCCGTGGACACCTATGGCACCGGCGCGCACGGCGTGCGGGCCCTGGCGGGCTCGCTGCCGCTGCACGAGGAGCTGGAGGCGGAGGTGGCCGCGTTCGCCGGCCGGGAATCGGCGATGGTCTTCGGCTCCGGCTACGCCGCCAACGTCGGCACGATCGGCGGGCTGGTCGGCCCCGGCGACACGGTGTTCATCGACAAGTACGACCACGCCAGCATCGTCGACGGCTGCCAGCTCAGCGGCGCCACGGTCACCCGGTTCCGGCACAACGACCCCGGCCACCTCGACCGGCGGCTCCAGGCCGCCGACCCCTCGGGCGTGCGGCTGGTCGTGGTGGACAGCGTGTACTCGATGGACGGCGACATCGCGCCGCTGCCAGAGCTGCGCGAGGTGTGCGACCGCCACGAGGCGCTGCTCATGGTGGACGAGGCGCACGCGCTCGGCGTGGTCGGCGCCACCGGGCGGGGCGTCGAGGAGCACTTCGGCGGCCAGGTCAAGGTGGACGTCAAGCTGGGCACCCTGTCGAAGGCGATCCCCTCGATGGGCGGCTGGGTGGCCGGCCCCGCCGAGCTGATCGCCCACCTCCGGTACGCCGCGCGTCCCTTCCTGTTCTCGGCCGCCCTCGCGCCCGCGCAGGCCGGTGCCGCCCTGGAGGCCCTGCGCATCCTGGCCCGCGAGCCGGAACGCGTCGCCCACATCCAGCGGGAGTCCGCCCGGCTGCGCGAGACGCTCACCGCGGCCGGCATGAACACCGGAGACAGCCAGACCGCGATCGTCCCGCTCATCGCGGGCTCCGACGAACGCGCCTACGACTACGCCACCGCCTGCCGCAAGGCCGGGGTGGTCGGCCTGCCCGTCGTGTCGCCCGCCGTGCCCAACACGCTGGCCCGCCTGCGCATCGCCATCACCGCTCGCCACTCCGGCGCTGACCTCGACGTAGCCGTCGAGGCGTTCCTGCTGGCCGCCCGGCAGTGCCGGTTGATCTGATGAAGACCACGATCGTGATCACCGGTATGGGGGTGGTGACCCCCGCCGGGTGCACGCTGACCGACTTCTGGACCGGGCTGCTGGCCGGCCGGTCCACGGCGGCGCCGCTCGACCACTTCGACACGGGCCGGCACGCGGTGCGGTTCGGCTGCCGGGCGCAGGAGCCCGCCGGAGTGCTCGACGCCAAGCAGGCCCGCAGGATGGACCCGTTCGCGAGGTTCGGGGTGTCGGCCGCCCTGTCGGCCCACCGCGACGCGGGCGCCCCCGAGGCCGCTCCTGGGCGGGCGGCGATCGTGGTCGGCACCGCGGTCGGCGGGCGCTGGACGAGCGATGAGGAGAGCCGCAAGTACACCGAGCTGGGACCGCGCGGTGTGAACCCGCTGATGCCCCTCATGACCATGCCGAACGCGGCGGCCGCGCTGATCTCGATGCGGCTCGGCTGGCGGGGCCCCGCCCTGTCGCTCGCGAACACCTGCGCCAGCGGCGCCGACGCCGTCGGCCACGGCATGCTGCTGCTGGCCACCGGACGGGCCGACGTCGTGCTGGCGGGCGGCTGCGAGTCCACGCTCACCCCGGTCACGATGGCGGCCTTCGGCAACCTGAGCGCCGTCTCGACCCGCAACGACGCTCCCGAGCTCGCATCCCGGCCGTTCGACGCCGACCGGGACGGGTTCGTCATGGGCGAGGGAGCCGCGTTCGTGGTGCTGGAGCGGCAGGAGGACGCGCTGGCGCGCGGGGCGCGCGTGTACGCCGCCGTGACCGGCTACGCCGCCTCCTCCGACGCCTTCCACCTGAGCATGCCGGCCGAGGACGGCTCCGGCGCCATCGCCGCCATGACCGGCGCCATCGCCGACGCCGGGCTGAGTCCTTCTGACATCGTCCACGTCAACGCGCACGGCACCTCCACCCGGCAGAACGACCGGATCGAGGCCGCCGCGCTGGTGAAGGCGTTCCCCGCCGGGCCGCCGCCGGTGACCTCGACCAAGGGGGTGACCGGGCACCTCATGGGGGCGGCCGGGGCCGTGGAGCTGGTCGCGACCGTGCTGGCCGCGCGGGAGTCCACGGTGCCTCCGACGGCCAACCACGACAGGACGGAGCCCGGGATGGAGATCGACGTGGTCCATCGCGCGCCCCGGCCGATCGCCTCCGGCCCGGCGCTGAGCAACTCCTTCGGCTTCGGCGGCCACAACGCCTGCCTGGTGGTGGAGCCCCGATGAGCGCCCCGACCGTCACCCGGGCGATCACCGACACGGTGAGCGTCACCGCCGGCTCCCTGGCCGCCTACCGCGCCGCGGTCCGGGCCATGATCACCGGGGCGCCCGGCGCCGATCCGGCGTCGCCTGTTCACGCGTTCGTGCTCTGCCACGGTCCGGCGCAGCGCTTCATCGCCGGGCTGGCCGCCGCGTCGTCCGAGCCGCCCTCGGTGGTCCACCTGGCCCAGGAGATCCGCCTACGCCGGCCCGTGCCCGCAGCCGAGCCGATCACGGTGGGGATCGACCTGCTGGCGGCCCGCCGCGAGGCCCGTGGCACCCGGCTGGTCCTGCGCAGCACGCTCGCCGGCGGGACGGGCGCGCCGCTGTCGGAGCTGGCGACCACGGTGCTCCTGGTGGGAGCGGACGCGCCGGAGCCGTTCGGGGACCTGCCCCCGGCGCCGGCCCCGAAGCCCGGCCCGGGAGCCGGGGAGCGGGTGAGCGTCACCCACCACCTCACCACCGCCATGATCAGCCGCTACGCCGAGGTCTCCGGCGACCACAATCCCATCCACCTCGACCCGGAGGCGGCCGGGCGAGCCGGGTTCCCCGGTGTCATCGCCCACGGCATGAGCGTGCTGGCGCTGGCCTGCGAGGAGGCGATCGACCGCTACGCGGGCGGCGACCCGGCCCGCGTGCGCGGGATCGGCGGCCGGTTCTCGGCGCCGGTGCTGCCCGGGGAGCCGGTCGAGTTCGGGTTCCAGCCGGACGGCGAGGTGATCGGCTTCACCGTCAAGAGCCCGCGCGGGGTCGCGGTGAAGGCGGGCTTCGTCGAGCTCGCGGCGGAAGGGGATTTCGAAGGGCCCGCTGTGAGGGAGCCCGGGGCGGACTTCAGGGAGCCGGCGGTGGAGGGAGGTGCCTCCCATGCATGAGCCCCTGGGTCTCACCGCGGGCTTCCGGTGGCACGCCACGCACCGGCCGGACGCCCCCGCGATGGTCTGGCACGGCCGGGAGACCTCCTACGGCGAGCTGAGCGCCATGGCCGGGCGCGCCATGGCCGGCCTGGAGGAGCTGGAGCTGGGCGAGGGCGAGCCGGTCGGCCTGCTGGCGGCCAAGTCACCGGCAGCGGTCGCGCTGGTCCTGGCCTGCCTGCTGGGCCGCCGCCCGTTCCTGCTCCCCTCGCCCGCGCTGGCCGGGGAGACGCTGACGGAGCTGTTCGCCGCGGCGGGCTGCGCACACGTGCTGTCGCCCGACGCCGAGTCGGGCTTCACGCGGGCCGCCGACGCCGCCATGTCGCCCGGACCCGTGTCGCCCGGAACCGCGACCCCGGGAACCGTGGCCCCGGGAACCGTGCCCGCCGACGTGTGCTTCATGCTCACCACGTCGGGCTCCACCGGCCTGCCCAAGATCGTGCCGCTGCCCCGCGACGCGGTGGACCGCTTCGTGGCGTGGGCGGGCCCGGCGTTCGGCATCGGCCCCGGCAGGAACGTCCTCAACTACGCCCCGCTCAACTTCGACCTGTGCCTGCTCGACGTGTGGACGACGCTGGCGCACGGAGGCTGCGTCGTCCTGGTCGACCCGGAGCGCGCGGCCGACGGCCGCCGCCTGGCGGACCTGCTCGCCGCCCATCCGGTCCACGTGTTCCAGGCCGTGCCGATGTGCTTCGGGCTGCTGCCGGAGAACGCGGTGTTCGGCGAGGTCGAGCACGTGATGTTCACCGGCGACGCGATCCCCGAGCGCACGCTGGAACGGCTCCCCGGCCTGTTCCCCAAGGCCCGCCTGTACAACATCTACGGCTGCACCGAGACCAACGACAGCTTCGTCCACGAACTCGACGGCATCGGCTCCCCCGTGCCGCTCGGCGAGCCGCTGCCGGGGGTGAGCGTCCTCGTCGTGGACCAGGACGGCGGCCTGGTCGACGGCCCGGGTGCCGGGGAGCTGTACGTGTCCACCCCGTTCCAGACCCGCGGCTACCTGGGCCGCGCCGGCCGGTTCGGCCCCCACCCGCGGGGGCTGGACGACCGCGTCTACTTCCGCTCCGGCGACCTCGTACGGCGCGACCCCGACGGGCGGATCTTCCTCGTGGGACGCGCCGACTTCCAGGTCAAGGTACGCGGCGTCGCCGTCAATACCGCCGAGATCGAACAGGCCCTGCTGGAGCACCCGAGCGTGCTCGAAGCGGCGGTGGTCGCCGAGCCCGATGCGGTGGCGGGGCGCCGCCTGGTGTGCGTCGTGCGCCGCGCCCCCGCCAGCGGGCTCAACAGCCTGCGCCTGCGCGAGCACTGTGCGCGGCGCCTGCCCAAGGCCGCCATCCCGGCGGTGACGCGGATCATCGACGAGCCGCTGCCGAAGACCTCCACCGGAAAGGTCGACCGCAACGCGGCCGGCCGCCTGTATCAGTCATTCGAACGCCTGCCGGGCGACGGCACCACACGCCTGCCGGGCGACGGCACCACACCCCTGCCAGGCGACGGTGCCGACCACCTGCCGGGCGACGGCACTGAAGGAAGGGCGTCATGAACCACACCGACACGATCAAGCAGTTCCTCATCAAGGAGTTCCTCCCCGACATCACCCCCGACGAGCTCGACGCCGACCACGACCTGCTGACCGGCGGCGTGATCGACAGTCTCGGCCTGCTGAAGCTCATCGCCTGGATCGAGGGCGAGTTCGGCGTGGCGGTGGGCGACACCGACCTCGACCCGGACAACTTCCGCACGGTCGCGGCCATCGCCGCCTTCGCCGACTCCGCTCAGCGGCAGAGGCTCGCGGGGATCTAGGCCGTGCACGAAGCCATTGCCGCGCTGCTGGACGGGCGGGCCGAGGTGGACCTGGCGACCTGGCGGTCGCTGTGGGACCGGTTGGAGGCCGGCGCCCTCGACCAGGGGGAGGCCGTCGCCCTGCTGGCCTCGCTGGCCACCCGGCTGCCCGGCCACGAGACGCTGCGCGCCCTGCTGGACTCGATGCGCGAGCGGCGGCCCGCCCCCGCCGTGTCCTGGGCGGGCTCGGTGAACGTCGTGGGCACCGGCGGCGGGCCGAAGACGTTCAACGTCTCCACCGCGGCGGCGTTCGTCGCCGCGGCGGCCGGGGTGCAGGTGGTGAAGACGGGCTCGCGGGCGTACACGAGCGGGGTCGGCTCCATCGACCTGCTGGAACGGCTCGGCGTGCCCCTGACACGCTCGTACGAGCAGACCGGCGAGCTCCTGGAGCGCCGCGGAATCGCCTTCGCCGGCCCCTTCGTCTATCCCCCGGTCCTGACCAGGCTGGCCAGGACGATCGTGCCGCTCGGCATGCGCCCGTTCGGCGGCTTCCTGAACGCGCTCGGCCCGCTCCTGCCCGCGCTGCCGGTGACCGCGCAGGTGACCGGCGTGTCGCGGCGTGTCCCGCTGGACGCGCTGCGGCGGCTGGCGGGTCCCGGAATCTGGCTGTGCTCCAACGACGCCGGGGCCGACGAGCTGCTCCCGTTCGCCGACAACGTCGTCCACGCGGGCGGGAGAGAGATCCGGCTGGCGCGGGGCGAGCTGGTCCCGGGCGCGGGATCGCTCGCCGATCTCAGCCCCGCGCCGGACGTGGTGTCGCACTTCCTGCGGGTGATCTCGGGGACGGCCGGTGACGTCGCCACGCGTACGGTGTGCCTGAACGCGGCGGCGCTGGCGGTCGCGTCCGGGCACATCCCCGACTGGCGTACCGCCGTGGAGGCCGCCGAGGACGCGGTCGCGAGCGGAGCGGCCCGCGCGCTGGCCGACAGCATGCGGATCCGCCGCCAGAGCCTGCTGGTGGGGGCGAGCACCCGTGCCTGAGTTCTTCCCCCGGCGTGGGGATGGGCTGGCGGTGTTCCTCAACGCCGGAGACCCGCCGCTGGACGTCCTGCCCGAGCTGGTGACGATGCTGGACGAGAGCGGCGTGGACTGCCTGGAACTGGCCGTGCCCTTCCCGGACTCGGTCACCGACGGGCCGGTCGTGCGGCGGTCGGCCGACCGGGCGCTGGCGGCGGGCGTCGGCCTGGAGGAGACCCTGGCGGCGGTGGCGGCCGTGCGGCCGGGACTGGCCCGGCTGCGGATCGCCCTGCTGGCGGACTGGAGCCACTCCATCAGGGACACCGGCCTGGCCCCGGTCACCCGCCGGATCGCCGCGTCGGGCGCCGACGGGCTGCTCGTCCACGGGCTGCCGCCCCGGCTGCGCCCCGCCTACTACGAAGCCGCCGCCGAGGCGGGGCTGCCCATCGTCACCACCTGTTACCACGGCGTCTCGTCACCCGAGGTGCTGGCCGAGGCGGCCGCCCACGCCACCGCCTACGTCTATCTGGTCGCCGCCTACGGCCGCAGCGGCACCGGCCCCCGCACCGGGTACGCGGGCCTGGCGCCCACCGTTGCCGCGCTGCGACAGGCCACGTCCGCGCCGGTCGCCGTGGGTTTCGGGGTCCGTACCCGGGAGGACGTCAGCGCCGTGCACGCCTGCGGCGCCGACGCCGCCATCGTGGGCTCCGCCGTGGTGTCCCGCGTGGAGTCCGCGCTCGCCGGCGGCCAGGACGTGGTCGCCGCGGTAGCCGGCCTGATCAGCTCCCTGAATCCGTCCGAGGCAGTCACCCGAAGGAGACAGAAATGATCGTCCGCCATCTGGAGAACGTGCACACCGTCGACTGGGGCAACGGCCTGAGCCGCCGCTTTCTCGTCGAGTCCGACGGCGTGGGCTACAGCGTGACCGACACGATCGTGCGCGCGGGCACCAAGTCCCGCCTGGAGTACCGCAACCACCTGGAGACCTGCTACTGCATCGGGGGATCCGGCGAGGTGATCGACATGGACGGCAACTCCCACCCCATGAAGCCGGGCACCCTGTACTCCCTCGACGAGCACGACGCGCACTTCCTCGTGGCCAGCCCGCACGAGGACCTCAGGCTGGTGTGCGTGTTCACGCCGGCGTTGAAGGGCGACGAGGTGCACAGCCTCGACGGGAACGACTTCTCCCACTACTGATCCCCCCACCCACTGAGGAGCCAGGCGATGATCGAGTGGACCGCGGAGCAGGACGAGCTGCGCGAGGCGATGACCCGGTGGGGCGACGGCCTCAACGACGGCCACGTGGCCCAGGACGAGGAGGCGGTCTTCCCCTGGGACAAGTGGAAGCTCATCCAGCGTTCCGGCCTGCTCGGCCTGCCGTTCGACGAGCGGTGGGGCGGGCTCGGGCAGGACCTGCTCACCACCATGTACGTGCTGGAGGGACTCGGCGAGACCTGCAGGGACGGCGGGTTGAGCTTCTCGGTCACCACCAGCATGTGCAGCACCGGGGTGGCGCTGGCGGGCTGCGGCTCGGAGGAGCTGAAGGAGCGGTACCTGCCGGGGATCTGCTCCGGCGACCTGATCGGGGCGCACGCCATCACCGAGAGCGGCAGCGGCTCCGACGCCCTCCAGATGCTCACGACCGCCGAACGCGACGGCGACCACTTCATCCTGAGCGGGAGCAAGACGTTCGTGAGCAACGGGCCGGTCGCGGACGTGTTCGTGATCTACGCTCGTACGCATCCCGCCCGCGGTCCGCTCGGCGTCACCGCCTTCCTCCTCGAACGCGACACCCCCGGCCTCTCCCTGGGCACGCCGATCAAGAAGATGGGCCTGCGCACGTCGCCGATGTGCGAGGTCTTCCTGGACGGCTGCCGGGTGCCCGCGTCCCGGGTGGTCGGCCGGGTCGGAGGCGGGTTCCTGGTCCTGGACCACGTCATGAAGCGGGAGATCCTGCTGTCGTTCATCGTCAACGCCGGCGAGATGCGGCACAGGCTCGACCGCTGCCTCGACTACGCCAGGACCCGGGAGCAGTTCGGCAAGCCGATCGGCTCCCACCAGGCGATCGCCAACAAGATCGTCGACATGAAGATCGGCCTGGAGAACTCCCGCAAGTGGCTCTACGACACCGGCGAACGGCTCATGCGCGGCCACAACGTCACGGCCGACCTGGCCATCGCCAAACTCGTCACCAGCGAGAGCAACCTGGCCTCCAGCCTCGCCGCCGTGCAGATCTTCGGCGGCAACGGCTACATGTCCGAGTACGGGCTCGAGAAGGACGTACGCGCCGCCGTGGCGGGCACGATCTACTCGGGCACCAACGAGATCCAGTACAACCGCGTCGCCTCGCTGCTGGGCCTGTGAACACCGTGCTCAAGGTGTGCGGGGCCACCACGCCGCGGGAGGTCGGGCTGCTCGCCGCGGCGGGCGCCGACCTGGTCGGTCTGTGGCACGGCATCCCGGGCGGCCCCGCCGACCTGCCAGGGCGGCAGGTCGGCGCCCTGGCCGCGGCGGCGCGGGAGACCGGGCGCGCCCAGCCGGTGCTCGTGACGTTCCTGCACGGGGCGGGCGCGCTCGCCGCCGTCCTGGCGGAGTCCGGCATCGGCTGGGTGCAACTGCACGCCTTCCAGCCGCCCGCGGCGGTCCGCGCCCTGCGCGCGGCCGTCCCCGGGAGCGTGCGCATCGTCAAGGTCCTGCACGTACGCGACGGAAGCTGCCTGGAACGCCCCCTCATCCCCGCCTACGAGCGCGCGGGCACGGACCTGTTCCTGCTGGACGCCGTCACCGAGGACGGCCGGGTCGGCAGCACGGGGCACCGGCTCGCCCAGGAGGACGTCATCGCCGTGGCCGACCGGCTGACCAGGCCGTTCCTGCTGGCGGGCGGCATCACCGCGGACAGCCGGCCCGGCTATGACCTGGTCGCCGCCCATCCCCTCTTCCGGGGGATCGACGTGGACACGGCCGCCCGCGACCCGCATGGCGCGTTCCTGGCCTCCTCGGTACGGGAGATCGCGCGGCGCTGGCGAACCCGGGAGGAGAGCACATGAGCTTCATCGACACCCTGCTGGCCGCCGAGCGGCCCCTGATCATGGAGGTCAAGCGGCGCGACGCCGACGGCGGCGACCTGCTCGGCGGCAGGCCGGTCGGTGACGTCGTGGCCGCGTACGAGGCGGCGGGCGCGCCCTGCCTGTCGGTCGTCACGGGACGCTGGTTCGGCGGCGACCTCGACCTGCTGCGCGAGGTGGCGGACCTGACCGGCCGCCCGCTGCTGCAGAAGGACTTCGTCACCAGGCACGACCAGGTGCCGCGCGCGGCCCGGCTGGGCGCCTCCGCCGTGCTGCTCACCGCCGCGCTGCTGCCCCGCTCCAGCCTGCGTTCGCTGGTGGCCGTGTGCCTGGAGGAGGGGCTGACGCCGTTCGTCGAGGTGACCACCGAGGAGGAGATCGCGGCGGTGCCCGACGCCGACCGGTGCGTGATCGCCGTCAACAACAAGGACATCAAGGTGCGGGAACGCGACCAGGGGGACGTCGAGCGTTCCCTGAAGCTGCTGCCCGCGCTGGCCCGTAGTGGCACCCGCTGTCCGGTGAGCGCGAGCGGCATCGACGGCCCGCCCGTCGCCGCCCGGCTGCTCGACCACGGCTACGCGGGCCTGCTGGTGGCCACCGCGCTGCTGCGTGCCACCTCACCCCGGGCCTGGTCGGACGACGTGCACGCCCTGCGTACGACGTCTTGACGCCCCGAAGCCGGGAGATTTCAGATCTCCCGGCACGAAAGCAGGGCACGTACCGCGTTTCCTCCCCAAGGTCACGAACCTGGGTCTCCACGTTCAAGGAGGTTCGATGAAGCTGGTGTGCTTCCCGCCGGCCGGTGGCTCGGCGGCCTCGTTCCGGGCCTGGCGGGATCGGCTGGGGCTGCCGGTCCACGTGATCGACCGGCGCGGGCGGGGCGACGGCTCGCTCCTCGGCCTGGCCGCCGAGCTGGCCCCGGAGGTCGCATCCGGGCAGCCGTACGCGCTGGTCGGCCACAGCCTGGGCGGCCTGCTGGCGTACGAGATCGCCGCCCGTGTCGGCCTGGACGGGAGCCTGCCCCGGCCGGACTTCGTGCTGGTGGTGGGATCACGGCCGCCGCACCACTCCTCGGCGGCGGTGTTCGCCCCGCTGCTCGCGCTGGACGACGACGCCATGCTCGACGCGCTGGCCCGGATGGGCGCGGTCCACCCGATGCTGCGTACGAGCCCGCTGCGCCATCTGTTCACGCCCTCGCTCCGCGCGGACCTGCGGCTCATCGCGGGCTATCACCCCGACCTGGACGCCGGCCCGCTGCCGGTCGACCTGGTGGCCTGGCACGGCACCGAGGACCGCCTGGCCACGCCCGCCCTCGGCCGGGAGTGGAGCCGTTACACGAGGGCGGGCTTCGAGCTGGTCGAGTTCGCGGGCGGCCACTTCTTCCCCCAGGACCGGCTCACCGAGGTCGCCACAGCGCTCCACGCCCGGCTGTCGCCAGGGGGGAGCACCACGCTCAACGCGCCACCGTCACGACGGTGAGGATCAGTCCCTCACGCACCGACCACCGGCCACGGAAGACCTCGGGAGCGCGGCCGGAGGCGTCGAGCAGCATGCGGGCGGCGAAACCGCCCCCGGGCTCGATCTCGACGGCCGCGTCCCTGAAACCGGCCCACGTCTGCGTGAGCGGGAACCACGCCTTGTAGAGGGCCTCCTTGGCGCAGAACAGCACCCGGTCCAGCGGGGCCCGGCCCGGGAGCCGCGCCAGCATGTCGCGCTCCTCGGGGCCGGTGACGAGGCCGAGCACGCCCTCGGGGAGCGGCAGCGCGGGCTCGGCGTCGATGCCGACCGCCGCCAGGTGCTCCGCCCTCGCCACCACGGCCGCGCGATAGCCCCGGCAGTGCGTCATGCTGCCCACCACGCCCTCCGGCCACCGGGGGGCGCCGTTCTTCCCGCGCAGCAACGGCACCGGCGCCACGCCCAGCTCACCGAGCGCCCGGCGCGCGCACCCCCGCACGCTGGCGAACTGCCTGCGCCGCCGCTCCGAGGAGCCGGCCATCAGCGCCGCCTCCTCGGGAAACAGCTCGACGGGCAGCTCGTCGTCGAAGACCTCGGCCGCGCGCACCCCCGCAGGCAGCAGCTCCTCGATCACCGGCACACTTTAACGGAAGGATCCGCCCGCGAGATCACGCCGGCGGCGAGCGACCGCAGAAAGAGAGGCCCCGATGAACATCCTCTTCCGGGGAGGGCACGTCTTCACCCCGAAAGGTGTCCTGGCCGAGGCCGTGCTCGTCCGGGACGGCGTGATCGCGGAGGTGGGGCCGGAGCGCGAGCTCGCGCGCCTGCCGCACGAGACGGTGGACCTGAACGGGGGTTTGCTGGCGCCGGGGTTCGTGGACGCGCATGTGCATCCGGTTCAGGCGGGATTGGAACGCGCAAAGTGCGATTTGTCAGAGGATTTCGGCCTAGATGCATATCTGGCGAAGATCGCCGACTATGCCGCGAAAAATCGCGATAAAGAGTGGATAGATGGCGGTGGCTGGGACATGTCCGCCTTTCCTGACGGCCTCCCCCATCGTGACCACCTCGACTTCCTCGACCGGCCCGCCTACCTGATCCAGCGCGACCACCACGCCGCCTGGGTCAACACCCGCGCCCTCGAACGGGCCGGCATCACCAGGGACACCCCCGACCCGGCCGACGGCAGGATCGAGCGCGACGCCACCGGCGCCGCGACCGGCGTGCTGCACGAGGGCGCGATGGACCTCGTCGGCCTGCTCACCCCCCGCCCGACCCCGCAGGACCTCCTGGACGCCCTGGCAGACGCCCAGGCCCACCTGTTCTCCCTGGGCATCACCGGGTGGCAGGACGCCATCGTGGGCTCGTACGCGGGCTCGGACGACCAGTTGCCCACCTACCTGGCGGCGGCCCGCTCGGGCAGCCTGCGGGCGCGCGTGGTGGGCGCCCTGTGGTGGGACCGGACCCGGGGGTCGGACCAGATCGACGACCTGATCGCGCGCCGGGCCGCCGCCGAGGGCCTGGACCGCTTCCGCGCCGGATCCGTCAAGATCATGCAGGACGGCATCACGGAGAACTTCACCGCCGCCACGCTGGAGCCCTACTGCCTGTGCGGCGGCACGGGCCTGTCGTACGTGGATCCCGCCAAGCTCAAGCAGTACGTGGCCGAGCTCGACCGGCTCGGCTTCCAGGTGCACTTCCACGCCATCGGCGAGCGGGCCGTACGCGAGGCCCTGGACAGCTTCGAGGGCACCGATCCGGCCAACCGCCACCACATCGCCCACCTGCAGATCATCGAACCCTCCGACGTGCCGCGCTTCGCCGCGCTGGGCGTCACGGCCAACCTGCAGCCGCTGTGGGCCACGCACCACGCGCAGATGGACGAGCTGACGCTGCCGTTCCTGGGCGAGCCGCGCTCGTCGTGGCAGTATCCCTTCGCGGACCTGCTGGCGCACGGCACCCGCTGCTGCGCGGGCAGCGACTGGCCGGTCTCCAGCGCGGACCCGCTGCAGGGCATGCACGTCGCGGTCAACCGCACGGAGCCGGGCGGCTCGGTGCACGCCGGCTACCCGACCGCGCAGACCCCGTTCCTGCCCGGCCAGCGCATCGACCTGACCACGGCCATGACCGCGTACACGGCGGGCTCGGCCTGGATCAACCACTCGCCGGCCGGCACCATCGAGCCCGGCCGCCCAGCCGACCTGGCAGTACTGGACCGCAATCCGTTCGACCTACCACCGGCCGAAATCTGGACAACCCAGGTACGCATGACCTTCATAGACGGCAACCCAGTCCACGAACGCCCCTGACTCCCCCTGGGCCCACCCGGCCCTGGACCGGCCGACACGCCGCCACCGTCCGCACCGCCGCCACCCTCCGTGGCGGCACCGTCCATACCGGCGACACGCCCGGCCGGCACCCTTCGCCGGACCCTTCGATCCGCGCACCTGGTAAGGCCCCACCCGCGAAGACGCGCCCGGAACGGCCCCAGGCACGGCGAAGGGCCCCGGAGACGAGCACCCGGGACCCTTGGCCGACTTCCGAACTACCAGGGGGACTTGTTGTTGCGCAGGCGCTCCAGTGCCTCCTCGAGGATCGCCTTGCCGTCTTTGTCGCTCCTGCGCTCCTTCACGTAAGCCAGGTGCGTCTTGTACGGCTCGTTCTTAGGCGGGGCAGGCGGGGCCTCCTCGTCCTGTCCGGCTGGGAGGCCGCAGCGCGGGCAGTCCCACAGCTCGGGGACCGCCGCGTCACTGGCGAAACTGGGGCGCGTCTCGTGCATGTTGGCGCACCAGAACGAGACCCGCACTCTCGGAGCTGCCTCGCCGCGCTCGGCCTCCCCCATCGGGCCGGCGCCGACACGGCTGCCACGGATCGCGTTGCCACTACCCACGGATGAACTCCTCGCTAGATCGCCCCGCGTACGGACACGGGGGGAGAATCACTGTCACGCGTTAACTTGTTTGCTCAGGGCCTCATGAGAAGGCCGAGAGCGATGATGCAGACGAACCAGACGGTGCCCGTGATGACGGTCAGCCGGTCGAGGTTGCGCTCCACCACCGAGGAACCACCGAAGTTCGACGAGAATCCGCCGCCGAACATGTCAGACAGGCCGCCACCCTTGCCCTTGTGGAGCAGCACGAGCAGGATCATGAGACCGCTCGCCAGGATGAGGGCGATGGAGATTCCGATTTCCACGGTATGCCTGTTCCTTCAATGCTCTGTTACGCGTGACGATTCAGACTTGCCTTCTGAGGGTACGGCCTGTTGTCAAGTCGCACCCCCAGAACGACTCAGTTAGCCGGGCATATCGGAGAAACGGCAGATCTTGGTGAACTCCCCGGCGTCGATACTGGCACCGCCCACGAGCGCGCCATCCACATCGGGTTGAGCCATGATCCCTGCGATATTGCCTGACTTCACCGAGCCTCCGTAAAGGATACGGACCGCCGAGGCCACTTCGGCGTCGTAGAGCTCGGCGAGTCTGGCTCGCAGTGCCCCACAGACCTCCTGGGCGTCCTCGGGGGTGGCCACTTCGCCGGTGCCGATCGCCCACACCGGCTCGTAGGCCACTACAATCGATTTTGCCTGCTCGGCGGTGATTTTGCGCAGCGCGCCGTCGAGTTGTCCAAGACAGTGCGCGATGTGTCCGTCCGCTTGACGCACCAGCAGCCCCTCACCCACGCACAGGATCGGGGTCAGGGAGTTGCGCACGGCGGCCTGCACCTTGGCGTTGACCAGATCGTCGTCCTCGCCGTGGTATTGCCGGCGCTCGGAGTGGCCGACCACTACGTAGGTGCAGTCGAGCTTGGCCAGCATGACGCCCGATATCTCACCGGTGTAAGCACCGGCGTCGTGCTGGGAGAGGTCCTGGGCGCCGTAGGCGATCCTGAGCCGGTCGCCGTCGACCAGCGTCTGGACGCTGCGCAGGTCGGTGAACGGCGGCAGGACCGCCACGTCCACCTTGTCGAAGTCCTTGTCGTTGAGCGCGAAGGCGAGCTTCTGCACCAGCGCGATGGCCTCAAGGTGGTTGAGGTTCATCTTCCAGTTGCCGGCGATGAGCGGCTTGCGGGTGCTCACTGGTCGCTCACCACTCCTCGCTCGTGCCACGGAACGCCTCGTCCCTCGGTCTTCCGCGTCGGATCCGCTCCGTGCCCACTTCACTCCTCCAGCGCCGCGAGTCCAGGCAGGGTCTTGCCCTCAAGGTATTCGAGGCTGGCCCCGCCACCGGTGGAAATGTGCGAGAAACCGTCTTCGGAGAGCCCCAGCTTCCGTACGGCGGCCGCCGAGTCGCCGCCGCCGACCACGGTGAAGGCTCCCCCGTCGGCGGTCTGCGAGATCAGCGCCTCGGCCACCGCCCTGGTGCCGCCGGAGAACGCGTCGAACTCGAACACGCCCATGGGCCCGTTCCAGAACACGGTCTTGGCGTCGGCCAGCTTGGTCGCGAACAGCTCGCGCGTCCTGGGCCCGATGTCGAGCCCCTCCCGGTCGGCCGGGATCGCGGTCGCCTCGACCACCTCGTGCTCGGCGTCGGCGGCGAACGTGACCGCCGCCAGCACGTCCACGGGCAGCACGAGCTCCACGCCCCGCCGCACCGCCTCGGCGAGGAAGCCGCGCACCTGGTCGAGCTGGTCCTCCTGGAGCAGCGACTTGCCGACCTCGTGCCCCTGAGCCTTCAGGAAGGTGTAGGCCATGCCGCCGCCGATCAGGAGTCTGTCCACCCTGGTCAGCAGGTTGGCGATGACGCCGAGCTTGTCGGAGACCTTGGCGCCGCCCAGCACCACGACGTAGGGCCGCTCGGTCTCCTCGGTCAGCCTTTTCAGCACCTCGACCTCGGCCACGACCAGCCCGCCCGCCGCGTGCGGCAGCAGCTTGGGCACGTCGTAGACGCTGGCGTGGCGGCGGTGCACCGCGCCGAAGCCGTCACCCACGTAGAGCTCGGCCAGCCCGGCCAGCCGCCGCGCGAAGGCGCCGCGCACGGCGTCGTCCTTGGACTCCTCGCCCGGCTCGAAGCGCAGGTTTTCCAGCAGGGCCACCTGGCCGTCCTGCAGGGAGTCCACGGTGTCACGGGCACTGTCGCCGACCACGTCGGCGGCGCCGGACACGTCCTGGCCGAGCAGCTCGCCCAGGCGCCGGGCCACCGGCTTGAGCGAGTATTTCGGATTGGCCTCGCCCTTGGGCCGGCCCAGGTGGGCGCAGACGACGACCTTGGCGCCCTTGTCGATCAGCGCCTTGATCGTCGGCACCGACGCCCGGATGCGGCCGTCGTCGGTGATCGTCTCCCCGTCAAGCGGGACGTTGAGGTCGGCGCGCACGAGCACGCGCCGGCCCTTCACGTCAAGATCGTCGAGCGTGCGCATGCTCATGCTCCTGTTTCGGCGGGGCACGCGCCCCGAGAAGTCAGCCGGTGCGTTGTCCGCTCAATGCATGGCTGCATCAGAGGTCGCGGCCCACCAACTGGATCAGGTCGGCCAGGCGGTTGGAGTAGCCCCACTCGTTGTCGTACCAGCCGACGACCTTGACCTGGTTGCCGATGACCTTGGTGAGGCCGGCGTCGAAGATGCAGGAGGCCGGGTCGGTGACGATGTCGGAGGAGACGATCTCGTCCTCGGTGTAGCTGAGGATGCCCTTGAGCGGGCCCTCGGCGGCGGCCTTGACGGCGGCGTTGACCTCCTCGACGGTGACCTCGCGGCTGACGTCGACGGTGAGGTCGGTGGCCGAGCCGGTGGGGATCGGCACACGCATGGCGAAGCCGTCGAGCTTGCCCTTGAGTTCGGGCAGCACCAGGCCGATGGCCTTGGCCGCGCCGGTGGAGGTGGGCACCACGTTGAGGGCGGCGGCGCGGGCGCGGCGCATGTCCTTGTGCGGGCCGTCCTGCAGGTTCTGGTCCTGCGTGTAGGCGTGGATGGTGGTCATCAGGCCCTTTTCGATGGTGAAGGTGTCGTGCAGGACCTTGGCCATCGGCGCCAGGCAGTTGGTGGTGCAGGAGGCGTTGGAGACGATCGTGTGGCTGGACGGGTCGTAGGCGCCCTCGTTGACGCCCATCACGATGGTGACGTCCTCGTTCTTCGCCGGGGCGGAGATGATGACCTTCTTGGCGCCGTTCTCGGCGTGCACCTTGGCCTTGGTGGCGTCGGTGAACAGGCCGGTGGACTCCAGGACCACGTCGACGCCGAGGTCACCCCAGGGCAGCTTGCCCGGGTCGCGCTCGGCGAAGACCTTGATGGCCTTGCCGTCGACGGTGATCTCATCGCTCGCTGCCTTCACCTCGTAAGGGAGGCGGCCCAGGATGCTGTCGTACTTCAGCAGGTGCGCGAGCGTCGCCGTGTCGGTCAGGTCGTTGACCGCGACGATCTCGATGTCCTTGCCACTGGCGGCGACAGCGCGCCAGAAGTTGCGGCCGATGCGGCCGAAGCCGTTGACGCCTACGCGGATGCTCACAGGAACCGATCCCCTCGTTACCAGATCGCGGGCTGAAACCTCAACCACGAACCTTATCGGACCTGAATTGGTTTAGACCACTTCGGCCCCGTGCTGTGAATGACAGTTCACGAGACACGTTTTGCCCGATTCGAGTAAAGTGCCCGACTCGTCGTAGTAAGTTCAAGCAAATCTCTGGGGGCTGAGATGTCGCATAACAGGTCCGGCTTGCTTCCCGGACTACTCGTAGGCTTGCTCGCCGCGCTCATCTGCGCGGCCGCGCTGGGGGCTGCGGTCCTGTTCCAGGACCGCCTGCCGGGTGCCGCCACGTCGTTCGGCAACGGCCTGCCCCTCTCCCTCGCGCTGTCTCTCGTGATCGCCCTGGTGATCGCGTTCGCGATGGGCGCGGTACGCCCGCGCAGCATCGTCCTTCCTCCCCTGTCGGCGCTGTACGCGGGCGGCGCCGTGATCGCGGGCCAGATCGCCGGCTCGTCGATCATGACCGGCACGGCCCTGCGCACCCCACCCACCCAGCGCGCCCCGGCCGAGCTGACCGATGTCACGGTGCCCAACTTCACCGAGGGCCTCCCCACCGCCCTGTCCCGCTACCAGGCTCCCCTGACCGAGACCTGGGCGGCCTGGCTCTACATCGCGGTGGCCGCCCTGGCGGCGCTGGTCCTGCTCACGCTCCGCGTGGCCCGCGTACGCCGCACCCAGTCACCCCCGGCCGACCCGGAGCCCCCAGATCCCGAATACCGGGCCCCCTTCGAGCCCGCCCAACCACCGAAGACCGATCTCTTCACCCCCCGCAGACCCGCCCGCGACTAGCCCACGGCGGGGCGCGGCCAACATCACCAACTGGCCATACCCCACCCATCGCCGCGCCCACCCCCGCCCAAACCCGGCGCTCCCAGGTCCGGATGGCGCCACCGGTCCGATGCCTCTGTGGTCAACGAGTCACGGAACACCCGGCCCACAGTGCGCTCGTCACGGCGAGCGCCCCGTGAGCCTTCACGACCGGCCAGGACGGACGGCCACCCACGTCGGCGCGTGCGGCCCACCGTGCCCTGCCGTAAAAGACAGGTTTTGACAGCACCACGAAACCGTCGCCAGCCATCGGCGATCACGCGCCGGCACCAGAAACGGTTGCCCGCCATCGGCGATCAGCCCTCGAGGAACCGCCGATCAAGGAGCCAGCATGTCCACGGTGAGGTTGGCCTCGGTGTTGGGGATGCCCAGGTCGGAGGCCCGCTTGTCGGCCATGGCGAGCAGCCGCCGGATGCGCCCCGCGATGGCGTCCTTGGTCAGCGGCGGATCGGCGATCTGCCCCAGCTCCTCCAGCGATGCCTGCTTGTGCTCCACCCGCAACCGCCCGGCCACCACCAGATGCTCGGGCGCCTCCTCCCCGAGGATCTCCAGGGCGCGCTGCACCCGCGCTCCCGCCGCCACCGCGGCACGAGCCGAACGCCGCAGGTTGGCGTCGTCGAAGTTGGCCAGCCGGTTGGCGGTGGCCCGCACCTCGCGGCGCATCCGCCGCTCCTCCCAGGCCAGCACGCTGTCGTGCGCCCCGAGCCGGGTGAGCAGCGCGCTGATCGCGTCGCCGTCGCGCACCACGACCCGGTCGACGCCGCGCACCTCACGCGCCTTGGCGTGGATCTTGAGCCGCCGCGCCGAGCCCACCAGGGCCAGCGCCGCCTCCGGCCCCGGGCAGGTGACCTCGAGCGACATCGACCGCCCCGGCTCGGTCAGCGACCCGTGCGCCAGGAACGCCCCGCGCCAGGCCGCCTCCGCGTCGCAGGCGGCCCCCGCCACCACCTGGCGGGGCAGCCCGCGCACCGGGCGGCCGTGGTTGTCGATCAGGCCCGTCTGACGGGCCAGCGCCTCGCCGTCACGGTAGACCCGTACGACGTAGCGCGAGCCCTTGCGCAGCCCTGCGGGCGCGAGCACCAGCACCTCCGCCTTGTGCCCGAACACCTCGCCGATGTCCTTGATCAGTCGCCGTGCGGTGGCGTTGGTGTCGAGCTCGGCCTCGATCACGATCCGGCCGCCCACCAGGTGCAGACCGCTGGCGAACCGCAGCAGCGTCGAAACCTCCGCCTTGCGGCAGCACGGCTTCAGCACCGGCAGGCGGCTCAGCTCGTCTTTCACCACACCTGTCATGGCCATGCGTAAGTCCTCTCCCCCATTCAGACCGGCTCACGTCAGTCTCTCGCACCTTCGCGCCACGCCGACCAGGATCAACGCTTCTGGAGGAAAATCTCGTCCAGGACGGAGGCAAGACGTCGTGGGTCATGCTTGGGCGAGCCGTCGGCGGCGGCCACGTCCGCCATGACGAGCCGCGCGCCGAGCGCCGCCGCCGCCTTCTCCAGGGCTCCGGGATCGTCGACGATCCCGGTGTCGGCGAGTATGACGTCGATGGCCAGATCAGGAGCGTGCTGCCGGAGCACCTCCAGGTGTTGCTGGGGGGAGAAATCGTCGGTCTCGCCCGGCTGGGGCGCCAGATTGAGGGTGACGAGCCGCTTGGCCTTGGTCTCATGGAGGGCCCGGGCCAGTTCGGGCACCTTGAGGTGAGGCAGCACGCTGGTGAACCACGACCCCGGGCCGAACACCACCCAGTCGGCGTCCAGCACCGCCGCGACCGCCTCGGGCCGCGCCGGCGGGTCCTCGGGCACCAGCGAGATCGCCTGCACCCGGCCGGGCGTCAGCGCGCAGGCGACCTGCCCGCGCACGATCGAGATGACGCCGTCGAGCTCCACCTCGGCCACGATGTCGAGCGGCACCGAGGCCATCGGCAGCACCCGCCCGTGCGCGCCGAGCAGCCGCCCGACCCAGTCGAGCCCGGTCACGGGGTCGCCGAGCAACTCCCACAGCGCCACGATCAGCAGGTTGCCGACGGCGTGCCCGTGCAGCTCGCCCTCGCTGCGGAAGCGGTGCTGCACGACCTCGCTCCAGGTGCTGCCCCACTCGTCGTCACCGCACAGCGCGGCCAGCGCCATGCGCAGGTCGCCCGGCGGCAGCACGCCGAGCTCGCGCCGTAGCCGCCCGCTGGACCCGCCGTCGTCGGCGACGGTCACCACGGCGGTCAGCCGGTCGGTGACGACTCGTAAGGCGGACAGCGAGGCGAACAGCCCATGCCCGCCACCCAGCGCCACCACACGCGGCCCGATCCCCCCATCCAACAGGTACGACCCCTCAAGACGCGCCTGTTCAACGGACGACCCGCCATGATGCAGTCGTGCGCCGGGTGGGCCGTCGTTTAGCGGATGCGCCGACGCCGATGCCGAGAAGTGCTCATCCGTCACTCCCGCCCCACATCCCGGTGACTCACCTGGACCTCCATTTCGCGGTCGCGCAATCGGGCGGCGACCTGCTCGGCCATGGCCACGCTGCGGTGCTTGCCGCCCGTGCAGCCCACCGCGAGCGTCGCATAGCTCTTGCCCTCGCGCGCGTATCCGGCGGCGACCACCCGCAGGACCTCCTCATAGGCGTCGAGGAACTCCTTGGCCCCCGGCTGTCCGAGCACGTAGTCGCGGACCTGGGCGTCGAGCCCGTTCATCGGCCGCAGTTCGGGCACCCAGTGCGGATTGGGCAGGAACCGGCAGTCGACCACGAGGTCCGCATCCACCGGCAGCCCGTATTTGAACCCGAACGACACCACGTTGACCCGCAATCCCGGCCGGTCCTCCCCACCGAAGTACGCGACGATCTTGTTACGTAGATCATGCACGTTGTGGGACGAGGTGTCGATCACAAGATCGGCGTTGGCGCGTACTTCGCGCAGAATCCCCCGCTCGCGGGTGATCCCGTCGACCAGGCGGCCCTCGCCCTGCAGCGGGTGCGGCCTGCGGACATTCTCGAACCTGCGCACCAACTCCTCGTCGCTGGCCTCCAGGAACACCACCCGCACCCGCACGCCGCGCGCCTCGAGCTCCTCGATGGCGGCGTTGAGGTCGGTGGTGAAGGCCAGGCTGCGTACGTCGACGACGGCGGCCACCTTGTCGGCGGCCAGCTTGACCTTGCCCGCCTCCTCCGCCATGGCGAACAGCAGCCCGGGTGGCAGGTTGTCGATGACGAACCAACCCAGGTCCTCCAGCGCCTTGGCGGCGGTGCTCCGCCCCGCTCCGGACATGCCGGTGACGATGACGAACGCCCGCTCGCTGCTCGTCGTCTCGCTCTGCCCGCCCGGCTCGGCCGCCTCACTGGTGTTCATTTCAGTGCCCTCCCCGGGCCTCCTGGCGAGATCAAGGTGCCTCTCCCTTCAGCGTCGACACGATGACCTCGGCTATGGACGGACCGATGCCGGGGACCTCGCAGATCTCCGCGGCAGTGGCCTCGCGCAGTTTTTTCACGGAACCGAAGTGCTTGAGCAACGCCTGCCTGCGTGCCGGGCCGAGGCCGGGCACGTTGTCGAGCGCGCTCTCCTTCACCGTCTTCGACCTCTTGGATCGATGGTAGGTGATGGCGAACCTGTGTGCTTCGTCTCGCACGCGTTGCAGCAGGTAGAGGCCCTCGCTTGAACGTGGCATGATCACTGGCTGGTCGTCGCCCGGCAGCCAGACCTCCTCCAGCCGCTTGGCCAGCCCGCACACCGCCACGTCGTCGATGCCGAGCTCGTCGAGCGCCCGCTGCGCCGCCGCCGCCTGCGGCCCCGCGCCGTCGACCACGACGAGGTTGGGGGGGTAGGCGAACTTACGTGGTTTGCCCGTCTCGGGGTCGATCGGCCCGCTGGCGGCATCGTCGTCGGGGGCGAGTTCGCCGGTGGCGGAACGTTCTTCCAGGTAGCGGCGGAACCGGCGGAGGATCACCTCGTGGATCGAGGCGACGTCGCCCTCCTTGGTCTTGACGGCGAAGCGCCGGTATTCGCTCTTGCGGGCCAGGCCGTCCTCGAACACCACCATCGAGGCCACCACATTCTCGCCCTGCAGGTGGGAGACGTCGTAACACTCGATGCGCAGCGGCGCCTGGTCGAGGTCGAGGGCGTCAGCGATCTCCTGCAGCGCCCTGCTGCGGGTGGTCAGGTCGCTGGCGCGGCGGATCTTGTGCTGTGCCAGCGACTCCTTGGCGTTGCGCTCGACGGTCTCCATCAGCGCCTTCTTGTCGCCGCGCTGTGGCACGCGCACCTCGACGCGGGCCTGGCGCTGCTCGGTCAGCAGTTCGGCGACCGCCTCACTGTCGGGCGGCAGCGCGCCGACGAGCACCTCGCGGGGCATCGACTCGGGGCTGGCCTCGGCGTAGATCTGCAGCAGGAACTGCTCGACCAGGGCGCCGGGCGAGGTCTCCTCGACCTTGTCGACCACCCAGCCGCGCTGCCCGCGGATGCGGCCGCCGCGCACGTAGAAGACCTGTACGGCGGCTTCGAGCGGATCCTCGGCCAGCGCGATCACGTCGGCGTCGGTGGCCTCGCCGAGCACGACCGCCTGCTTCTCCAGGGCACGCTGCAGGGCCTGGACATCGTCACGGAGCCGGGCCGCCCGCTCGTATTCCTGCTCGCCGGCGGCCTCGCGCATCTCCTTTTCCAGCCGCCTGATGAACCGGCTGGTGTTGCCCGCCATGAAGTCGCAGAAGTCCTCGGCCAGCGCGCGGTGCTCCTCCGGGGTGACCCGGCCGACGCACGGCGCCGAGCACTTGTCGATGTAGCCGAGCAGGCACGGCCGGCCGATCTGCCCCGCCCGCTTGAACACCCCCGCGCTGCACGTACGCACCGGAAACACCCGCAACAGCAGGTCAACGGTCTCCCGAATGGCCCACGCGTGCGAATAGGGCCCGAAATAGCGGGTGCCCTTGCGTTTGGCGCCGCGCAGGACCTGCACCCGCGGGAAGTCCTCGCCCATGGTGACCGCGAGATAGGGATAGGACTTGTCGTCGCGGTATTTCACGTTGAAGCGCGGGTCGAACTCCTTGATCCAGGAGTATTCGAGCTGCAGCGCCTCGACCTCGGTGCCGACCACGGTCCAGTCGACGTCGGCGGCGGTGTCGAGCATGGACCGGGTGCGCGGGTGCAGCGCGGCGAAATCGGCGAAGTAGGAGTTGAGCCGCTGACGCAGGCTCTTGGCCTTGCCCACGTAGATCACCCGGCCGTGCGCGTCGCGGAACCGGTAGACCCCCGGAGACTCGGGAATCGACCCCGGCTTGGGCCGGAAACTCAAGGTGTTACCTGCTGATCTCCCCACGCCCAAAGCCTAGTAGCCCCCACCGACAAGCCGGCCCGCCACAACTTCCCCGGCATGATGGGCCTCTCAATCCGGCACGACGGCCGACCTCCACCGCCCCGTACCGCGCGCCGGCCCACCTCCCCAGCCAGATACCAACCTCGACGCGACCACACCCTCCTGCCCAAACCGAGCGATCCGGCCATGCTGCGCCGGCAAGGGCCCGGCATGACCGGATCACGCTACGGCCGGCTCCACCCTGACTCGGGCTCAGACCCAGCCCCAGCCCCGGGCTCGATCCCCGGGCTCAGGCTCAGGCCAGTGTGATCTGGTCTCCGTCCACCTTGATCTGCTGCTCCGCCAGCGGCTTGTCGGCCGGCCCGTTCGCGACCGCCCCATCGGCGATGTTGAACTTGCTGCCGTGACAGGGACAGTTGATCGTCCCGTCCGCGACGTCGGCGACCGTGCAGCCCTGATGAGTGCAGACAGCGGTGAACGCCTTGAACTCTCCGTCCGTCGGCTGCGTGACCACGATCTTCTGATCCTTGAAGACCGCACCTCCGCCGACCGGGATGTCGGCGGTCTTGGCCAGTGCCGCGCCACCCGCCTCCGGCACGCTGGACGCAGGAGCGCTCGACGCCGGGCTGGATGCCGGGCTGGATGCCGGGGCGCTGCCGGCCGGCTGTGCGGTGTCGGTCCCGCCGCCACAAGCCGAGATCGCCAGCGCCAGGCCACCCGCTCCCACGCTCGCGATCATCACTCGGCGGCTCTGAAGGTCATCTCCCATGCGACTCACCCAACCGCACCCAGGTGAGAAATTCATGAGACGCGGGCTAAGCAAACCTTCATGAAGTGCGGGCTAAGCCAGTCTGATCTTGTCACCGTCCACGGTGATCTTCTTCTCCTCGAGCGGTTCGCTCGCGGGCCCGTTGGCGACGGATCCGTCCTCGATCGAGAACTTGCTGCCGTGGCACGGGCAGTTGATGGTCCCGTTCGAGACGCTGGCGACCGTACAACCCTGATGGGTGCAAATGGCCGTGAACGCCTTGAACTCCCCGTCCGTCGGCTGCGTGACCACGATCTTCTGCCCTTCGAAGACCTTGCCGCCGCCCGAGGGGATGTCCGCGGTGTCGGCCAGCGCCTTCTTCGCGGCCTTCTTCTTCGGAGCGTCGGACGACGCCGTCTCTTCCTCCGCCGCCGCCGGGCTCTCCACGGCCACGTCCGTCGTCGGCACGCCGTAACTCGCGCACGCCGTCAGAATCGCTGCGAGCCCGGTGCCTCCGGCACTGAGCATCATCGCCCGGCGCGTTGTTTCCGTCATCGTACGTCCTCCCAATGTGGTGCTTACTTCAGGTACGGCCGGCGCCCTCGCGCCGGTTCAGCCTGCCCGCACCCAATCGGGGTGACTACGCACAATTACCCATTGGCCTGCTCAGACGACCACGATGCCGTCGCCTTCCGCCTTGACCTGGAACGAAGCCAGCGGCGCGGTGGCGGGCCCCTTGGTGGGCTTGCCACTGTCGGCGGCGAACTCGCTGCCGTGACAAGGACAGCGGATCACGTTGTCCTTCGGCGTGCCGACCTTGCAGCCCTTGTGCGTGCAGGTCGCGCTGAACGCCTTGTAGACACCCTGCGTGGGCTGCGTCACCACGACATTCAGGTCCTCGACCAGCTTCCCGCCGCCCACGGGCACGTCGGCCACCTTGGCGATGACCTTGCCCTTGATGTTCGGCCGAGCCTTGGCATCATCCGTGCCGCATCCCGCCAGCGCCACCCCGCACACCGCGACCCCGGCCGCCCCCAGCATCTCGCGCCGCCCGTACGATCCGTCTCCGGGCATGGCTCCGCCCCGCTCCGTCACCGTCATCGTGTTGCCGACCCTCCACGTCGCCGCTGACCCCCTGCAGGTCAAGCCACTGCCACACCCCCAACTTTATGACCGCCACCCCTCGGTCCCCCGATCGGGTACACCGCCCGACAGCCCCGGCGAACCCGCCGTCCCGCTGACCGTTCGCAACGCCGTCGCACGGCGCGGCGTCACGCCCGTCAGCGCATGGTGCGTGGACGGTCAGCGGCGCACCCCAGGCTACGATCATGACTTCTGCGACGACCCCTGCCTCCGTCACCCCTCCCCCAGCCTCCCCGGACCGGCCGGCCCGAGGCCGAACCGGCCCTCGATGGTGGCGTCGCCCGTGGATCGCGCCGCTGGCGGTGGTGGCCGCCGTTTTCATCGCGTTCTCGTTGCCGCCATACCTGTCGATGGATCCGGCCCAGTCACGGGTGCCCGCCCCCGACTTCTTCCCGCCGCACTTCGTGATGCTCTCCCTGCACGTCGTCTTCGGCTCGATCGCGATGATCACGTGCTGCCTGCAGATCTGGCCGTGGTTCCGCCAGCGTTATCCGCGGGCCCACCGCATGATCGGCCGCGTGTACGTCTTCGGCGGCTGCCTCCCCGCCGGCCTGATGGGCCTGGTGGTGGGTGCGGCCACCCCGTTCGGCCCGGTCACGATGATCAGCGACGTCATGCTGGCGCTTCTCTGGCTGGGCTGCACGCTGGCGGGCTGGCGGATGGCCAGGCAGCGCAGGTTCGTCGACCACCGCCGCTGGATGGTGCGCAGCTTCGCCCTGACCATGTCGATCATCACCAACCGCCTCTGGGGTGTCGTGTTCATGATCACGCTGTCGCCGCAGCTGGACACGACGTTCCATGGCGACCAGGCCCTGATGACCTCCACGGTGTCGGCGATGGGCGCCTGGCTGGGCTGGGTCCTGCCGCTGCTGGTGGCGGAGTGGTGGCTCGAGCGCGGCGAGGCCGCCAAGCGCCGCCGCCGCGCGGCCCCGCTGACCGCCGCCAGCCGCGCCACCCGCTGACCACCGCCACCCGAGGCGCTCCAGAAACCCCGCCGAGCGGCCCGCCACCCACCTCACCCGACGGGCCGCCACCCCCACGCCCGCCCAGCGCGGGGGTGTACCTCTCAGGCCTCAGAACGCGCAGACCTCACAACGCTCAGAACGCCAGGATCTTCCGCAGGAACCGCCCCGTGTGGCTCCCCTCCACCAGCGCCACCTCTTCCGGTGTCCCGTTGGCGACGAGCGTCCCGCCCCGGGACCCACCCTCGGGCCCCATGTCGATGATCCAGTCAGCGGTCTTGATGACGTCGAGGTTGTGCTCGATGACGATCACCGTGTTACCGCTGTCCACCAGCCGCCCGAGCACCCCCAGCAACCGCCGGATGTCCTCGAAGTGCAGCCCGGTGGTCGGCTCGTCGAGCACGTAGATCGTCCGCCCCGTCTGCCGCCGCTGCAGCTCGGAGGCCAGCTTCACGCGCTGCGCCTCACCGCCCGACAACGTGGTGGCGGGCTGCCCCAGCCGTACGTATCCGAGCCCCACATCGTTGAGCGTCTGCAGGTGCCGCTTGATCGCCGGGATCGCCTCGAAGAAGCCCAGGGCCTCCTCGATCGGCATGTCGAGCACCTCGGCGATGGTCTTGCCCTTGTAGTGGACCTCCAGCGTCTCCCGGTTGTAACGGGCGCCCTGGCAGACCTCGCAGGGGACGTAGACGTCGGGCAGGAAGTTCATCTCGATCTTGATGGTGCCGTCGCCGGCGCACGCCTCGCAGCGCCCGCCCTTGACGTTGAAACTGAACCGCCCCGGCTGGTAGCCGCGCACCTTCGCCTCGGACGTCGCCGCGAACAGCTTGCGTACGTGGTCGAAGACCCCGGTGTAGGTGGCCGGGTTGGAGCGCGGGGTCCGCCCGATGGGCGACTGGTCGACGTGGACGACCTTGTCCACCTGGTCCATGCCGTTGATCCGCGAATGCCGCCCCGGCACCGTGCGCGCCCCGTTGAGCTCCTTGGCCAGCGCGCTGTAGAGGATGTCGTTGACCAGCGTGGACTTCCCTGACCCGGACACCCCGGTGACCGCCGTGAACACGCCCAGCGGGAAGTCGATGTCGACCCCCTGCAGGTTGTGCTGCCTCGCCCCCTTGACCGTGATCTGCCGTTTCTTGTCGCGCTTGCGGCGCTTGGCGGGGACGGCGATGCTCCTGCGCCCGGACAGGTATTGCCCGGTCAGCGAATCCTCGTTGGTCAGCAGGTCCTGCACGGTGCCGGACACGACGACCTGGCCGCCGTGCTCACCGGCGCCGGGCCCGATGTCGACCACCCAGTCGGCGGCCGCGATGGTGTCCTCGTCGTGCTCGACCACGATCAGCGTGTTGCCCATGTCGCGCAGCCGGATCAGCGTGTCCAGCAGCCGCATGTTGTCGCGCTGGTGCAGGCCGATGGACGGCTCGTCCAGCACATACAGGACGCCGACCAGGCCGGAGCCGATCTGCGTGGCCAGCCTGATCCGCTGCGCCTCGCCGCCCGCCAGCGTCGCCGCCGCGCGGTCCATGCTCAGGTAGTCGAGGCCGACGTCGAGCAGGAACCCCAGGCGGGCGTTGATCTCCTTGACCACCCGCTCGGCGATCTGCATGTCGCGGTCGGACAGCTTGAGCGCGGCCAGGAACTTCGCGCACTCGCCGATCGACATGTGCGACACCTCGGCGATCGACTTTCCGGCGACCGTCACGGCCAGGGTGACCGGCTTGAGCCTGGCCCCCTTGCAGGCGGGGCACGGGATCTCCCGCATGTAGCCCTCGAACCGCTCCCGGGCCGCGTCGCTCTCCGCCTCCGCGTGCCGGCGCTGCACCCAGGGGATGACCCCGTCGTAGTTGGTGTAGTAGGAGCGCTGCCTGCCGAAACGGTTGCTGTAGCGCACGTGCACCTGCTCGTCGTGGCCGTACAGCAGGGACTTCTGCGCCTTCTTCGGCAGTTTCTCCCACGGCGTGGCGAGCGTGAACCCGACCGCGTGGCCGAGCGCCTCGATCAGCCTGACGAAGTATTCGCTGGTGTGGCCGCCCGACCAGGGGTGGATCGCGCCGTCGCCGAGCGTGCGCTCGGGGTCGGGCACCACCAGGTCCGGGTCGACCTCCATCTTGGTGCCCAGGCCGGTGCACTCGGGGCAGGCCCCGAACGGCGAGTTGAACGAGAACGAGCGCGGCTCCAGCTCCTCGAACGACAGGTCGTCGTAGGGGCAGTAGAGGTGCTCGGAGTAGAAGCGCTCGCGGTTGGGGTCGGTCTCGGGCAGGTCGACGAACTCCAGCGTGATCGTGCCGCCGGAGAGCTGCAACGCGGTCTCGACCGAGTCGGTGAGCCGGCGCCGCGCCGAGTCCTTGACCGACAGGCGGTCGACGATGACCTCGATGTCGTGCTTCTCGTACTTCTTCAGCGTCGGCGGGTCCTCCAGCCGCACGACGGTGCCGTCGACCCGGGCCCGGGCGAACCCCTTGGTCTGCATCTCGCGGAACAACTCGGCGTATTCGCCCTTGCGCCCGCGCACCACCGGCGCCAGCACCTGGAAGCGGGTGCCCTCCTCCAGGTCCATCACCCGGTCGACGATCTGCTGTGGCGTCTGCCTGGCGATCGGCCGCGCGCACACCGGGCAGTGCGGCTTGCCGATGCGTGCCCACAGCAGGCGCAGGTAGTCGTAGACCTCGGTGATGGTGCCGACGGTCGAGCGGGGGTTTTTGCTGGTGGCCTTCTGGTCGATGGACACCGCGGGCGACAGGCCCTCGATGAAGTCGACGTCGGGCTTGTCCATCTGCCCGAGGAACTGGCGCGCGTAGGCCGAAAGCGACTCCACGTAGCGCCGCTGGCCCTCAGCGAAGATCGTGTCGAAGGCCAGACTCGACTTGCCGGAGCCGGACAGGCCGGTGAAGACGATCAGCGAGTCTCGCGGCAGGTCCAGCGAGACGTCCTTGAGGTTGTGTTCTCGTGCTCCACGCACGACCAAGCGGTCTGCCACGGCGATCCCGGAAGTCGAAAGGCGGATAGGTCCACGGGGGATGGTAGACGGGGGCTCCGACAATTTCGGTGGCCGGCCTTGCGGCCCCCGAAAATCCGTCCCCCACAGGTTACGGCCATCTGCCACCCAGGTAGGCGCCCTTCCCCAGGGAACCAGCTGGCCTGCGGCTTTATGCCCACCTCCTGTTGCAGGCCCCAAATAGGGAAATATCCATATATGAGCGTCCTACCCGAGCTGCGGGCCGAGCTCGCCTCCGCCACCAACCGGCTCCTGGCCACGGCCGCCACCCTGTCCGACGCCGACATCGCCGCCCCCTCCCGCCTGCCCGGCTGGACGCGGGGCCACGTGCTCAGCCACGTCGCCCAGAACGCCGGCTCCCACCTCAACCTCCTGACCTGGGCCAGAACCGGCATCAGAACCCCCAGTACGCCTCGTACGCGGCCAGGGCCGCCGCCGTCGAGGCCACGGCCGCCCAGCCGGCCGCCCGGCACCTGGCCGACCTGACGGACAGCGCCGCCCGCCTGGCCGCCGCCATCCGCGACCTGCCCGAGCACGCCTGGTCGGCGCCGGTGGAGGGGCTCCGCCCACCCGTGCATCCGGCCTGGTACGCCGGCTACGCGAGATCGGCCTGCACCACGTGGACCTCGACGCCGGATACGGCCCCGCGGACTGGCCGGAGCCGTTCGTCCGGCGCGAACTCCACGACTGCCGCGCCTGCTGGCCGCACACCCGCAGCACGGTGAGCGAGATCGTGCTCACGCACCCGCCGGCCGAGGTCGCCGGCCGGTGGCGCGACCTCGGCACGGGGCCCGTCGTCGCGGGAAACCCGGCCGACCTGCTGGCATGGCTCACCGGAAGATCACACGGTGAGGGCGTTACGCTGGTCCCCATGAGACAGTCGTTCACGCCGGAGGCGGAGGCCGGCGCTCTTCCGGAGCCGCCGCCGTGGCTGACGATGCCCGCCCCGGCCGATCTGCCCACGACGCCCCCGAAGGACTATCCATGACCTACACAGGTGACGTCCAGGTCGGCGGCCCCGCCGACGTCCGCGAGCTGCCCGGACTCACCATCCGCAAGCTCGCCGTGGGGCCGTATGACAACAACGCCTACCTGCTGCGTTCCACCGAGACCGGCGAAGGGCTGCTCATCGACGCGGCGGCCGAGCCCGACCGGCTGCTCGCCCTGATAGCCGACCAGCCGATCGGCTCGATCGTCACGACCCACCAGCACGGAGACCACTGGCAGGCGCTGCCGCAGGTGACGAAGGTCACCGGCGCCCAGGTGATCGCCCACCCGCTCGACGCCGATCCCCTGCCGCTGCCGGTGGACCGCCTGGTGGAAAACGGCGACACCGTCACCGTCGGCCCGGTCAGCCTGGAGGTCATCCACCTGCGCGGGCACACGCCGGGCTCGATCGCCCTGCTCTACGACGCCGGGGAGGCGGGGTGGCACCTGTTCACCGGCGACTCGCTGTTCCCCGGCGGTGTCGGCAACACCTGGAAGGACCCGGAGCGCTTCACCCAGCTCTACAACGACGTGGTCGAGCGCATCTTCGACCGCCTGCCCGACGACACCTGGGTCTACCCGGGCCACGGCAAGGACACCACCTTGGGCGCCGAGCGCCCCTCCCTGCCGGAGTGGAAAGCCCGGGGCTGGTAGCCGCCCCAGGCCCCCAATGACGCGCGGCCAGGACGCGTACGATCCTGGCCGCCGCCCACGTACGCCGACGACGACCCACCGCGTTCACTGACGAGCGGTGAGGACGTGCACGATCCGCTCGGCCGCCAGGGCGGGATCGTCGGCCAGGCCGACGAGCTCGCCCCAGGACCACCGGTAGAACCACCCTTCGGAGAGCGGCACGCAGTCCACGGTCTCGGCCAGCATGAGAGTGTCCGGATCGCTGATCCGCAGGACGAGCGGATAGGACCGGAGCGTGGCCGTCAGCCCGCGCCGCTCCAGCTCCTCTGCCAGTTTGCCGAGGAAGTACGTGCGCGTGTGCTCGCGGGGCATAACCGACATGGCTCCATCAAAGCCGAAGTACGGCGAAAAATCCCGTTAGTGGTTGATGCGATCGGCTTCCCGGCGCTGCTCACGCTTGTAGAAGAGCATCCGCAGCGGAATCGCCGCCACGAGCGCGATCTGCATGGACGCGCCGATCTTGATCGGCAGGTCGCCGCCCTCGGGCCAGGCCACCCATACGGCCAGGAACGCCACGTTCACCATGATCCAGCCCAGCACGATCGCCGCGAGCTGCCCCTTCGGCTTGGGGTATTCGATCCGGCTGACCATCAGCCAGGCCACGCCGAGCACGGCCAGCAGCGACCAGAAGCTCGGCTGGAACAGCAGCACGATGGAGATCACCGACATGGCGCCCATCGGAATGGGCAGCCCCATGAAGTCGCCGCTCTTGGTCTTGACACAGGCGAACCTGGCCAGCCGCACGACCCCGGCGACCAGCACGGCCGCCGCCGCGGCGAGCACGGCCATGAACGGCACCTGCTTGGTGAACCCGCCCCAGATCACGATCATGAACGCGGGCGCGAACCCGAAGCTGATCACATCGGCCAGGTTGTCGAGCTCGGCGCCCATCGCGGAGGCACGGAACCGCCGCGCCACCAAGCCGTCGAACAGATCGCACGTCGCGCCGATGAGCAGCAGCACGATGGCGGTGGCGAAGTAGCTCGGAACGGGCGTGAAGCGACCGCCGTCGACCTGGAGCTGCTGGATGGCGGAGTTGGCCAGCACGCACACGGCGAGAAAGCCGCATACCGCATTGCCCAGCGAGAGCGAGTCCGCGGCGGACAGGCGGAACGCCTTGCCCACGGGACCGCGAGGTTCTTCCTCGTCCGCCTGCCAGCCGCCGGCGTCAGCCGCGGTCAATTCTGGTCACCCCCGCAACCGTCTTGTCCCCCACGGACACCGCGGGGGACATGCCTTCCGGAAGATAGATGTCGACCCTCGAACCGAGCCTGATGAGCCCGATCCGCTCGCCCTGCGCGACCTTGGCGCCGGCACTCAGGTACGGCACGATCCTGCGCGCCACGGCGCCCGCGATCTGCACCATCTCGATATCACCGAGCGCGGTCTCGAAATGCCACACCACGCGTTCGTTCTGGTCGCTGTCCTTGTTGAAAGCCGGCACGAACCCACCTGGCACATGCTGCACGGATGCGACATTTCCCGCAAGAGGGGCACGGTTGACGTGCACGTTCAGCGGGCTCATGAAGATCGCCACCCTGGTACGGCCGTCCGGCCACGGGTCGATGCTCTGCACCACGCCGTCGGCGGGTGACAGGACCCGTCCCTCACCGGGAATGCGATCGGGGTCGCGGAAGAACCAGAGCATGCCACCGGTCAGGGCGCTCAGCGGCACCGCCGCGAGTGCCCATCGCCGGTCCTTGCGCGTCAGCAGCGCGGTGGCGGCGGCCGCGGCCGCGGTCGGGAAGAGCCACGGGGAGACCCCGCGCGCGAGCCTCAGGCGGCTCGGCTTAGCAGAATCGTCTGACACGTACAACCTTTGGTGGTGACGGACTGGGCGCTTTGCCGTAATGTTACAGAACTACCCACTATTACACGGCACAACTGGACAAGCAAAGCGCCTCGAAGCCCCTTTCGCTAGACCTGCTCGGGGTGCGGCTCCTCGCCCTTGCGCGCGATGGTACGGGCCTTGATCAAGCTCGCCACAGTGGTGATGACCATGGTGGCACCGATGACCGAGAGCGAGACCCAGATGGGAATTTCGGGCGCCCAGGAGACATGGCTGGCATGCAACGCCTCCAGAACCAGCTTAACCCCGATGAATCCGAGGATGAACGCCAAACCGTAGCTGATGTAGACGAGCCGCTGCAGCAGGCCGCCCAGCAGGAAGTAGAGCTGACGTAGCCCCATCAGGGCGAACGCGTTCGCGGTGAAGACGATGAAGGGGTCCTTGGTAAGTCCGAAGATCGCCGGAATCGAGTCGAGCGCGAACAACAAGTCGGTGCTCCCGATCGCCACCATCACGATCAGCATCGGAGTGACCATGCGCCTGCCGTCGATCTTCACGGTCACCTTGGAGCCGACGAAGCCGTCGGTGGTGGGGAAGGCCCGGCGCACCCACCTGAGCACGACGTTCTCGGGGACCTTTTCCTCCGTGCCCTTGAGGTGGTCGCGGACGATGTTGATCGCGGTGTAGACGAGGAAGGCGCCGAAGACGTAGAACAGCCAGCTGAACCGCTCGAGCGCCGCCGCCCCGAGCGCGATGAAGATGCCGCGCATGACCAGCGCGAGCAGGATGCCGACGAGCAAAACCTTGTGCTGATAGGCCCGCGGCACCGCGAACCTGCTCATGATGATGAGGAAAACGAACAGGTTGTCAACGCTGAGGCTGTATTCGGTGATGTAGCCGGCGAAGAACTCACCGGCTTTCTCCCCTCCGAAGGTGGCCCACATGAGCACCCCGAAGATCACGGCAAGGATGACGTAGAACGTCACCCAGAATCCCGCCTGCCGCATGGAGAACTCTCGGGCCTCACCCCGATCGACGATCCACAGGTCAATGGCGATCACAACGAGCAGGCCGCCGATGACGGCGATCCAGGCCCACACAGGTACGGTCACTCAAACCTCCGGCATGCACGAAATCACTGCCGGAGGTCTCTCCCGCCCGCACGCCTTGCCTGCGGACCGACAGCCCCGGGGGCCCCGTGGAGCGGGGCTGCACCGTGATGACGAGGCTGTCGCGAAGGGATACTCCCCTCCCCTAACCCACGCAGTATATGAGAACGCTCAGGGCCCACCTAGCCATCCCGTGGATCATCATCTGGGGTAGGCGGCGAGCGCGCCCTCCACGACGTCGTCGTCGCCGGGCATCTCCCGTCCCCGCCGCGCGGCCGCCGCCGCGAGCCTTTCCGCAGTTCCCGGCGTCACGAGCAGCTCGCGTACGGCCTCACGCAGCCCGGCGACGTCCCCGTACCGGACCAGGATCCCGGCATCTCCCAAAATTTCTGAGATTCCCCCCACATCGGTGGCAATAGCTGGAGTCCCTGCCATGAGCGCCTCACGCAACGTCAGCGGCTGCCCCTCCCACCGGCTCGGCATCACCAGGGCCTCGGCCGCCCCCAGCAGGTCGGGCACATCGTCCCGGTAGCCGAGCAGCCGCACGGGCAGCCCCTCGGCGTCGATCCTGGCCTGCAACGCCCCCCGCAGGGGCCCGTCCCCCGCGATCACGAACAACGGCTCCGCATGCCCCTCCCACGGCCCCGCCGCGGCGTCCAGCAGCGTCTCCAGCCCTTTTTGCTGCGCGAGCCTCGCGAGGGTCACCAGCAGCGGCCGGTCCCCCGCCCCCAGCTCGTCCCTGACCTCCTGAGGGGTCCGCTTGGCCGGCGGCAGCGCAGGCGCCCCCACCAAGGCCCCCGTCACCTCCCTGGCCCCCAACGCGGCCATCCGCTCCCCAAGGTCAGGCGACACCACGAGCACCCGGTCGGCCCCCCGCGCCACGATCCGCTCCAGCACCCCATAGACGACCCCCACGAACCCCCCGGCCGTCAACGCGTTGTGCAACGTCACCACCAGCCTCTGCCCCCGGCCGGGGCGCCCTCGCGTTCGGCCGGGCTGTGACCGCGCCCCGGCAGGCCCACCGCGCCCAAGCCTCCTCCCGAGCGCCACCAGCGCCCCGGCCCGCAACCCATGCGCGTGCACGACGTCGGCGCCGCGCGTCAACCGCCGGATGGCGAGCACGGCCCGCAGATCCCGCCCGGGATTCGGCCGATCGGAAACGGCCACCGCCACGAACCGGGCCCCGGCCCCGGCGAAGCCGATCAGCTCCTCCACGCTCCCCGGCCCGACGACGAGCACCTGATGCCCCCGCCGCACCAGCCCCTCCACCAGAGTCCGCACATGCCGTCCCGTCCCACCGGACGTGGTCCCCAGCACGAAGGCCACCCGCACAACCAGCTCCTTCTCCCACACCCGCCCGATCGAACGCGCCCCCGCCCGCAGAGCAGCCGCAACACCCTCCCAGCGGCCACAGCACACGCCCGCGGCACCCACTCAGACGCCGCACCACCTATCACTAGCACTCTTCCAACGACCAGGTGACGCGATCACAGCACCAGGGCCCAGCCTCACACCACGGCCCGGCGGCCGTCCCCCACGCACGGCTCAGCCGCCGCCCGCACCCCGACGCGACAGCCCGGCCACAGCACCGGCGTCCTCCCGGTCCACCAGCGCCACGACCGCCACCCCCACCGCCAGCGCCACCACGACAGCCACCACGCCGGCCGCCACGTTCGGCCAGATGCCAGTGAGCCCGAGCCACCCCACCACACCGGCCCCGGCCAGGTATCCCAGCACCCCTCCGGCCGCCGCCGCGCCCGCGGCCCGCGGCAACCCTGCCACGGCTCCGCTCCCCCGCGCCCGCACCACGGACGCGAGCAGCATTCCCCCGCCCACGCTCATGCCCACGCTCATCCCGAGCGCCATGCCCCCCACCTTCCATCCGTCGGGGAACACCGGCACGAACACGGTCTGCGCGACGATCACCACGAGCCACCCCCCCACGGTCCCGGTGGCCGCCTGCCGCCCCCGCCCGGCCGCGTAGAGCACCCGGCTCAGATGCGCGATGAGCCCGTAACCCGCCAACCCCGGCGCGAACAGCGCGATGGCCACCGCCAGGTCCGGCGCGGGCACCTCGCTCTTGAACCCGAGGAACACCACAGCACCGGGCCCCGAAGCCGCGGCCAGCACCCCGGCGGCCAGCCCCGACACCAGCACCACGGCCCGCGTCGTCCGCGCCGCGAGCGCCGAGAAAGCCACCGGGTCGTCGGCCTGCGCCGACAGCCGGGGAAACGCGCTGGTGGCGATGGGCACGGCCAGCACCGCGTAGGGCACCAGATAGATCGCCCACGCGTAGTTGTAGACGGTGATGGCCCCGATGCCGATCAGGTTGTTGGACAACATCAGCACCACGATCATGGCGGCCTGCTGCGCCAGGAGCGCCGCCATCCCGGCCGCGGCGAGCCGGCGCACCTGCCCGGCCACCCCGTCGGGAAACCGTAACGTGGGCCGCCAGCGGAGCCCGAGCCGGGACGTCGGCCCGATCACGGCCAGCACCAGGGACAGCACCCCCAGGCTGGTGCCCACCGACAGGGCCAGCTCGGCCGGTCCCGGCACCGCGGCGGGATCCGTCACCCCACCGCTGAGCGGCACGAACAGCAGGTAGGCCACGATGACCACGATGCTGGACACCAGGGGAGCGGCCGCCGGCCCGGCGAACCGCTTGTGCGCCTGCAGCACGCCGTAGAGCACGACGGCGACGCCGTAAAGCGGGATCTGGGGGGCGAAGACGACCAGCATGCGGGTGGCGACCGCCGTCACCGCGGCCGCGTCCTGGCAGCCGTCGATGGCCGTGCCGAAGAACAGCCCGATGATCGGCCCGGCGAACAGCGCGGTCAGCACGGCCGGCGGCACCAGCACGACGACCACCCAGGTCAGCAGCGCCGAGCTGATCCGTCCCGCCCGCTCGCCCGGGACGACGGCGTCCTCGGCGGCCGAACGCCCGGCCAGCACGGGAACGACCATCCCCGCCAGGGCCCCGCCGACGACCACCTCGAACACGATGTTGGGCAGCTGGTTGGCCGTCATGTAGGCCGTGGACAGGCAGTTGGTGCCGACCGTCTGGGCGAAGGCATATTGCTTGGCGAAGCCGGCGACGCGCGCCAGGACGGTGATCGCTCCGATGAGCATGGCGCCACCCGCCACGCCCCGCGTCGTCACGATCCCCACCCGGCCTCCCCGGCACCGTCCTCGAACACGCTTACGCAGACATCCTGGCAGGCCACACCGACAGTCCGCGACCGGCGCTCCACCCGGGAACGCCCGCAAGGCCACCGGCGGCCTGCCGGGTCACAGCACGAAGCCCCTGGGGGCGGCACCGACCGCCTGCCGGGCGACCACACCAAATCCCCGCCCGGCGACCGGACCAACCGCTCGCCAGACGACCGCACAGAACCCTCGCAGGGCAACCCCGCCAACCGCTCGCCAGACAACCGAACAGAACCCGCCGAACGACCGTACAAACCCCACCAGACGTCGGAACCAGAACGCCTGCCAGGTGACGACGGCACTAATCGACCGGGCGGCGCCCGAGCATGTCGAGGCGGTTGAGCACCGGGTTTCCGGCGATGACCTTGGTGAAGCTGACCTTCTCCGCAGCGGCGGTCAGCGCCATGACGGTGCCCAGCACGGCGTAGCGGCCGGGCCGGCCAAGTTGAGTGACGGCGGCGAGCCCGAGCAGCGCGCCGAGGGCGTTGGCACCGGCGTCGCCGAGCATGGCGCGCTCGCCGAGGTCCTCGGGCAGCAGCGCCGCCGCGGCCCCCAGCGGGACGGCGGCCAGCGCGGCGGAGGCCGGCGAGCCGCGGAACAGCGACGCGGCGAGCAGCGGCCCACCGGTGAGCAGGCCCACCTTGATGGCACGGCCGGGCCGCAGGTCGAAGAGGTTGGCGAGGTTGGCGGCGCCGGCGATGGTCGCGCCGTTGACCAGGGTGTCGACCGGCCCCCGGGAGACGAGGGCGGCGGCGGCGAGCCCGGTGGCGCCGATGCCGAGGATCTTCACGGCCCCGCTGGTGACCTCGCCGCGGGTGAGCGCGGTCAGATGGCCCTTGAAGCCCTTGGTGGAGGTGGTGCCGTAGAGGTCGTCGTAGGCGCCGAGCGCGCCGCTGCCGACCCCCGCGACCAGGGTGGCCAGGCGCAGCCGGCCGGGCAGTCCGGGCGTGAGCGCGGCGGCGGCGCCGGTGCCGGCCACGAACGCGGGCCCTTCGAGCAGCGTGATGGGCTCGCCCCGGTGGTTCTTACGCGTCCAGCGGCCGCTCAGCTCGGCCGGCCTGTTGCGGGTGAACGCCGTGTAGGCGGCCCGGGCGGCCACAGCGCCGATCGCGGCACCGGCGAGCGCGTAGAGCAGGCCTCGGGCCCGGCTGGCAGGCATGTGTCAGCTCCCTGACTGGGTGGTGGGGGACGGGGTGGCGGACGTCATCGCGGGCACGGTCGCGGAGGCTCCCTTGCCGATGCCGTACTGGCCGGCCCGCCCATCCAGTTGCTCCCGGAGAGCGTAGACGGTCGCGATGCGGCCCATGGGCATGTCGATGGTGTCGACGGTGGACACCCGTTTGGAGATGTCGCTGTCGTCGCGTACGACGCCGATCGCGTCGCCGGGGGCGGCGGTGGTGGGGACGGTCCCGGCGAGCACCGTGCCTTTGCCCGCCACGTCGAAGCCGTTGATCAGGGAGGCGAGCGCACCCGCCTGCGTCTCGGCGTTCTCGCCCTCGTAGGGCCGCTCGGGAGCGATCATCACGGCGAGCGTGGCCCGCTTGTCAGGCTCTTCCTCGCTGCTGAGCAGCCCGCCCGTCTCGAAGGCGGTGGTGACGCCGGCGGTGGTGGTGTTGGGTGTCCCCGCCTGGGCCTGGTCGGTGGTGAGGTAGGTGGCGGCGAGCAGCGTGGCGGCTCTGTCCCAGGCGGTGGCGGTGGCAGGGAACGTCATGTTGGCCGGTTTGAGCTGGTTGACCAGGCCGTCGATGACGCCTGTGCCCTTCGGGTCGAGGAGCTTCTCCGTGAAGGTGACGCGTCCGGAGAACTCCGCGCCCGCCTGGCTGAGCGCCTGCTGCACCGCCTCCCGGTAAGTGGTGCTGGAGCCGGGCGTCTCGATCAGCAGCACGCGCTGGCCCGTCAGCTCGCCTGCCACCAGGTCCGGCTGCGCGGCGGCGATGAACGTGTCGTTGCCCGCCTCCCTGCCGCTCAGGGTGTCGAGCTCGGACCGGAGGTCGTTGTTGGCATTGGTCAGCTCGTCGCTGGTCCGTTTGGCCAGCTCGATGGCGGGCTCCTGGAGCAGCGTGGTGCCCATGACGATGCCCACCGCCAGCGCCAGGAAGATCGCGACGATGGAGACGAGGTGATAACGGAAATCGATCACGAGAAGAGTCCGACCAGCCAGAAGATGAACGCGTTCCAGACGTCTTGCAAGCCGTTGAGCCAGGTGCGGCCGATGTCCGAGGAGAACAGCGCCACACCCATCGTGATCAGCGCGGTGATCACGAGCAACAGCAGCTGCGGTGTGGAGATGCGACTACGGTAGAGCCTGCTCACGCCCTTGGCATCGACGAGCTTGCTGCCGATGATCAAACGGGTGAGAAAGGTGCTGGCCATGCCGGAGCGCCCCTTGTCGAGAAACTCCTCCAGCGTGCCGTGGGTGCCGACCGCGACGATCAGCCCGGCGCCCTTGTCGTCGGCGAGGATCATCGCGATGTCCTCGCTGGTGCCGGTGGCCGGGAAGATCACCGCCTCACGGCCGAGCTGGTGCACGCGCTCGAGCCCGGGCGCCCTGCCGTCCCGGTAGGCGTGTACGACGAGCTCGGCGCCGCAGGTCAGGGCCTTGGTGGAGACCGAGTCGAAGTCGCCCACGATCACGTCGGGCAGGTAGCCGGCCTCCAGCAGCGCGTCGGCCCCGCCATCGACGCCGATGAGGACGGGACGGTATTCGCGGATGTAGGGCCGCAGGGTGGCGATGTCTTCCTTGTAGTGGTAGCCGCGCACCACGATGAGAGCGTGCCGGCCTTCCAGGGGGGTGCGGATCTCCGGCACCCCGACGCCGTCGATGAGCAGCCGCCCCTCGCCACGCACGTATTCCATCGTGTTGACGGCGAAGGCCTCGATCTGGACGGCGAGCCCGGCCCGGGCCTCGGCCATGGCCGCCTCGACGGCCTCGACACTCTGCGGGTCGCCCTTGCCGACGATGTCGTCGCCGAGGTAGACGACCCCGTCGTAGAGCCGGATGACGTCGCCGTCCCTGACCCGTTCGAACAGCTCCTGGCTGGCGTTGTCGACGAACGGCACGCCGGCTTCCAGCAGGATCTGCGGCCCCAGGTTGGGATAGCGCCCACTGATGCCGGCGGCCACATTGATCACGGCCGCCGCTCCGCACGCGACAAGCGCCTCCGCGCTCACCCGGTCGACGTCGACGTGGTCGATGATCGCTATCTCACCGGGCTGGAGGCGTTTGGTAAGCCTCTTCGTGCGCCGGTCGACTCTCGCCACTGCCGTTACACCGGGAAGGTCACTGACCTTCCGACTGCGGAGGCCCGGCATCTTGCTTCCCGGAACCTTCATCAAGACCATCCTGCCAGAGCGAAACACCGCGAGGGCCACGCATTACGCGGCGTGTCCGCTATGTCACACAGGATCACCTGTCCGCGGCCGCCAGCCCCAGCAGTTCTTCCGCGTGCGCACGGCCCAGCTCGGAGTCCTCCAGCCCGGCCAGCATGCGGGAGAGCTCGCGTACGCGTCCCTCGTGGTTGAGGGTGACGACACCGCTGCGCACGACGCTGCCGTCGCTCGCCTTCTCCACCACCAGATGCTGGTCGGCGAACGCCGCGACCTGCGGCAGGTGGGTGACCACGATCACCTGCGCGGTGCGGGCCAGCCGGGCCAGGCGGCGCCCGATCTCGACCGCCGCCTTGCCGCCGACACCCGCGTCGACCTCGTCGAACACGAAGGTCGGCACCGGGTCCGCGCCGGCGAACACCACTTCGATCGCGAGCATCACCCGGCTCAGCTCACCGCCGGAGGCGCCCTTGTTGAGCGGCAGCGGCGGCGCGGCGGGATGCGCGGCCATGCGCAGCTCCACCTCGTCGACGCCCTCGGGGCCGAACTCCTCGCTGCGGCTGAGCTCCACCACGACCCGGGCGTGTGGCATGGCCAGGGCCGTCAGCTCCTCGGTCACCGCCTCGCCGAACCGCTCGGCGGCCGCCTCGCGCACCGCGGTGAGCTCGCCGGCCAGCTCGGTGAGCCGGACCGTCAGCTCCTCATGCTCGCGGGTCAGCTCCTCGATGCGCTCGTCGTCACCGTCGAGCTCGGTCAGGCGGGCGGCGGCCTGTTGCGCCCAGGCCAGCACCCCGGCGCTGTCCTCGGCATATTTCCTGATCAGTCCGGAGAGCACCGAGCGGCGCTCCTGCACCGCCGCCAGCCGGGCGGGGTCGGCCTCGATCGACTCGGCGTACGCCGCCAGGTCCGTGGCCACGTCGGAGATCAGGTAACCGGCCTCGGCCAGCCGGTCGGCCACCCCGGCGAGCTGGGTGTCGAAGTCGCGTACGGCCTCCACGGCCGCCCGGGCCTCGCCGAGCAGGGAGATCACGTCGTGCGGGCTGCCGGCCGCCTCCATCGGGTCGCCGAGCAGCGCGGTGTGCGCGCTGGTCGCGGCGCTGCGCAGGGCGTCGGCGTGGGAGAGCCGCTCCTCCTCACCACGCAGGTCGGCGTCCTCGCCGGCCTTGGGATCGACCTTCTCGATCTCCTCCAGCCCGAAGCGCAGCCGGTCGGCCTCCTGCGAGCGCTCCCTGGCCTTGGTGGTCAGCTCGTCGAGCAGCGCGCCGACCTGCTTGTGCCGCTTGTACGCCTGCGAGTACGCCCGCAACGGCTTGACCAGGTCGTTTCCCGCGTATCTGTCGAGCGCCGCGCGCTGCCTGGCAGGCTGCAGCAGCCGCTGCTGGTCCATCTGCCCGTGCACCGCCACCAGGTCGTCGGCCAGGTAGGTCAGGGTGCCGACGGGCACCGTGCGCCCGCCGAGCCAGGCCCGGGACCGGCCCTCCGCCGAGACCGTACGGGAGATGATCAGCTCGCCGTCATCGACCTCGCCGCCGATGTCCTCGACCTGCTGGTAGACGCGCCCGCCGGGCTCGATGACCAGGGTGCCCTCGACGGCCGCCCGGTCGGCCCCCGGTCTGACGCGCGAGGGATCGGCCCGGCCGCCGAACAGCAGCCCGAGCCCGGTGACGACCATCGTCTTGCCCGCGCCGGTCTCGCCGGTGACCACGTTGAAGCCCGGCGAAAGCTCGAGGACGGCCTCGTCGATGACGCCGAGCCCCTGGATGCGGACCTCCTCGACCCTTGGTCGCACTGCCCACTCCCGTTCCTGCCGTGTCTATGGTCACACGGATCGTTTTCCGAACACCTGCGCCCAGGTGATCCTACGCGTTCTCCCCTCCATTGACTCAGGGTCGCACCCTTCCGCGCCACCCCTGCACGGGAAGCTCGAACTTGGCCACCAGCCGGTCCGTGAAGGGCGCGCCCGTGCTCTCCACGCCGTGCAGACGCGCCAGGCGTACCGGCTCGGCGCCCCTGCGGACCTCGACCCGCGCACCCGCGGGAAGGTCGAAGCGGCGGCGGCCGTCGCACCACAGCACCCCGCCGGGCGTGTCGGGCAGGATCTCCACGGCCAGCGTGGAACGCGGCGAGACCACCATCGGCCGGGCGAACAGCGCGTGCGCGCTGATGGGCACCATGAGCAGCGCCTCGACCTCCGGCCACACGACCGGGCCGCCGGCGGAGAACGCGTAGGCCGTCGATCCCGTCGGGGTGGCGCAGATCACGCCGTCGCACCCCCACCGGGACAGCGGCCGGCCGTCGATCTCGGCGACCACCTCCAGCATGCGCTCCTGCTTCTCCACGGTGGCCTCGTTGAGCGCCCACGTGTCGGCCAGCACCCGGCCGTTCTGCCGGGCGAGCACATCGATCGTCATGCGCTCCTCGACGTCGTAGCGGCCCGCGACGACGCTGTCCACCGCCGCGGCCAGGTCGGCGACCTCGGCCTCGGCCAGGAAACCGACGTGCCCGAGGTTGACCGCGAGCAGCGGGGTGCCGGCGGGCTTGGCCAGCTCGGCCGCCCGCAGCAGCGACCCGTCGCCGCCGAGCACCATCATGACCTCGGCGTCCTTGGCCGCGCTCGGGTCGCCGGGCACGGCGTCGGCTCCGGCGCAGCCGATCTCCCCGGCCTCTGTGTCGAGCACTCTGACGCTGATACCGGCGTCGACCAGCCGGTTGATGACCAGGCGGGCGCTTTCTACCGCGGCGTCACGCCCGGTGTGTACGGCGACCAGAACGGTCCGGTTCATTGCGGCCCTTCCGCGACGGCACGCTGGATCTCGGTTTCGAGGTCGGCGACCGGCGGCTCGCCCTCTCCCTTGCCCAGCCAAAGTAGATATTCCACATTTCCGGAGGGTCCAGGCAACGGGCTGGCGGTCACACCGCGCACGGACAGGCCCAGCTCCTGTGCCTTGGCGGCCGCCTCGCGCACGGACCCCGCGCGCAACTCGGGGTCGCGCACCACACCACCCGCTCCCACAAGCTCCTTGCCCACCTCGAACTGCGGTTTCACCAGCAGCACGAAGTCGGCCCTGGGCGCGGCGACCGCGGCCAGGGCGGGCAGCACGAGCCGCAGGGAGATGAACGACAGGTCGCCCACGACCAGCGTGGGCGGCTCGCCGACCAGGTCGGGGGTGAGATCGCGCACGTTGAGGCGTTCCATGACCGTCACCCGCTCGTCGTTGCGCAGCGACCAGGCGAGCTGGCCGTAGCCGACGTCCACGGCGAGCACGTGGGCGGCGCCGCGGCGCAGCAGCACGTCGGTGAACCCGCCGGTGGAGGCGCCGGCGTCGAGGCAGCGGCGGCCCGCCACCGGCAGCTTCTCGAACGTGTCGAGCGCGCCGAGCAGTTTGTGCGCTCCCCGCGAAACGTAGTCGGGCCCGTCGCCGGCGGCGACGACGATGGCGGAGGCGGTGTCGACCTGGGTGGCGGACTTGTGCGCCCGCTGGCCCCCGACGCTGACCCGGCCGGCGTCGATGAGCTGGGCGGCCTGCTCGCGCGACCTGGCCAGCCCGCGCCGCACCAGCTCGCTGTCGAGGCGTAGTCTGCGGCTCACGGGTGTCCCATGGCCTGCTCGGGGGGCTCGCCCGGGCCGTGCCAGGTCCGTCCGGGCGTGGGAGGTCTGGAGGTGGGAGGTCCCGGCACGGGGGGTCCGGGTGTGGCCTGTTCGAGCGGGGCGCGTTCGAGTGCGGCTTCGAGCCCTGAGAACGCCTCGCCGAAAACCGTCACGTGCTCGGCCACGGGCATCTCGCCCAAACGACCGAGACCGGCCACGATGGCATCGACCCCCTCGTCGCCGGTCCCCTCCGGCAGCTCACTCATGACTCGACCGTAACGCGTCCCGGGAGCACCCGGGACCTTGGCAGGCGTGTTACGCGTTGAAGGGCATACGAGGGTGCTACTGATGTGGAACGCTACCGTCCGCAAAGGGAAAGAAGGGATGCGCATCATGGCAAGCGTCGAGGAGTGCCGGGCGGCACTGGTCAAGCTCGTCGCCCAGTTCGACGAGGTCGGCGAGGAGGACCGGGCCAAGCATGTGGTGGAGCGCACGGTGAGCTGCCGGGTTCCCGACCTCGACGTGACCTTCTACGGCCGGCTGCACCACGGGGGGCTCGACCCGTTCACGGAGTTGCCGCCGCCGGACGGGAAAGCCACCGACGTCAAGCTCACGATCGTGAGCGACGACCTGATCGCGCTCGTCGACGGGAAGCTCGAGCTGGCGCGGGCGCTGCTCGGCGGGCGGGTGAAGATCGACGCGAGCTTCGGCGACCTGCTGCGGCTGCGCAAGCTGATCTGAACGGCCGTTGACCCGTTCCATCGCCAAGTTACTCAATGGCTTCGTTAGCCATTTGGCGATGGGCGAACAATGGGTCTGATCATCGACACCACGGCTCTCAGCCGCTCCTACGGCAACCGGCCCGCCGTGGCCGGCCTGGCGCCGGCGGTCCCGGCCGGCGAGGTCTTCGGCCTGCTCGGCCCCAACGGGGCCAGGCAAGACGACCACCATCAGGATGCTGTCCACGCTGCTGCCGCCGAGCGGCGGCACCGCACGGGTGTGCGGGTTCGACGTGGTGCGGGCGGCCGGAGAGGTGCACCGGCGCATCGGCCACGGCGCCCAGCGGGCCTCGACCAGGGGCTCCTCCATACTCACCGGCCGGGAGAAGGCCGAGATCGAGGCCGCTCTCTCCCACGTACCGAAGCGGCGGCCGAAGGCCGGGGCCGGCGAGGTGCTGGAGTCGGTGGGGCTGTCGGAGAGCGCCGACCGGCCCGTACAGGAACGCTCGGGCGGCATGCAGAAGCGCCTCGACCTGGCGTGCGGGCTGCCGCACCGGCCCGAACATGCTCATCCTCGACGAGCCGACACCGGGCCTGGACGTACGTTCGCGCCGCCACATGTGGGAGCACATCCGCCCGCTCCGCGCCGAGGGGATGACCGTGCTGCTGGCGACCAACTACATGGACGAGGCCCCTCAGCGGCAGCGGCAGCCCCAGCCATCGACGGCAACAAGTAACGAGCGAGGCGCGAGGAGCACCATCCCACCCGGACGGCGCTATCCCACCCGATCGAGCACGGGCTTGACGGCGTCTTCCTCCACCCGCCCCTCCCCGGCCACGGCCCAGGCCACGTCACAGGCGGCCCGCAACCCGTCGATCCGGCTGCCGTCCCCCTCCAACCGCAACACTCCGTCTGTCCACCGGGCTCGCCACCCCCCGCAGACACCGTCCCGCACCTCGGGATAGTCCAGCAACAGCGCGCCCAGGTCCTCTCCGACAAACGTGGGCCGATGCCGAGGACCGGCCGTCAGCACATCGACCGGCGCCGCGACACCCGTCAGCACCAACAGGCTCTCCACCCCGGCGTTCGAGGCCCCTTCGATGTCGGTGTCCAGCCGATCCCCCACGACCAGCGGTCGCCGAGCCCCCGTACGGATCATCGACTCCCGATGCAACGGCGGATCAGGCTTACCCGCATAAACCGGCTCAACCCCTGTGGCCGTGGCGATCACCCGAACCATGGCCCCGTTCCCCGGCACGATCCCTCGCTGGATGGGCATCGTGGTGTCCGCGTTGGACGCCACGAACAAGGCCCCCTGCCGCACCGCCAACGCCCCTTCCGACAACAGCCCGTACGACAGCCCCGGCGCGATCCCCTGCACCACGGCGACAGGCGACTCGGCGGCCGTCGTGACAGGCCGGAGCCCGCGATCCCGCATCGCCAGCCGCAGCCCGGACCCGCCCACGACGAGCACGTTGGAACCCGCCGGCACCCTCTCCGCCACCAGCCGGGCCGCCGCCTGCGCCGAGGTCACCACGTCGGCGACCGTGGCAGGCGCCCCCAGCTCACGCAGGTGAGCGGCGATCGCGGCGGGCGTCCGCGAGGAGTTGTTGGTCACGTACGCCAGCCGCACCCCGCGTCGCTGAGCCGCCTCCAGCGCCGCCGGCGCCCCCGGCACCGCACGGCTGCCCAAATAGACCACGCCGTCAAGGTCGAGCAGCAGGGTGTCATACCCGTCGATCAGCACAGCGCCTCTTCCCGTTTGACTTCAACGCCGCGTGAGACTTTAACGCCGCCCTCGTACCCACCTACACCAGGGACGACCATGTCAGCACTTTCCCACCCAACCCCGAGCAGCCCAACCGAACCATCCACGACAAATCACAATGACCCTGTCGCCTACATTTCCCGACGCGCCCGCAACGTCGCACGAACGCTCTTCAACGCCGATACATAATGCCGCTCGTCCGGCCGCATGGCCACCGCGATCGCCAGCGGCTCCTGGGCTCCCTCAATATCCCCGGTACGCCACAACGACAGCCCCAGCCCAAAGTAGGCATAATCCTCAGCGGGATTGGCATCCACGATCTGGCGAAAACTAGCCGCCGCCTCGGCGTACTGCCGGGAATTGAACTGCGCCCGAGCCAACGCCTCCAGAATGCTGCGCGACTCGGGCTCGGCCGCGGCGGCCCGCTCAAGCAATGCGGCGGCAGCGGCGGGACTGCCCTCCTTCAGCAACCTCACCCCACGCTGATACCAGTCGTAAACGCCACCCCTCGGAGCACCCGAGGACTCATCTTGAGCGTTTCCATCTTGATCCATGCGTAAGGACTCCTTCATCGCTGAACGAGGGACCCGTACCGATCTGCCGGACCGGCCGCGACGGCAACCACCCGGGGCGGTCTCCAGAGGGGGCAAGCATTTGTGGGAGCATGCCCGGTATGGGGACTCCTGAACTGCCGGTGCCGGACGGCCTGGTGCTACAGCCCTTCCGAGGCGTACGTTTCGCTGTCGAAGATCCCGCCAAGGTGACCTCCCCACCATACGACCTGATCTCAGACGGGGACGTGGACGCCCTCCTCGACTCTCATCCGAACAACGTCGTCCGGCTCATCCTTCCCTGCGCCCCCCGCACACAACCGGCCACCGTCGACCAACCCGGCGGGCCCCCTTCAGATATCACCGCCACCCCCCAAGCGACCCTGGAGCCCCACCCGGGCACCCCCACCCCCACACCTCAGCCACCAAAGATCACATCTTCTCCACCGAGCGGAACCCCCGCTCCATTGGCAGGCCGGTATGCGGAGGCCAGAGACACACTGCGAGCCTGGCTGGACTCAGGCGTCCTGGTGGCGGACGACGGGCCGGCCCTCTATGTATACGAGCAGAGCGGACCGAACGTGCTGCAACGGGGCCTGATCGGCGACGTCGGCCTGGCCGACCCGGCGCAACACATCATCCTGCCCCACGAGGACGTCCTCCCCGGTCCCATCGCCGACCGGCTCGCCCTCATGAGCACCACCCAGGCCAACCTGGAGCCCATCTTCCTCCTCTACAACGGCGAGAACGGTTCGGCCACCAACCTGGTGGACGACGTGGCCACGAAGCGACACCCCCTCGTGACCGCCCATACGGAAGACGGCCTCACACACCGCCTTTGGGCGATCACTGAAGAGGCGGAGATCGCCGCGATAAACTCCGACCTCCACTCCCGCCAAGCGCTGATCGCCGACGGCCACCACAGGTACGCGACGTACCGCGTCCTCCAACGTCAAGAACGCGCCAGGCAACACCAGACACCACCCCCCTCGGCCACGGCAGAGCCCCGGACAGTGGACCCCCGGACAGTGGAGCCCCGGACGCTGGAGCCCGCGACCGGACCGTGGGACTTCGGGCTGGCCCTGCTCGTAGATTCCTCCGCATATCCCCCCAACCTGCAGGCCATCCACCGCGTGATCCCCGGACTGCCCCTGACCGAGGCAGTCTCCAAGGCCAGGGGCTCATGGCGTGTACGCGACTATGACGACCTGGCCCAGGGCTTGGCAGCGCTGGAAGCGGCCGCGAACCCCTCCTTCCTGCTCGCCGGCGCAACCGGCACCCATCTGCTCACCGACCCCGATCCTCTGCAGCTCGCCCGCGCCATGCCGGCCGACCACTCCGACCGGTGGAACTCCCTGAACACCTCCGTCCTCTCAGAGTTCGTCCTGCCCATGGTGTGGGGCATGCGTGACGACGAGCAGACCGTACGCATCGTCCACCACGACACGGACGCCGCAGTGCGCCTGGCCATCCGCACCGGCGGCACCGCCGTGATCCTCCAGCCGCTCGCGGTCGATGACGTCCTGGCCGTCGCCGCAGGCGGCGAACGTGTCCCCCGCAAGTCCACCTCCTTCGGCCCCAAACCGAGGACGGGCCTGGTCCTGCGCACATTCGCAATCAACTAAGCCGCCCACAAGCCCTGTCCGGCCACGACACACTCACCCACCAGCGTCCCCACGTGTGTCAGGCGTCAGGGAGGCGGCGGTAGCGGCCCATCAGGGTCCCTGCCCTCTTCTCCCACCCAACGTGCACTGGGCTTGATCCGGTCTGGACGGACATCCGAGATCTCCGTCCGGTGCAAGGGATCGTCCGTTTCCCATCGGTGGCTGCGCCACCGGCGGCAACCTGCAACAGGTCCAGCACCTGATCGCCGGGCAGCTCCCGCAGCGGCACCGGCTGCTGGGGCGCCGCCGGTGGGGGTTGTGCCCGCCATGATGAGCCGCCGCCTGCGGCAGCGCCGGGCCATCATCGTGCTCATCTCGCCCCTGCCGTGGCCAGCAGGGTCTCCCCATGTTGTCGTGGAAATGATCGAGTTCTCCCCCCCACAACGGGTTCGATCGCGATGCGTCGGGTTTGGTTGAGGCCGCTTCTCTGGGATGAAGTCAGCTGGCGGGTGCCAGGTAGTGGACCTGGGGTGGGATCAGGGTGGTGAGGGGGTCGGTGGGAGGTTGAGTGGGGTGCGGGAGGTTGGCTTCGGCCAGGGGGGTCGGGGCAGTTTGGGGTGTCGGGCTGGGGAGGTCGGCGCCCGCTGGTTGGGCGGTGTTGACTTCCACCTCATACCTCCAGATTTTGGCGGTGGACGGGCCGAAGACCCGGCAGCGGAAGGATCCGGACACCTCGATGTAGTCCCGGGGCTTGAGATTGCGGACTACCTCGGCTGTCTCCGGGTTGAAGGTGACACACGGGATGCTGTCCGTCATCGCTGCTCCTCGTCTGTGCCGGCGGCGGCGGACGATGACGCGCCACTTCGTCACGGTGTCGCCGTTGGGCAGGGGGTGCTCCTCGACCGCCGCTGACAGCCGTCCCACCAGCACGACCTCGTTTCGGTCCACTGTCGTCCTCCTATCGGTGCTCTGATGGGGATCACTCTCTACGATGAAGGGGTGGCCGGATCGGCTGGAACGCCGTTCTGGGGACAACGGACGGACGGTCGGGAGTGCCTGTGGAAAACATCACCGCCCTGGGCGGCGACGTCTACGAAATCGACACCAAGATGGCCGGATACACCGGCATCACAGCTGGTTATCTGATTTTGAGCGATCGACCATGCCTGGTGGAGACCGGCACCTCGACTTCCGCGCCCGTGGTGCGAGATGCGCTCGCCTCGCTCGGAGTGGGACCCGATGATCTGGCCACCGTCGTGGTCACCCATATCCACCTGGATCACGCCGGTGGGGTGGGGGACATCGCCAATTTCTTCCCGTCCGCGCAGATCGTGGTCCATGAGAAGGGGGCTCGTCATCTGGCTGATCCGTCGCGGCTGATGGCCAGTGCGCGGATGGTATGGGGTGACCAGCTCGACACGCTCTTCGGCGAACTGTCCCCGACCGACGCACAGCGGATCGTCGCCCTCGGTGACACCGGTGCCATCGACCTGGGCAACGGACGTACGCTGAGCAGCCACTACTCACCCGGGCACGCGAAGCACCACGTGGGGCTCGTCGACTCCGCCACCGGGGACCTGTACGTCGGTGACGCGGCCGGTGTCTATATGCCTGAGACAGGTGACCTGCGTCCCGCGACGCCCCCGCCGGACTTCGACCTGGAGACGGCGCTGAACTCGATCGCGCTGTTCGGGGCGCTTGGCCCGCAGCGGTTGTTGTTCAGCCATTATGGGCCGGTCGACGCTGTTCAGGAGACCCTTGAGCGGTCCGCCGAGGAGCTGCGCATCTGGGTGGATCTAACCCGGCAGGCTCACTCGGAGGGCATGGACCTCGACCACGCCATCGCCATGGTCAGGGATCGTACGAAGGATCGTTACAGCGTGCTGAAGTCCGATGACGCCACGGCCGAGCAGTTCGAGCTGTTGAGCGGTGCCCCGTCCAACGTCGCGGGGATTCTTCACTGGCTCAATCGTGTCTCGCCCTGACCGCCTCACACAGACACCTGACCTTGCGGAGTCCTGAGGCCACACGACCTGACCTCGCAAACGCCCATCTCACGAATGAGCTTCCCCCCGTTCTCCGGACACTTCGTCTGAGGTCACAAGCCCTGACCCCTCACAGACGCCGTCTCACGAACGTCCGACGTCGCAACCGCCCGGACACCGACCTCGCCAACGCCAGAGGTCACGGATCTGACGCACAGACGCCCCCGCTGTACCACATAGCCGGCAGCAGTACAGCGGGAGCGCCAGCGACGCCTGTTCGTCAGTCGTCAGTCGTCGGCTTGTCCTTGATGACTTCCTCGGGCTCGTCCAGCACGTCACCGAAGTTGGGCTCGATGAAGGCCGGGGTGATGCTCAGGGCCTCGGGGTGCTCCGCGGAAGCGCTCCGCTCGTCGCCCGATGTATCCGGGAGATCCGCGGGCACCTTTGATGGTCCGGCGGCAGCCGTCCGAGCAGTCTGCGACGTGTCGTCACCGGCCTCATGGCGGACACCATCCTGCACCTCGGCATCAGCATCGACCTCCGCGTCAGCGTCGGTCTCCGCCTCGACATCATCTTCCGCCTCGACCTGGTCGGCGGCATCGGCGTCAATGTCGGCCTCAGCGTCGGCGTCAGCTTCAATATCGGCACCGGTCTCAGCGTCGGCGGAGGCATCAGCGGGGGCATCGGCGTCGGCCGGGCTGCTGCCCTGTGCCGGCCCCTCATCCCCGAGATCGTCGGCGTCGGTCACCTCCGCCACATCATGAGCAGCGTAGGCGCCCACCTCCGCCTCGACATCCTCATCAGCCTCGTCCGCCTCGGAAACCGCGTCGTCCTCGAGGTCGAAGTCCTCCTCGACATCCTCGATGACCGCACCGGTCAGCTCGGCGTAGCGTTCGGCGGCGTCCGTCTCGCCGTCCTCGTCGAACGCCATCGCCCTCCCGAACCAGTCCGTGGCCGCCTCCTGATGCCCGGCATCGGCCAGTGCGTCCGCGTATGCGAACGCCAGCCGCGCCGACCAGGGCTTGGGCTGCGGGTCCCGCAGTTCGGGCAGGCGCTGCAGAGTGATCACAGCGGCGTCGTGCTGGCCAAGGTCGCGGCGGGCACCTGATTCGACGATGGTCAGCTCGATGCGGCCGGCCCGGTCGAGGCGTTCGGCCTCTGGCGAACGTACGAGGTCGATGGCCCGCTCCGGACGGCCGAGCCCGCGTTCGCAGTCGGCCATGACCGGCAGGTACGCCTCCGAACCCGTCATCCTCCTGGCCGCCCGCAGGTCGCTCAGCGCCTCCGAGAAATGCCCGGCACGGTAGGCGACGATGCCTGCGGCCTCGCGTACGACGCCGATGCGAGCCGCGAACCTGCGTGCCACCTTCGTGTGCTCGTGCGCCCGGTCGGGGTCATCGTCCTCGAGCGCCCGCTCGGCGGCCACCAGGTGCCGGCCCACCAGGTCGGCGAGGTCGCCGGGAAGGGAACGCAGCTCTTCGAGGACTTCCTTGTCGAGCTCCTCGGCGGTGATGTCTGGTGCGACGTCGGGCAGCTTCTCGCGCGGAGCAGCCTCGGCCTCCCGGTCGGACCTGCCGTACCGCGCCCGGGTCCCCTCGGCGGGGCCACCCTCACGGTCATCCCGCGAGAACGGGCGGGCGTCTCGCTGACCGCGCTCACGCCGATCATCGAAGCCGCCTTCACGCCGGGGACCACGGTCACCGTAGCCACCCTCACGCCGGGGGCCGCGATCATCCCGATCCCGGTACGGACGGCGCTCGCCACCCTCACGACGCGGACCGCGCTCGCCACCCTCACGACGCGGACCGCGCTCGTCGCGGAACCCCCCGTCCCGCCTCGGCCCACGATCCTCGAAACCACCCTCACGACGAGAGCCGTAACCCCCCTCGCGACGGTCACCAAACCCGCCCTCGCGACGCGGACCCCGATCATCCCGGAACCCACCCTCACGACGCGGACCCCGATCACCGAACCCGCCGCCCTCACGACGAGGGCCAAACCCACCCTCACGCCGAGGACCACGATCACCGTAGCCACCCTCGCGACGCGGACCACGATCGTCCCGATCCCGGTACGAGCGACGCTCGCCCTGATCGTCCCTGTCCCGATAGGTACGACGATCGTCACCCCGGGTTCCGCGATCGTCACTTTCACCGCGAGGACCGCGGTTGTCCCGGTATCCGCCGTCCTCACGACGCGGACCACGATCACCCTGGTAGCCGCCCTCACGGCGCGGGCCCCGGTCACCGTATCGGCCTTCGCGCCGATCGCCGTACCCGCCTTCACGCCGAGGACCGCGATCATCCCGATCGCGGTACGGGCGACGCTCGCCGCCCCCCTGGCGCGGACCATAGTCGTCACGGTTTCGATAGCCGTCGTCGCGCCGCGGCCCTCTGTCGCCCTGGTTGTTGGAGCGCGACCTGTCATCGGAACGGAAGGGACGGTCACCGCCGGAGTCTCGCCCGCGAGAGTTGTATCCGCCGCTCCTGCCGCCTCCGCTGGAGCGCCTGTCCCCGTGGTCGCCGCGCCCGCGCTGTCCGCCGTCCGATCCGTTATCTCTGTTCACTTCTGGTCCATTTCGTTGGCTCACCCAGCGGACCCACAACGACGGTCCACCGAGGCTGGTCGCCGCCCGATCCCGGGCCTTACGCGACGAAGGCCACCCCTGGGTGGCCCGGTACCTCCAGCCTAGCAAGTCGCAGAACGTCCACGAGCCTGAAGCGGCCCCAATATTGATTGGCCCACAAACACCCGGTCAGCAAGACTGCCTACCATGTCGCTACGCTTCCACGAAATCGCCGAGGCCCGCAACCGTGTACTCAACCCCTGCACGGACGACAAGCTCGATCTGCTCGGAAAGATCTGCCGCATCGCCCCGGATTCCCGTCATCTGGACCTGGCCTGCGGAAAAGGTGAGCTCCTTTCCCGATGGGCCGCCGAATACGGCACGGAGGGCGTGGGGGTGGACATCAGCAAAGTCTTTCTGAGCGCCGCCAGAACCCGTGCGGAAGAGCTCGGAGTGGCTCACCGGCTCGATTTCGTCGAAGCCGACGCCGCCACCTACAAAGACACTCCCGAGTCGTACGACATTGTCTCCTGCATCGGCGCGACCTGGATCGGCGACGGCCTCCAGGGCACCCTGTCACTGATGCGACGGCACCTGAGACCGAACGGCATCGCCCTGGTCGGCGAGTGCTACTGGATTTCACCACCCCCGCCCGAAGCGCTCGCCACCCTCGGCATCCAGGATGGCCTCTTCACCTCATTGTCCGGTACGGCGAACCGTGCCGAGGAGTCCGGCTTCGAGCTCCTGGAAATGGTCCTCGCCAACCAGGACAGCTGGGACAGGTACGTCGCCGGCCAGTGGTGGACGATCAGCGACTGGCTCCGCGACAATCCGGAGGATCCCGATGCCCCGGCCATGCGAGATTTCCTCACCCGGGCCCGCCGCTCGCACCTTGAGTACGGCCGCCAGTACCTGGGCTGGGGCCTCTTCGTCCTCCGCCCCCAGGACCCGCAGCCCGGAGATTCCCAACTGAAATCCCAGTGAAATAAGGAAGGCCCCGGACCAGACGGTCCAGGGCCTTCCTTATCAAAGATTGTCCGGCGGCGACCTACTCTCCCACACCCTCCCGAGTGCAGTACCATCGGCGCTGAGAAGCTTAACTTCCGGGTTCGGAATGTAACCGGGTGTTTCCTCCCCGCCATAACCGCCGTAAC
>NZ_JBDPME010000069.1:2500-5202 GCF_039871825.1 Nonomuraea sp. B12E4 | reverse complement strand
CAAAGATTGTCCGGCGGCGACCTACTCTCCCACACCCTCCCGAGTGCAGTACCATCGGCGCTGAGAAGCTTAACTTCCGGGTTCGGAATGTAACCGGGTGTTTCCTCCCCGCCATAACCGCCGTAACCCTCCGAAACAGCATCTGCTTGCTGTCTCAGAATTGCCTAGTGGACGCGAGCAAAAACCTAGAAAGTATGCTTTGTGGTCAAGTCCTCGGCCTATTAGTACCGGTCAGCTCCACACGTTACCGCGCTTCCACCTCCGGCCTATCAACCCGATCATCTACCGGGAGCCTTACCCCATCACTGGGAGGGAGACCTCATCTCAAGGCGAGCTTCCCGCTTAGATGCTTTCAGCGGTTATCCCTTCCGAACGTAGCCAACCAGCCATGCACCTGGCGATACAACTGGCACACCAGAGGTTCGTCCGTCCCGGTCCTCTCGTACTAGGGACAGCCCCTTTCAAGTCTCCTACGCGCGCAGCGGATAGGGACCGAACTGTCTCGCGACGTTCTAAACCCAGCTCGCGTACCGCTTTAATGGGCGAACAGCCCAACCCTTGGGACCTACTCCAGCCCCAGGATGCGACGAGCCGACATCGAGGTGCCAAACCATCCCGTCGATATGGACTCTTGGGGAAGATCAGCCTGTTATCCCCGGGGTACCTTTTAGCCGTTGAGCGACACCGCTTCCACACGCCGATGCCGGATCACTAGTCCCAGCTTTCGCTCCTGCTCGACCCGTCAGTCTCACAGTCAAGCCCCCTTGTGCACTTACACTCAACACCTGATTGCCAACCAGGCTGAGGGAACCTTTGGGCGCCTCCGTTACCCTTTAGGAGGCAACCGCCCCAGTTAAACTACCCACCAGACACTGTCCCCGATCCGGATCACGGACCAGAGTTAGACGTTCAAAACGACCAGAGTGGTATTTCACCAAAGACTCCACCCGAACTAGCGTCCGAGCTTCCCAGTCTCCCACCTATCCTACACAAGACGCTCCAAACGCCAATGTCAAGCTGTAGTGAAGGTCCCGGGGTCTTTCCGTCCTGCTGCGCGTAACGAGCATCTTTACTCGTAATGCAATTTCGCCGGGTCTGCGGTTGAGACAGCGGGGAAGTCGTTACGCCATTCGTGCAGGTCGGAACTTACCCGACAAGGAATTTCGCTACCTTAGGATGGTTATAGTTACCACCGCCGTTTACCGGCGCTTAAGTTCTCACCTTCGCCAACTCGCGTCAGCTAAGCGGTCCCCTTAACGTTCCGGCACCGGGCAGGCGTCAGTCCGTATACATCGTCTTACGACTTCGCACGGACCTGTGTTTTTAGTAAACAGTCGCTTCCCCCTGGCCACTGCGACCCCCACCAGCCTCGGACGCACAGTCCTACACCAGCAGAGGTCCCCCTTCTCCCGAAGTTACGGGGGCAATTTGCCGAGTTCCTTAACCACAGTTCACCCGATCGCCTTAGTATTCTCTACCTGACCACCTGAGTCGGTTTAGGGTACGGGCCGCCACAACACTCACTAGAGGCTTTTCTCGGCAGCATAGGATCATCCACTTCACCACAATCGGCTCGGCATCACATCTCAGGATACGTGCGAGGCGGATTTACCTACCTCGCTCCCTACATGCTTACCCCAGGACAACCATCGCCTGGGCTGGACTACCTTCCTGCGTCACCCCATCGCTTACCTACTACCCGATCGGACCGAGCGTTCACTCTGACCCCAAGCCCGAAGGCTTTAGGCGAGCTAAGGACTCTTAGCATCACGAGGTTCAATATGGGCGCATTGAAGCGGGTACGGGAATATCAACCCGTTGTCCATCGACTACGCCTGTCGGCCTCGCCTTAGGTCCCGACTTACCCTGGGCGGATTAACCTGCCCCAGGAACCCTTGGTCATCCGGCGCGAGGGTTTCTCACCCTCGATTCGCTACTCATGCCTGCATTCTCACTCGCACAGCCTCCACAACTAGATCACTCTGCTGCTTCGCCGGCTGCACGACGCTCCCCTACCCATCAACACAGAACAAATTCTGCATCAATGCCACGACTTCGGCGGTGTACTTGAGCCCCGCTACATTGTCGGCGCAGAATCACTTGACCAGTGAGCTATTACGCACTCTTTCAAGGGTGGCTGCTTCTAAGCCAACCTCCTGGTTGTCTCTGCGACTCCACATCCTTTCCCACTTAGCACACGCTTAGGGGCCTTAGTCGGTGATCTGGGCTGTTTCCCTCTCGACTACGAACCTTATCGCCCGCAGTCTCACTGCCACGCTCTCACTTACCGGCATTCGGAGTTTGGCTGACGTCAGTAACCTTGTCGGGCCCATCAGCCATCCAGTGCTCTACCTCCGGCAAGAAACACGCAACGCTGCACCTAAATGCATTTCGGGGAGAACCAGCTATCACGGAGTTTGATTGGCCTTTCACCCCTACACACAGATCATCCCCCAGGTTTTCAACCCTGGTGGGTTCGGTCCTCCACCCAGTCTTACCTGAGCTTCAACCTGCCCATGCGTAGATCACTCCGCTTCGGGTCTACAGCATGCGACTCAAACGCCCTCTTCAGACTCGCTTTCGCTACGGCTCCCCCACACAGGTTAACCTCGCCACACACCATAACTCGCAGGCTCATTCTTCAAAAGGCACGCAGTCACATCACACAGAAGCAAGCTCCTGTACGCTCCTACGGCTTGTAG
>NZ_JBDPME010000068.1:0-5699 GCF_039871825.1 Nonomuraea sp. B12E4 | reverse complement strand
TCTCCTCACGCAGGTCGAATACCATCTTGACGGCGCGATCACGCAGCTCTGGGGGATACTTCCTCGGTGCGGGCACGACTCCCAGCCTTCCAGTCTTGGGAGCCTCCAACCAACCCGGGGCAGCTCAAGGATCCGCACGCGGCGGGTGGCGTGCTCGATGACTGCCAGCACGTATAGGCGCGCTCCAGTCAGGGTGCGAACCTCGAAGAAGTCACAAGCGAGCAGGGCGATTGCCTGGCTGCGTAGAAAGTCGGACCAGGTGGTGTGTTCCCGTTGGGGAGAGGGGTCGATGCCGTGGTCTTGAGGATCTCCCAGACCGTGGAGGCGGCGACCTTGATGTCGAGCGCGGCCAGCTCGCCGTGGATGTGCCGATAGCCCCATGTGGAGTTCTCCCGTGCCAGTCGCAGCACCAGGACGCGGATGGACCGAACGGTGCGTGGGCGTCCACGCTGCCGGGGCAGGCAGGCCACGGCGTTACGGCGCCGCAGGAGATCGCGGTGCCAGCGCAGGATGGTGTCCGGCCGAACCAGCAACGTCAAGTGGCGCAGCCTGGCGACCGGCAGACGGTGAAGCAGCCCAGCGAGAAGGAACCGGTCATCCGGCGTGAACGCGGGCTTGGACAACTGCCGCTGCAACACCCCCCGCTGATGCCGCAGCACCAATATCTCGATGTCTTTGTCATGATCGCTCCTCGGCAGAAGCCGTAGGAACGAGAAGGTGGTCGTCACCGTGAGGTAGGCCAAGCGCAGTAACACGACCGACCATCATGCCGCCATCTGGCGCAGAGCTCGCGATACCCACCAGAGACCGAGCCCGTCCATCAGGTCTTTGACCTGCACGGATGGATATTCGGCACCCGCAATGCCCACTTAGGTCAGCGAACCGAAGGCCAGTTGTTCGCGGTGTGCGCGGTTGGCATCCATGAGCAGGTCAAGAGCTTCGCGCGCCCCGCACAGCTCTTCGATGTGCCGGTTGATCCGCTCCCGCTCCTGTGCCAGCCGTTGGAGCGCCTCGTCGTCGTTCAGCTCGCTGGGCGAGTCGACGCATGGCAACAGCTCGGCGATCGTACGGCTGGAGAGCCCGGCCGTGTAAAGACGCTGGATGAACCGTACCCGCTCGATCTCTTTCTCTGTGTACCGGCGCTGCCCGCTGGGGCTGCGCGTGCTGCTGAGCAGGCCCTGCTCCTCGTAGTAGCGCAGGGACCGGACGCTCACCCCGGCCTGTGACGCCAGCTCGCCAATCCGCATCGCTTCACCCCTCCAGCGAAAATTTCCCGCCGAAAACCCTTGCCTCTGACGTCAATGTCAGGTCTTAGCGTAGCCGTCGTGCCCCCTTGGGGGTAACCATCCACGGACAATCCTGAAAGGCACCCAGGAAATGACCACCCTGTTCGACCGTTACCACCTCGGCGCGCTGACCCTGCCCAACCGTGTGGCCATGGCCCCGATGACCCGAGTCCGTGCCGCTGCGGGCGGTCTGGCGACGCCGTCAATGGCGACGTACTACGCGCAACGCGCCACCGCCGGGCTCATCGTGACGGAAGGAATCCAGCCCAGCCTCATCGGGCAGTCCAACCCGGGCACCCCGGGACTGCACACCGATGGCCAGGTCGCCGCCTGGCAGCCGGTCACCGACGCGGTACACACCAACGGCGGGCGTATCTTCGCCCAGATCATGCACGCAGGCCGCGTCTCCCACCCCGACACCACGGGCATGCAGCCGGTGGGTCCCTCGGCCCTCCCCGCCGTCGGGCAGGTGTTCACCCCGGGCGGGCCCAAGCCGGCCCCCGTGCCACGCCAATTGGACACCGCTGAGGTGCCCGAGCAGGCGCGTTCGTACGCCGAGGCCGCCCGCAGGGCCGTCGACGCCGGCTTCGACGGCGTGGAACTGCACGGCGCGAACGGGTACCTCATCGCCCAGTTCCTCTCCAGCACCGCCAACCTTCGCACCGACGCCTATGGCGGATCGATCGCCAACCGGATCCGGTTCGCGGTGGAGGCGGTCTCCATGACCGTCGAGACGGTGGGCGGCCACCGGACAGGTCTGCGCCTCTCGCCCGGCGCGGGACTCTGGGGCGCCGAGGATACCGACGTCCCCGCTATGTACGGCACGCTGCTCGCCGAGCTGGCCCCCCTCAACCTGGCCTACATTCACCTCGAGGCCTCCACCGGCGAGGACGTGCTGGTCGAACTGCGCAAGGCGTGGCCCGGCACGCTCATCGTCAACCCGTCCTCCCCGGCGAACCCGCAGCAAACGGACAAGGCGGCCGCCGATCACTGGCTGGGGCTCGGCGCCGACCTGATCAGCTTCGGCCGCGCCTTCATCGCCAACCCCGTCCTCGTGGAACGGCTGCGTCAGGGGCTGCCGATCGCGCCGCACGATCAGTCCACATGGTACGAGGGCGGCGATGCCGGCTATCTCACCTACCCCGCCTACCAGCACGCAGCCTGAAAACGGTCGGGAAAGAACGCGATGCCGGTCGCGCTCCTGCGCGCCGAAGCAGGTGATGTGGGCGACGTTCGCGAGTGCCCCAGCACAGCAGGCGGCGCGGCGGCCCGCGCTCCGAGCCCTGAACGCCCGACCCAGGCCCGCCGGCGTGCTGGCCTCCTCGCCGACGACCCGTGTGCGGTGCCAAAACGCGGACACTGCTGCTGAGCTGGGCGTTTGCAGGGCGATCAGGCCGCTCTGCGGTACTCGCTGATCAGGCCTGCGACGGTCCTTCGACGGCGGATCCGGGAAGTCATGTCGATCACCTTGCTGGGACCGTGCAACGGCGGGCGAAGCGAACGGCCCTGATGCGGGCGATGATGGTTGAAGTGGTGTTCGTACTCGGCCAGGACCTTACGCAGGTGCCGCTCACCATGGATGAGCAGGTGATCGAGGCACTCACGGCGTAGCGTTCCCACGAACCGCTCCGCGAACGCGTTCGCCCGTGGCGACCGGACGGGCGTCTTGATGACCCGCACGCCATCGGCGGTGAACACCTCATCGAACGAGCGGGAGAACCTGCCGTCACGGTCAGCGCATAGGCCCGTACGTCATCGCGGAGCTCGTCGGCGTCCCACGGGGTCAAACTCACGAACCGCTGTAGCGCGGAGGGGCAACGTTCGCCGGCGTACTCCGCGATCGTCTCGGAGTTCTTCCGTTCCAGCGGCGCCATCAGGCCGCGCAGATACTGCCGGAAATGCGCACGCGATTCCGGCCGGTACCACCGGCCCTCGAATCGCGCGCACACGTCCTCGAATTCCTCGTGCCATCTGTCCAGGTCCGCGCGGGTCACAGCCCCGACACACTCAGCGCGTTCAGGCATTCACATACCGTGGCACCCATCGGCGAGCTCCCGCAGGAGAATCTATGAGACCAGACCGCGATCTAGCGGAGTAGTACTAGGCCACCGAGGTCTTCGATGGTGAACCAGGCCACCGTCATCCCGGCGTCGACGGCGGCCTGACCCAGCGCCTCGGTGAAGTGGCTCTTGCCGGTGCCGCTGGGCCCGCAGATGCACAAGTTCTCGCGGCGTCCGATCCATTCCAGAGTCCGCAGCAAGGACTGGGTGGGAACGGGGATGGAGGAGGCGTCTTCGTTCCAGATGTGGAGGGTCTTGCCGGTGGGGAAGCTGGCGCGTTGGCGGCGGGTGCGCAGGTTGGAGGCCGCGCGTCCGGCGGCTTCCTCGGCCAGCAGCACCCGCACGACCTCTGCGGGGTCCCAGCGTTGGGCCTTGGCTGTGGGAATGACTTCGGCCAGCGCGCGCCGCAGGTGGGGCAGCTTGAGTGCTTTGGCCAGGGCGGTGGCCTCGTCGAAGGCTGAGCCGAGCGCGGCGGCGGTGGCCGAGGCTGGGGCTTTGAGCCGGGGCGGGGTAGGAGTGTCGACCGACATGCGGTCCTCGTTTCTTACGTAGAGATAGATGTTGGGCGGCCTATTGACCGAAGCCGGACCAGCCACCGGTGCCCGGCTGCAGGCTGTGGTCTTCTCCGGCCCGGGTCAGGTTGGTGGTGCCGCTGTCGTGGAAGGTCTGATGGTCCAGGATCGAGCGCAGGTCGCCTTCGGCGAACCGGCTGGCGGTGGCGGCGGTGCCCAAGGCCCGGTCGATGGCTGCGGTGCCGCGGAGTTTGGCCAGCGCAACAGCCTCGGCCATCTTGGAGGCGATGCCGCGCACGCCCTCGGCGGCGGATTCCTCCAACCACGCTGCTGCGCCCGCTCCGATGGCCAGGAACGCCTCCTCGGCGGCGTTGATCGGCCGGGGGGTGCGGACTCCGCGGGCGGACGGCGGGTAGTGCTCGTCGCAGATCACCGGAGTGCCGGGGGTGGAGCGGCGGTGCCGGGCGATCTCGACCGGCGCACCCTCGATGATCGCGGTGACGACCAGGTCGTCGCCGTGCCAGCGGACGAACACCTCCTGCCCGGCATGTTGGTGCGGCACCGAGTAGCGGACCTGGTCGACCCGGATGGTGGCGTCCTTGTCGTGCACCCGCCGGGTGGTGCCGAACGCGGCGGTGTAGGGCTGTGCCGACACTGGATGCAGCCGGAACCGTTCCTCACCCAGCATCTCGATCGGAGCGCGGCGGGTCTCGCGGTGGGGTCGGGAGTTGACCTCGGCCATGAACGCATCACACGCCGCCTCCACCTCGGCGAAGGTGCCATAGGACGGCCGCAGGTTCACCTCGGTCGGCAGCAGATCCCGTTTGGCGATCTTCACCGTGTTCTCTGCACCGCCCTTGGACGCCGGATCCGCTGGGACGCACGTCCGCACCTGCGTTCCGTAGTGGCGGGCGATCGCCACGATGTCGGGGTTGCGCACCGCGATTCCGGCGATGTGGGCCGTGGTGACGGTCTTTTCGTTGTCGGTCAGGCAGTAGGTGGGCACCCCGCCGAACGCTCGGAACGTGGCGTCCAGGCAGGCGGCGACGGTGGGGATGGTCTTGTCCAGCACCGGGATCACCACCCGGAGCCGCGACCAGGCCAGCCAGGCGCACCACAGGGTGACCTGCCGGTCGCCCAGCCGGGGACCGGTGCCCCAGTCCCATTGGACCCACAGGCCCGGCTCGCTCACCCAGGGGCGGTGCACCCGTCGGTGCCCCGCCCGCCAGGAGGCCTTGGCGGCGGCCACCGCGCGGCGGGTGGTGCGGTCGGTGCCGGTGAACCCTAACGCGACCAGACGTTTGTGGACCTGGTCGGCACCGATCTTCCCGGCGGAGGCTTCGACGAGCTCTTCGATCTTGGGCATGAACTCGTCGATCATCTTCGATCGCGGGGCCGGGACGGTGCGGCTGGTGGTTCCGGCCGCACGCGCCTGCACGTAGCGGCGGACCGTATGGGGATCGCAACCGACCAACTCGGCAGCCTTGCGATAGCTGCCGGTCAGGTCATATGCGGCCAGAATCTCCATGATCTCCTCGCTGCTTTTCATCGGTCCCGACGCTCGCCCTGTCGTGGTGGTCGCCTGCCAGGGGTTAGGCGATGGCGGCCAGGCCCGCTTCGGCGATTTTGATGTCGTCGCTCCAGTGGCCACCGCAGACCCCGATGCCACCGATGATGTGGCCGCCCGCGGTAATGGGGATGCCGCCGCCGAAGGTGAGGTGCCCCTGATCTTCCGGACACAGTGCCAAGTAGGGTGCTGACTGGTCTGGAAGGAAGGGTTCGTGGCGGGGAAGAACTATTCAGAGGAGTTCAAGGACGAGGTCGTCAAGGCCGTCTTGGAC
>NZ_JBDPME010000067.1:0-5705 GCF_039871825.1 Nonomuraea sp. B12E4 | reverse complement strand
ACAACACCCGCAGGAGACACTCCACGCTCAGCTACCTCAGCCCCATCGACTACGAGCAGCAGACCACCGCTAGAGTGCTGCTCGCCGCATGACAGCCGGTGTCCACGCTTCGGGGTGAGCCCCCGGGGTCGTCGGCGTTGCGGTCACCGCCGTAAGGAGGCGTCGGCCATGTCGGGGCTTGCCAGGTGCGGAGCTCGCCAGTCACGGAATGGGCAAGTCCTGTTCGCCGGTTTGGCGTGGGCCGAAGATGCGGCGCTGCTCGGCGGTGATCTGGAGGTCGTTGATGCTCGCCTCGCGGCGTCGCATCAGTCCGTTGGCGTCGAATTCCCAAAGTTCGTTGCCGTAGCTCGAAAGCCTGCGAAGATCGTCCGCATCTTCGTAGAGTTTCGGGTGGAGGCCAAACGTGCGGTCACGTCGTCACCAGGCGTTCAGCGGTGTCCAGGTCGTGCGCGACCGCGGCCAGCTTCGCGCGGATGGCGCCGACCGCATCCTGGCCGAGCGCCAACCTGAGCGGTGGATCCTGCAGCGCCATGGCCGCAAGCACGGCCGCCGCGGCCTGGTCGGGGTCGCCGGGCTGGGTTCCGTGGGACGCGGCGAGATTCGTCTGGGTCTGGCCGGCCGTCTCGGCATAGTCGGCGATCGTGGCGGTGAAGCGAAGGGCTGGGCCCGCGAATCCCGTGCGGTAGGCGCCCGGCTCGACGATCAGCACTCCGATCCCGAGCGGGCCCACCTCCTGCGCGAGGGCCTCGCTGGCCTGCTCCAAAGCACCCTTGGCCGCGCAGTAGGCGCCGGCTCCCGCGAACGACGACAAGCCGCCCATGCTGCTCACCTGGATGATCGTGCCGCTCCCACGTTCGCGCATCTGCGGAAGGACCAGCCTCGTCAGTCTCAGGGGACCGTGGAACATCACCTCGAGCGTTTCGCGGAGCTCCTCCTCCGTGGTCTCCTCGACCGCGCCGACGATGCCGAACCCGGCGTTGTTCACCAGGACGTCGATCCGGCCGGCGGCTTCGACGGCTCTCGCGCAGGCGACGGCGTCCCGCACGTCCAGGTCCACCACGGTCAGCCGGTCGCCGTACTCCCCGCTCAACGCCGCCATGGTCTCCGGCCGCCGGACCGCGGCGACTACCTCGTCCTCGGCGTCAAGCGCCGCACGGGTGAAGGCCGCTCCGAATCCGCTGTTGGCTCCGGTGATCAACCAGCGCCGTTTCATCTCTGTGTTCATGGGTCCACGATCGCCCCGCGCGGGTTGCACCCGGAATGGCACGAAGGTGGAAAATGGGCGTCATGGTAGATGCGCTCCCCGGGCCGATCCGCAGACCGCGCCAGCTGCCGGTCGGCGAGCCGCTGGCCCGGGACGGCTACAGGCGTCTCGTAGGCGTCCTGGAGGCCGTCGACCGAGCGGCTGACCTGCCCGAATTCCGCGAACGGCTAGTCAACGCGCTGCAGTCCTGGTTCGGTTTCGCCGGGGTCGCCGTGCTTCACGGCGGTACCCTGCAGGAGGCGCTCGACGAGGGATGCGGGGTCATGGGCGGCTACTCGGCCGAGTTCCTCGCGGAGTACGAGTCGCGCTGGTTCGCTGCCGACCCGTTCCGTTCCGAGGCCGCCGCTCGTCTGCTCCTGTCCAATGAGGTAGCCGTCCTTCGGGCCTTGCCCGGCCACGAGGCGTACCTGGAGCGGTTCCTCCTCCCACACGGAATCACCGACAAGACCGGGATAGCCATCGACGGCGGCACGGCCGGTCTGGTCTATCTCGGGACGGCCTCCCGCGAGGGCCGGACGCCCGCGCACGCCCTGGCGGCAATGAACGCGTTGCACAGGCACCTGGCGCCGCTGGTGCACAACCAGTTGGCCAGGCACCACGAGCAGACCGCCAGGAAGGCCGCTTGGCACCTCACCCCGAGGGAATGGGACGTGGCCCAGCTGGCCGCCCAGGGCCTCACGAACCGCCAGATCGCGGCCCGCCTGTTCGTGGGGATCGACACCGTCAAGAAGCACCTCACCCGCGTCCTGGCCGAGACTGGTACAGCCAGCCGCACCCAGCTCGCCCTCCGGTGGCAGCAAGCGGCACAACCGTCCGGGCCCCGGGGTCGGTGGCAGCCCAGCGGATGAGAGTCCTCCCGCTCCGGCAACAACGCCAGGAACTGGTCTGTGCCTCAACCCTGACCGGAACGCCTACAGCTACGGTGATCACCTGATCGGCTCCGGTGACGCGGTCCCGGCCTGCACGGCCACGAGTATGGCGCCGCCGACCGGCTTGCCCGAGGTGGTGTGGCGGGCCGGCCTGGACGTGAACCCGCTTGATGTGACAAACCCCGCGGATCTCGCATGGCTCGACACCCTCATCTGGCCGGAACGCACGCATCGCCGCGCGGTTGCGGGCAGCGGCGGCCGTCGTCGCAGCCGACCCGCCGTTGCTCGTACGGGGCGACCTGGTATACGACCTGCTGGCACTCGTGCCCTGTCGCCAGCCAGCTTCATGGGACCACTCGAAAGGAGTTTCTGCCACGAGCATGGGACCACCCGGTTGCCAGTGATGGGACCACCCGGCGTGTCACGTTCAGGTGGTTGATCACTTCCAGTTACGACTTCTGCCAGGTCATCCGACATGGCGGGGGTTCGGGGGCATGGCGTTCCGGGAGGTTTCGGTGATCGAGGTGCTGAGGTGCTGCGGGCGTGGCTGACGGGGGCCGGCCTGCGCAAGGCGGCCGAGCAGGCGGGAGTGGACCGCAAGACGGCCCGCCGGTATGTGGAGGCGGCCCAAGCGGCAGGGCTGGTCCGCGAGGGCGGCGCCGGGCAGGTAAGCGATGAGCTCATCGGTCAGGTCGTCGAGGCGGTGCGGCCAGTGCGGGCTGATGGTCGGCGCGGCGCGGGTTGGGCGGCGCTGGAGCAGCGGCACGACCAGATCCGCACCTGGGCCGAGCAGGGACTGCAGGTGGAGAAGATTCGTCTGAAGCTGGTCCGGTCCGGCCTGCAGGTGCCCTACCGCACGCTGCACCGCTTCTGCGTGCAGCGGTGCGCGTTCGGCCGTGGCAAGACCACCGTCCGGGTGGCCGACGGAGTGCCGGGCAAGGAGTGCCAGGTCGACTTCGCCAGGCTCGGGCTGATCTGCGACCCGGCCCAGGGGCGGCGGCGCATCGCGCACGTGCTGATCTTCACGGCGGTCTACTCGCGGCACATGTTCCTCTGGCTGACCTTCTCCCAGACGCTGGAGGCGGTGATCGCCGGGTGTGAGGGGGCGTGGCGGTTCTTCGGCGGGGTCTTCCAGGTGCTGGTCCCGGACAATCTGAGCCCGGGCATCGCCAGCGCGGATGCGGTCAACCCGACCTTCACCACCGGCTGGCTGGACTATGCCCAGCATGCCGGGTTCGCCACCGACCCGGCCCGGGTGCGCGCGCCACAGGACAAGCCGCGGGTGGAGCGGATGGTGCAGTACGTGCGCGGCAACATCTTCGCCGGTGAGGACTTCGCCGATCTGGCCGATGCCCAGGCACGGGGTGAGGCGTGGTGCCGCAGCACGGCGGGGTTGCGCCTGCACGGCACCACCGCCGCGCGCCCGGCCGAGGTGTTCGCCCAGCGGAAGCCAGCCGGCTGCTGCCGCTGCCTGAGCGCGCCTATGACGTGCCGATCTTCAAGTCGGTGAAGGTGCACAAGGACTACCACGTCGAGATCGGCAAGGCGTGACGCCACGGGAGTTCAGGTCGTCCCTAATAAGCACGTGAACGCGCGGATACCGACGAATAGGCTGTACCACAGCACAGCGCGGCGGCGACCGCGCAGGCACCGCACAGTCCCACGGCGGCCGAAGCGGTGACACCGAGATCGGTCACCCATCCCGCCAGGAGGAATCCGCCGCCCTGTCCCGCGGCGATGCCGGCGATCGCGACACCCATGGCGCGTCCCCGGTAAGCAGGATCCGTCCGCTGTACGAACATCGCGTTGAGTGGCGTGCCGAACGAACATCCCAAGCCGCAGCAGAACAGCAGGAGGAGAACCACGGGTGTGGGCGGGTGCGCGAGCATGGGCAGCAGCGCGGCCCCGGGGAGCACGGCGAGCGGCGCCAGGATGCGGTCGCGAACGGAGGAAGGGGTCCAGCGGGTCAGGATCGTTGCCCCGGTCGCGTAGCCGAGGGCGATCGTGGCCATGAGCATTCCGGCAAGCGACGGGCCGCCGCCCAGTTCGCGGGCGAGGGGATAGGCGATCGCTTCGATGCCGAAGGCGAAGGCCGGCACGAGCCAGACCAGGAGAAGGCAGCATCGCAACCAGGGGTCGGTGAAGACGTAGCGCACCCCTTCCGCCGCATCTTTGAGAGGCGACCAGCGGACGCCGTGGCTCTCCGGCGCGGGCCGAGGCCGGACACCCCGCCAGATGAGCATCGCGGAGATCGCGAATGTCGCGGCGTTCACCAGCAAGGCTCCCGCTGGTGAGATCAGCAGGACGATGGCGCCGCCGATCGCGAACCCGGCCACCTGGCTGACCTGGTAGGTGAGATTGGTCAGGCCGTTTCCGGCGATGTACGCCTCGCCGCTCAGCACGTCGGGCATCAACGCGGCACGCGCGCTCGTGAACGGCGGAGTGAACAGATGCGCGAGATAGAGCAGTGCGATCGCCGCTCCGATCGGCATTCCTGGAATCGCCAGCACCGCGACCAGCCCGGCCCGGGCCAGGTCGCAGACGACGAGCAGCCTCCGGCGGGCGATCCTGTCGGCGAACGAACCCAGCACTGGGCCCAGCGCGGACGGCAGGAACGACGCGGCGAACGCCATCGCGGTGACCGCCGCGGAACCGGTCCGATCGAACACCAAAATAGCCACGGCGACGGACGAGAGCTGGTCGCCCATGTAGGAAAGGGCATAGGCGGGGTAGAGATAGCGGAATTCCCGCACCCTGAACAGACTCGCAAAGCTGGCCATCGCCGGGACTCAATTCGCGCGGACGAGGAGCGGGTAGACCTTCGCCTCGGACATGCTTGGGTAACAACGGCCAATAGGTCCCCCGCCGGCATAGGGACTATTTCGCGCGGTGGTCCCCTGCGCCGTTGCGGTAATGGATGAAACAAGCATGGGGGCGGCCAATGCGAGCATTGGCAATCCTTTTAATTTCCGCATTCCTCCACCTTGTGCGGCGTACAGAGTCCATCTTTTGCGCAGGGGGCATGGCGTGAACAGCACCCGAGGATTCACCTCGAGTGCTGTTGTATACTCACCCTCGGTTTAGCCCCAGCCGGTGGTACGCATGACACACCCCCTCTCGTCACAGCCAGTCAGATACAAATCTTAAGATATTTCTTTCCGTTGTCGTCGGCCTGGGATCGACAGATTATTCGCCCGGCATGCAGTCCGGGGGCCAAGCACCACGCGATCCGTCGCGAGGGTTCGTATTTTCTCGCTCCCCGCCTCTGTCCGACCATCGCCGCTGGCAATGTCGACGCCCAATTCCCTTCGGCAGCGCACGCGTCCGCCGGCTCAGCGGTCACCGGAGGACACCTCGCTGGTGTATTGCGTGGCAGTACAGCCACAGACCGACAGTCAGCACCCACACGCCGATGTCGACGAGTGAGAACCGGGGTCCGAGGATCGGTTAGCGTCCACGGGAGTGGTGTACGGGTGATCTTCCCTCTGGTGTGACGGGAGAGATCCATGTGACAAGTGACGGCCACTTCGTAATCCTTCGATTTGCACATTCAGACACGAAGGGGACGAAGT
>NZ_JBDPME010000066.1:0-6872 GCF_039871825.1 Nonomuraea sp. B12E4 | reverse complement strand
AACGAACCCTGGATCGTCGATCGCCCCCAAGCACGTACGGCGTCCAGCCATGCAGTGGCGATCGTAGGGCTGTGTCTGTGCGGCGGCGCGGCAACCCCGGTCGGTGCGTTCGGGTTGGTACGGCGGGGGCGGCGGGCGGCGACGGCCCGGAGTCCTGCGCGCGCGCCGGGACCGGCCTCCAGGCCGCACGCCCGGCCCGCGCTGGCAGGCGCAGGGCCGGGCGACGGCGCGCAGCGCCGCCGCCCCTTGATACCTACAAGAACAATTCAGCAACGGTACTGACCGAGTATCAGCCGATCCCCGTTGCTGCGCTGTCGAGCGCGACAGCACGTAGGGAAGGCGGAGCCGGGAGATGCGAAGCAGAGCACTCGCCTGTGATAACCGCAGGTCCCCGCGTCGAAAGCTGCGACGCAGACAAAGATCATGCAAGCTACGGGATGGCCCTGAGGGAGGGGCGGAACCTGCCCAGATCCTCCTTCGCCCGACCGTAACCAGACGTAGGCCCCCCTGATTGCCCCGAGAAAACGTACGCCGGATCTCCGGGAAGCGCAGCAAAGCCTCTACTATGGAGCATCTACCTCGTATAAGATCACGGCAGTACCACGCTGACCGAAAGTAGGCCAGTGAATAGCTCCTCGTCCGAACCCGAGCTTACGGCTATGTCTGACGTATTCGCGGACGTTGGCCAGCCGGCAGCCGCCAAGCCGCTGTCACCGAAAAGGCCGCCTACCGAGACGGCAGGGTTCGCCGACGTTTTTCCCTATTATGCAGGGTTTTCATTCGATTGGGCACAGGAGCAGATTCGTAAAGCCACAGTGGAGTCGGACGTAGTACTCGACCCATGGAATGGGAGTGGCACTACCACACTCGCTGCCCAGTATGCGGCTAGAAAATCAGTCGGTATCGACTTGAATCCTGTTGCTAATCTAGTTGCCCGTTTTCGCAGCCTAGCTGCCGCCACCTCGCAATGCGAGATACTCAAATCACCGTTCATGCTTACAGGTCGTGGAGCAGCAACAGACCCGCTAGACGCCTGGTTTTCTGCGACTACTTCTAATCGCATTCGCGACTGGTTCGAAGCAATGGACGGGATATCAACACCCCAAACAGCTCTTGTTGCAATCACACTCTTCCGTGTCGTCCGTGAACTCACCAAAAGCTTCGAAGGAAGTAACCCAACGTGGGTGAAGCGGGCAAGGTCAGAGGAAGAGCGGATAGAGGTGTCTCCGGACGAGCTTGATAAAATTATATTGTTCGAACAGGGTAAGCTAATAGAGCGCCTCGCGGATGCTCCTAGCATCGATATGCAGCCGAAGCTCCTCACTGCTACTGCTAACGACATTCCTATGCGTAATAGCAGTGTCGATCTAGTCATTACCTCACCCCCCTACTTGACTCGCATCGACTATGCGGTTGCTTACGCCCGCGAACTCGCGGTTCTAGGTGTAGACCTAAGTAAGGACCGGACGCTTCGTTCTCAATTGATGGGTACCACGCTGATTAGATCGGGCCCGAATGTCAGCGAGAAGCGGTTGGGACCAACGGCCAAAGCACTGCTAAGTAGTATTTCTGGACACACCAGCAAGGCATCCTCCGGATATTATCTCAAGCAGGCACAACAATATCTCTACGACCTTAGCTGCGGCCTAACAGAGATAAGCCGAGTCGTCAAGCCTTCGGGAAGGCTACTTCTCGTGGTACAGGATTCCTACTACAAAGATATCCATGTCGCCTTGGGGGACATCTGCATAGATGAACTCACTAGTCGCGGCTGGCAACTTGAGCACCGAAAGCCTTTTCCGGTAAAACGAATTCTGACGAGCTTGAATAGTTCGGCCCGGGCATACCAAAAAGGTACCGTATGCGAGAATGTAATGACGTTCGTGAAGCAAGCGGAGAGCTAGCAGTAGATCGCCTTGCGCGCAGACGTGGCCTTTGAAAGCAAGTGCCGGGTCTCTACCCAACAATCTCCCTGCGCGCTAGACTCCTGTACATGGAGCCAGGGTTCGCGGACAACTTCGAGAAGCAACTAACGGCTGAACGCCAGAAGGTGGACGTAGCAGTTCACAACTTCTCAGTTCGGGAGCTAGTGCGCATGATGGTCGATGGCGAACTCAATGCCGCGCCGGCGTACCAGCGTCAGTTCAGATGGGATGAAGAGGGAGAGTCGCTCTTCATCGAGTCGGTTTTTCTTGGCCTGCCCGCGCCGCCTATTTTCGTCGCTACCAATGTAGGCTATCAGTGGGAAGTGGTCGATGGCGTGCAGCGGCTCTCCACGCTCGCGCATTTTCTGGCCGAAGACAATGAAGCCGCTAATAAGGTTCGGCGGGAAACGCCTCTAGTCCTCAAGGGACTTGAAAAACTCAGCGACTTGAATGGGGCCTCCTATGCAGAGCTCCCACGAAATATTCAGGTCTATTTTGGCCGCCAGCCACTACAGATCATTTCTTTGACAGACAAGAGCGATCTTCTCGTACGCTTCGACGTATTCGAACGACTCAATCGTGGTGGCATACGGCTTACCCCTCAAGAGGTTCGCGCATGCGTGTACCGCGGGAAGTTCAACGACTTTATTGAGAAGCTGGCGGAAGATGAGAGTTTCAACAGTTTGCTTAAGCTAAAGCAAACGCAGCAGCATGATGGAACGATCATCGAGGAAGTTCTGAAGTACTTCGCCTACAAGAACTTCCGAGAAAGGTTCGACGGAAAGATTGAAAAATGGCTGAACCGGTACATGGGTGCAGCGACTAAAGAGTTCGATTACAGGCGCGAAGAGAAGACTTTCAACCGTGCCACCTCCTTTCTACATGAGGTCTGCGACGGGCCATTTATGCGCTCCGGATCTAACGTGACACCTGTCGTACAGTTCGAGGCATGCCTAGTCTCCATTGCCGAGCTGCTGCAGGAAGGAAAGACTCCTGTAGCACCACCAGCTGGCTGGCAAGATGATTCAGAACTTCGTGCGTCAAGTGGGGCCGGTAGTAACGCGAAACAAATGCTGATCCGGCGACTCGCTAGAGCGAAGGAACTGTTCGGTGGCGAAGCATGACAATGTGATCTCAGATATTCTGGATCATGCTGTACGTTTCACTGCCAGGACGGACGAACTAAAGCGGTTTCTGGCATTTGCGCACGCCCATGCTGGTAACTCACATGGTTGGTCATCTAGTGGCCGTGATGCTCGCGCGCTCGCTATTATATGTTCAATGGCCGAGCTAGAGGCCTTCACCAGGTTTACGATCCAGCGATCACATAGGGCACTGAATGACGAAGCTCTCCTCATCAGAAGTTTATTGCCAAGCGTTCGCCAACTTGTTGCGCACAGGACGTTCGAGAGCCTTAGGGACACCAGCGACTCGAGTAAGCTATGGGAACAGCGGTTCTATGCCACAACTCTAGAATCTTGTCCTGAAACCGCAGACTTTCCCATCGTTACTCGATCCGCCCAGCCACCACTAGACGGTCAGACTCTCAAGCCTGCTCATTTCAATAGACTCTGGGGCATTTACGGGCTTCCAGGGATTGCTTTTCCTCGCGCATCTTGGAGCGGATCGCTCGCCAAGCTATCTAGCGCCCGTAATGATCTTGCTCACGGGAATCTTGCATACCATGAGATATTCCAGCAGGCAGGTCGCTCGATTACCGATATCGAAAGTTATGTGACAGACCTTACCAACTTTGTAGAACACTTTGTGGTTGTATGGTGCGACTATCTTCGAGATGAGTCGTATTTGATATGACTAATTGCTCTTTAGGACGCTAAACAACTATTTTGCCGCCAGGTAACTTGGAAGCACTTACGTGAGATAGTCACAGCATGGCAGCAGTCGCACGGCTGTCATTGACCGGCAGGCCGCGGTCGGCTCTAGAGGGAGATAGCTCTCACAAACGCTGTGAATCCAGCACAACACGATCACCTTGCGTCTCCCATAGGGGGAAGCCATGTACCGGAGTGGATTGAGACGGTAGCTTCGCGGTGTGGCTGACGACGCTGAACTGACGCGCTGGGTCGTGCATGGAGAACGGCTGATCTACGACAACCGGTGGATCCGATTGGGGCTGGCGGATGTGGAGATTCCGGGCGGAGAGCGGTTCGAGCATCACGTAGTGCATCTGGATCGAGCCGCGATCGCCGTCGTCCTCAATGAGCAGGACCAGGTGCTGCTGATGTGGCGGCATCGGTTTGTGTTCGATCGCTGGGGGTGGGAGCTTCCCGGCGGGCTCGTCGAGGCCGGTGAGGATCCGATAGCGACCGCCGTCCGGGAGGTGGAGGAGGAGACCGGGTACCGGCCGAAGAACGTCGAGCACCTGGTGAGCTATCAACCGATGGCCGGCATGGTAGATGCAGAGCACCTGCTGTTCGTGGCGCGCGGCGCCGAGCTGGTGGGCTCGCCTGAGGGAGAGGTCGAGGCTGATCGGATCGAGTGGGTTCCGATGGCGGAGGTTCCCAGCATGATTGCCCGCGGAGACATCTGGACGTCAGGGACGTTGATTGGGTTGCTTCAGGCTCAGGTGTGGCTCAACGGCCGAGGGCGCGGTTGACGGCTTTAGACAGTTCGTCGATGCGGCGGCGCTGTCTGCGGCTGCCGGTCATGGTGGCCAGTTGCTGAGCTCGTTGGATGTGGGGTTGGGCGGCTTCGGGGTCGCCAACGACCAGGAGGGCGTGGCCGAGGTCGCAGCGGACGCCGGATTCGGCCCTGTTGTAGGTGCCGTCCATGCCGACAAGGGCTGAGCGAAGGTCTTCGGCGGTGTCTGGGTCGCCGAAACGTACGAGACAGTTGCCCCGCCAGCGGGCTATGTGGTGGGCGTTGATGGACAGGTACGGCATTTCCGGGTCGCCGTCTCCTTCAGGGAGAAGGGCGGCTGCCTGATCGAGAGCGGCGCGGCAGGCTGTCTCGTCGCCGAGGATGGCGGCGGCTTCTGCTTCGGCTGCTGAGAGCCAGGTGCGGAGGCGAGCCGGTACGTGGGCGCGGTGCTGCTTGTGAACATGCTGCAGAAGTTCGGTAGCTTCGCCGGGACGGCCGAGCTCCATGAGGACGTACGCCTGTTCGCCAGAGACATAGGCCACCAAGGCCGCGTCGTCGGCCTCGTACGCGGCAGCCTTGGCGCGCTCGTAGTGCGTCCAGGCGTCGTTGAGTGCCAGGGTGTTGATGGCCTGCCATCCAGCGAGTGAGGCGGTTTCGGCGAGTAGATGGGCCAGTTGGGCGCGTAGGCCGGGGCGGATGGCGTGGCGGTGGGCTCGCTGGATCTGGGCCATCTGGGCGTGCATCTTGTCGGCGATGGCGGGGCCTCCGAGACGGCGGTCCAGCAGGCGTAGGTTGTTGGTGTCGGTGCGCAGGATCATGACCGTGGTGGGGTCGACGGCTGCGGCGGCGTCCAGGCGGTTGATGAGTTCGGTGGTTTGTTCTTCGTGTTCGTCGTCGTGGTCGCCGGTAGGTGAGGCGATGTCGAGCGGGGCCAGGCCGAGGAGCATGCGGGCGTGGTCGGGCAGGCGTAGGCCAGAGGCGATGCGCTCGATGACGGCGAGTTCTTTGATCGTTCCGTTGCCGCGCAGGATGGCGTTGACGCGGGGCTGACCGAGGCCGGTGGCGGTGCCGATGCGGACCTGACTCGCGCCGTATTTGACCGCAAGAGCGAAAAGTCCGGCTATGTCGCGCTCTCTGAGAATTTCCCGGGTTTGTTCCTGCTCCCAGACAACGGTGGGAAGCTCAATTGGGTCGAACGCGCCATTCTGCATTGCTGACCTCCGGCTTTGTCATGCCCGGATGATGCATTGCCGTGTGGCGGAGCCTATATCCCATCGTCGTATATCAGCGTGGGATAGGTAAGAAAGGTATCGGCAACCATGCTGTCCGGCATGACAACGCCAGTCAGATGCACAGAGTGCGACGGACGGGGCTGGAAGATCGTCACCCGGCGTGGCCACGTAGCGGCTTCGGGGCTGGGTCTGGCGGCATCCGCCCAAGAGGACTGCCTGCACTGCCCGGGGCCAGCCGAGACGCCGCAGGAGCGGTTCGAATGGGAAGTCCGCATCACCTCGGAGCAAGGCGACGCCTTGGGACCGTGCGGGTCCTCTGCCTTCCAGGCCACCGCGATGGATGAGCTGCGCAAGGCGATGCGAGGCATGCCGGGTGACGCTTCTATTCGGGGCAGCATCGTGCACAAAGTCTTCGACTTCGGCGCGGGTTCGGACGGCCAGTCAAGCCGTTATATCTTCCGCGCATATCTCGACCCGGCGGGTTCCGTACTATTTGAGCGGGTCGCCAAATGATCGCGCCCATGATGATCAGTACGGATCCCCTCCGGTCGGCTGAACTCCTTCAAGAGGCTTTGCGGCACGACGGAATCAAGGCCGATGTCCATGACGGTTATGGACTGGCGCTGGTTTCGGTCTGGGTGGACCTGGTCGTATGGTGCGACGGTGAGCGCTTTTGGTGGCGTACCGGATGGAATGCCGAACGCCGGCGGGTCATCTATGCATGGCATCCGGCGTCTGATCCTTTCCGAGCGGCTCGTCGTATCGCGATGCGGTATGCCGAGGCACGCGCTCAGCAAAGCGCTCCCGGCTTCCATGCAGTGGACCCGTACATGGCGCCTTCTGCGGAGCCACAGTGAGCGGGGTATGGGAGAGGGTCGGGTGTCGAGCCGCCATAATGCGCCTGGACCACAGCCCTCCCTCAACGCGGGTCTTCCGTTCCCTGCTGCTTGGCCTCGAAGGCGTGGTGGTGTCGCTGCTGCGCAACGGTCTGAGCTGCCCCGGGTTGGTTGGAGGCTCCCAAGACTGGAAGGCTGGGAGTCGTGCCCGCACCGAGGAAGTATCCCCCAGAGCTGCGTGATCGCGCCGTCAAGATGGTATTCGACCTGCGTGAGGA
>NZ_JBDPME010000065.1:0-9123 GCF_039871825.1 Nonomuraea sp. B12E4 | reverse complement strand
AGGTACAACGCGACGGCGTCCGCCTTGAACTCCGGCGGATACGACTTCATCGCCACGTGGAACTCCTTGTCTCCGGATCTCCATCATCCGGTACTCAAGGTGTCCACGTTTCGGGGCGAGGGCCCGCCAGCGCTGCGGAGATGCGTTGCCGGAGTTGCCGATCGGACTGGTAGGCGGTCAGGAATGCGACCTCGTCGACGACGACCAGGATGAACGGGTCATCGACGGTGGGTGTGTGGGAGCGCTGGAGTCCGGCGAACCGGGCGGCTCGCTTCTGCATGACGCAGACGGCCTCGTCCAGCAGGTCGGCGCACTCTTCGGGTGTGGCTGCGTACCGGGTGCCGAAGAGTGCCCGGCCGTAGGACAGTTCCATGAGTTTGGGGTCCAGCGCCCACAACTCGACCAGGCCCGCGCTGACGGCGGCGAGCAGGGAGCGGATGACGGACCAGATGATCGATCCCTTGCCGGCTCCTGTGGCGCCCGCGACGAGGACATGGGTGCCGTGCACCTTGAGCCGCCACGGCCGCCCATCCTCGCCCTTGCCGATCTCGACGGGCCCCACCGTCGGCTCCTCCGGCATGGCGAGCGCTGGCAGGGGCGAGGCAAGCGGGTCACTACGCGGGAAGGCCAGTGTCAGCCGTCCGGCCTGCGACAGCGCCACGCGGCACGACTTCGCGCCGAAGCCTTGGGCCAGGTGGTCGGTGCGGTCAGCCCAGTCCTTGACCGCTTGGCCTTTGAGCATGCGTACGGTGACCTGGTCGGCCCACGAGGTGCAGGTGACCTTGCCGAGTGCGGGTAGATAATCGCGGCCCCGGATGTGACGGCCGAGACCGGAGACGATCATGACGGGTTGCCAGTGCCTCCGGTAGATCCAGACGAGTCGCCACCAGGCCAGCAGTCGGTAGCCGACCAGGCGGGCGAAGGACGCTCGGTCGATGAACGCCCATGAGGCCAGGACCAGGACGACAGTGCCGAGCAGGGATGCAGCCAGCGGCCAGCCGTAGAAGTACCAGGTAGCGCCGAGGGCTACCGGGATAGCGGTGGCGATGGGGTGGCGCCAGATCGTACGGACGAGTCCGGCGAGCATCCGGCAAGTGAAGATGACGATGGTGATGACGGCGGGAGTCTTGACGACGGCCGGTCGGAAGACGATGGCCGTGTCGGGCGTGGTGGAGACGAGGTTGCGCGCCTCGTCGCCAGGCAGCCGCTTGAACATAAGCTGGGTACCTCTCGTGATGTGGAGTCAGGGGAGAACCGAGGGGCCGCCGGAAGTTGCCGCTTCCAGCGGCCCCGCTTCGTGTCAGGTCGCCGGATCGGTGGCGTCCTTGGTGGCCGACTGTTCGGCGTGTAGCTGCTCGCAGTCGGCCAGGTAGCGAGCGGCGGCGTTGAAGATCTCGCGGGCGATGTTCAGGTCGGCGTCGGTGACCGGCCCGGCCCCGGTGGTGGAGATGTGCACGCTGGCCTCGTGAGAGGCGAACTCCAGGTACGGCCGCGGGCTGCTGAGCAGAAGTCCGGCGCGGACCTTGAGGCCGGGCGTGTGGAAGGAGACACCGACGTGCGGTGTGGACTCCGGTCGCAGAGACAGAGTGACGTAGGTGTACGGACCGAGACTCATGCCGCGACCCCCTGGCCGTCGGGCAGGCCGTAGAAGCTGCGCTCCATGGAGCGGGCGAAGCGGTGGGCCTCGCGGGCGAGTTGGCGGGCGAACTCCAGGTCTTCCGCCGTCACCGGCCCGTTCGTGGTGACCAGGACGGAGGTGGCGCCGAAGTCGAGCGCCAGGACGGGCTCCCGGCGGGCGAGCGGGTGGTTCATGGTGCGGGCGGCGTGCCCGGTGGTTAGCCGGATCACGCTGTTGCGCGGGGTACGGCGACGGGTCATTAGGCGGCTTCCTTTCCGGCCGAAGCCTTGCTCTGGGCGGGTTGGGCGGTCTGCCGGGGTGCGCGCATCTCACGGACCTTGATCGAGTACGCGAGACGACCGGCGGCGTTGACGTACGGCGTGATCGTGATGCCGTCGAACTCGACGGGCGTGAACGGCAGCCCCGGCATCGGGGAGGGCGGTACCGGCTGGACCGGCGCGAGGATCTTGACCGCCACGGTCTTCTGGGCGGGCTTGAGGGTTGGGTCACCGTCCATGACCGCGACCTGCCAGACCAGCTCTCGGGTCTGCTTGTCGCGGGCCTGCACGAAGCGGCCGTTGGTCGAGGCGTCGAAGTCCTTGACGGGCTCGACCTCGCCGACGATGTAGCAGCCGTGCGGAAAGACCATGGTGTAGGTGACGGGGATGGGTCCCTGGATTGCCATGTTTTTCCTCTCGATAGCGGCGGAGAGTCGTTTGTTCGCTCGTCCACTTGTCCGCATGAGTCGAGAGTAGGTGATCGCAACTCGTCCGCACAAGTGGTTGAGAGGTAAGTGGCGAGTAAGAGTTAGCTCACCTTGAAGACATCTTCGAGCTCGTGCAGACTTCCCAGCAGGGCCAGACTCACCACCATCAGCACGGCGCCGGCTGGGTCATGCACAGTAGCCAGCACCCCGAGGACCGGGTTGGACGACCCGAGCAATTCGGCTTCTTCAGGGGTAGGAGTGCGTGCGCGAAGCCGCTCGGTGATGTGGTCGAAGCGCAGGTGCTTGACGGCCTGAAGGTGCTGACGGATGCCCCGCCGCAGGGGTTCGGGCTTGTCCAGGTCGGTGCCGATCGCATGCTCAAGCGGTACCCAAATGGTCTCCACCGCCGAGATCACATCGGCTTGCCGTGCTACCCGCTTCCGCGCGATCAGCGGAGTTCCCTCGGCGACACCTAGCAGCCGCGCGACATGACGGGGAGCTGGTACGCGCCCAGCCTCCAATACGGCATCGGCGTTCTCGCCCTGCTCGGTCGTGGCCAGGCTAGGGCGTACGACCTCGGCCTCGTCTTGGGGACGGCCTTTGACGAACGACCCGCGGCCGTGTTCGCGTTCGATCCACCCCTGCATGGCTAGGGTCTGAAGGGCGCGCACGACTGTGGTCCGGCCGACTCCGAGTTCGCGCACTAGCTGAGTCTCGGAGGGCAGCATGTCACCCGGGGCGTACTCGCCCGATTCGATCCGCTCTTGGATCGTCCGCATAACCTGCGCGTATTTGGGTGGGGCGAATTCCATGCCCATCTCAACCGCCCGTTCACTCTTGCACTTGTGCGCATAAGTACAGTACCGGTCGAGGATGCGTTTGTCAGGACCCTTGACCCTGTTGCCGAATTATGATCAGGCGGTCAGCGCGAGTTCGAGGCGGGCGAGATGGCTGGTGCGGGTCCGATCGAGCACGTGGCCGTTCCACCAGGCGTCCAGGCGGATGAGGTTGAGCGCGACGGCGGAGTAGACGTGTTCGAGGTGGACCTTCTTGATGCCGCGGTAGCGGGCCTGGCGGATGCCGGTGACCGCGACCGCCTGGTGGATGGTGCCCTCGACTCCGGCGCGGATGGCGTACCTGGCCTGCCAATCGGTGCTGTGTTGCTCGCGGCGGGCCTGGTCCAGGACCTCCTGCAGCGCGCGGGGGCGCATGGTGAGCTGACGCCCGCCCTTCTTCGCCGAGGTGCATGCCGAGCGGGCGGGGCAGGCATGGCAGACCTCGCCGCCGAACTTGACCACGATTGCTTCCTGCCCGCGTTGGATGCAGGGGCTCCATGAGCTGCTGGTCTGGCCTTGCGGGCAGGTGACCTGCTGGTTGTCCCAGTCGACGGTGAACGCGCTGCGGTCGAAGCCCGTCTTGGCACGGGCTTGCGGGGAGTAGTCGCCCAGGACGGGGGTGACCAGTGCCAGTCCGTAGCGGCGGCGGGCGGCGACGATGAGATCGGCCGCGGCGTAGCCGGAATCGACGTAGTGCTCGGCGGGTACCAGACCGCGGCGGTCCAGCGCGGCGTGGATCGGCTCGACCTGTTTGACGTCGGGGACGGTGGCGTCCGTGGTGGCCACATTCGTGATCACGTTGGGCGGGGTGGTGGGCGCGTTGTTGCCCGGCTGCGTACCGGGCGCGGTCTCGTCTGGCGCGGGAAGGTCGTGGCAGGTCTCGCTGATGTGCACCTTGAAGCCGCACCAGAAGAAATCGTCGCCCTTGGCCGCCCAGCGGACGTCGGCATCGTAGGGGGAGGCCAGGCGGATACTGCCCGGCGGGAGCCCCTCTCCGCCGTCGTCGAGGGACTCCCGCCGCTTGACCACCTCCCGCCCGCGGCTGTTGGTGGTGCGGGTGTAGTTCTGAACCAGCATGATCCGCAAGGCTTGCACCGCGGGCAGCTCGCGCAGCCAAGCCGGGGAAAACGGCGCATACACGGCACTCACCAGCGCATATCCGTCGGCGCCGTAGGCGATGGCCAGTTGCTCGCGCTTGGTCGCCGAGGTCGGCAGCCGCCAGGAGTCCACCCGGGCGCGGTAGCGTTCGGCCCAGCCGCCCACCTCCAGCACCCGCTCCACCCAGCCGGGCGCGGCGGCCGAGATCGCCTCCAGCGCCGCCCGCACGCATTCCCCGGCCAGCTCCAGCCGGTTCAGATCGCGGACCGCGCCGAGCACATGCGTTGAGTCGGTGCGCTGCTTGCCACCCGCCTTGACGAGCCCCTTGTCGCGCAGATGGGCCAGCAGCGCATCCAGCGCCTTCTCCTCCAGCTCATGGGCGACGACCCGGGCACGAAACTTCGATAACACGGTGTAGTCGAATCCGTGATCAGCCAGCTCCAGGCCGAGCCCGTACTTCCAGTCGATGCGCCCCCGTACCGCATCGGCGGCCTGTCGGTCGGTCAGGTCTTCGACGAACTGCAGTACCGTCACCAGCGCCAGCATGGCCGGAGATTCGGCCGGCGCGCCTCGGACGGCGAACGCCCCGGCGAACTCGGTGTCGGTGAACACCTCACCCAGCTGATCACGAATCGTCATCGGCAGGCTGCCCTTGGGGAAAGCCGCCCGTGCTACCTGCGCGGTCGCCTCCGGAACGTGCGGCACCGACCGCGGCTGCATCGACATCACATGCCCATCCTGCGGCCGTCGAGGGGAGGGTCACGGCACGCAGAGACGATCTTTCACCCCAGCGCCACCCAGAACTCGGAAGTCGCCCGGCGTGTCAGCAGAATTCGGCAACAGGGTCACCCTTCAGAGCGCAGGCATCTCGACCGTGATTTCGTACCGATCAGGAACCGTTGATCAGCGTGACGCACTCCGGGCAAGCATGAGGCGCATTAGGTGCGAAGGGCATCGACCAGCCACAGAACGGCAACGGCCGGACCTGCGACGAGCACGCTGCCCCCCTCTCTGTCAGACTGCTGTGATACATGGGACGTATGAGTCCTTTTGATGCGAAGCAGGGCGAGACAGGACGATCGAGACAGTGACGATGACCCTCGCCGACCAGAACGCCATGACGGGGCAGGATGGTCGAGTGACCGATGAGCAGCCGACCCGCCCGAAACGGCGTACGTTCACCAAGGCCTACAAGGCGCGGATCCTGGCCGCCTTCGACGCACTGCCCGAAGGCAGCCCTGAGCGGGGCGCGCTGCTGCGCAAGGAACGGCTGTACCACTCCCACATCGTGCACTGGAGAAAACAAGCCGAGAACGGAACACTCCCAGCCTCGACCAGCCGACCGAAAAAGAACGCCGAGTCCGAAGAACTGGCCCGGCTGCGAGCCGAGAACAAGAAACTCAAAGCCGACACCGCGAAGCTCGAATCCCGCAACGAGAAACTGGCCGGCGAGCTGGGCAAGACCAAAACCGCGCTGGACATCGCGGGAAAAGCATTCGCGCTGCTTCAGGACATCTCAAGCAGCGCGGACTCCGACACGAACTGAACCAGGTCCTGGACGAGTATTTCCCGGCCCTGGAGCAAGCGGTCGGCACGGTGCGGGCGTGCGCGGTGTTCGGGAAATCCCGCGCCACGGTGCACCGGCACCGCAACCCGCGCCCGCCCGTGCAGGGACCGCGCCGCCCCTTCCACCACCCGGCCGAACTGTCCGAAGACGAACGCGAGCAGGTGCTGGCCGCGCTGGACTCGCCCCGCTTCGCCGACAAGTCACCCGGCCAGGTGTGGGCGATCCTGCTGGATGAGGGCACCTACCTGTGCTCACAGGCCACCATGTACCGCCTCCTGCGCGAACGCGGACAAAGCGGCGAGCGGCGCGCCCAGGCCGTACGCCCGCCGACCAGCAAACCCGAACTGGAGGCCGACCGCCCCAACCTGGTGTGGTCGTGGTCGGGTAGCCGGAGGGAATTGCACCCTCCGGCTCCCACAGAACCGTGCGTAATAGTCTCCCATTACACGGCTCTTGCCACCCTGATCACCAGAAATGGCGGGCCCATCGCCAATGCGCAAACATCCTTGGGTATCGCTGCGTGATTTCCTGGAAGCAGCGTTTGGCTTTCTTGAACCCGGCCAGTCTTTTGTACTTTCTGCGGATCCAGCGCACCAGGTAGGCATTGATGCGCCGTAGGAGGGGTTCCAGCGCGGAGCGGTAAAACGCTCCGTAGTATTGCATCCACCCTCGCACGATTGGGTTGATCGCTCGTGCGATCTGAGCGAAGGTATGGCCAGTGCGCCGGTGGATGCACCATCCGCGCACCTCGGCACTGATTTTCTTGAGAGCTTCCTTGCTGATTGCGGGCAGAAAACACGAGAAGGTTTTCCCGTGCCTGTTCCGCGCTCCGCGGACGCGGAAAGTGAACCCCAGGAACGTGAACGACGTGTGCTCGTATAGGCCGCGCCGGTTTGCGTCCTTGCAGTACACGATCCGGGTTTTGGCCGGGTGCAACCGCAGCCCGACCTCTTCCATCCTGTTCCCGATCGCCGCCATCACCTCGATGGCTTGACGCTCGCTGCCGCAGTGCACGACCGCGTCGTCCACATAGCGCTCGAAGGTGACCCCTGGATATTTCCGGGCCATCCACATATCGAATGCGTAGTGCAGGAACAGATTCGCCAACACGGGCGAGACCGCTGATCCTTGAGGAGTTCCACGATCCCTCTCTTGCAAAGTACCGTCGGGCATCTGGAGTGGAGCACGCAGCCATCGCTCCACATAAAGCACCACCCAACGTTGATCGGTGTTCGCCTCGACCGCTTTGATCATCAGGTCCCAGGGAACGCTGTCGAAGAATTTCTGGATGTCCAGGTCGACTACCCAGTTGCTCTTCCAGCAGCGCTCTCGGCATTTTAACACCGCGTCCAACGCTGACCGTTTCGGCCGATATCCGTAGGAGTCTTGATGGAACTTCGGTTCCACCTGCTTCTCCAGCCGGGCGGCAACCACGGTCTGCGCGATCCTGTCCGCGACGGTCGGAACGCCGAGAATTCTGGTTCCGTCGCCGTGCGATTTCGGTATCTCCACCGCCCTCACCGGGGGTGCAAAATAGCTGCCCGAGGACATCCGATTCCAGATCCGATAGAGGTTGCCTCGCAGATCTTTCTCGAATTCCTCGATCGAGCAGCCATCAACCCCTGGCGCGCCTTTATTGGCCTTGACCTTCTCCCACGCCTCCCATACTTCCCACTTCGAGATCTCAAAAGACTTCTCTGAAGATTTCAGCTCGCCCACGCGACTCCTCCCAGGACAACGTCCCGGTTGATCGAACGAACATAGCCACGGATGACCCGGCCCCTTCGCTCCACCCCCATTACAGGGACTTCATCACTACTACGGGCCGGTCCGCCAGCGAGCCCCGCACCGGTACTCAATCCCTCACGGTTTCCGCCGTTACGGGACGCTCCCTTTCCCTGCCTATTGGCAGGACTATCGGGGCTCGCCTTCCCACGTTCCACGCGAAAGCAGCAGATCAGACTCGCGTCGCCTCTATGCCGGGCACCACCTGGCCAGTAAACGGGTATCCGCCAGACTTGTCCTGGAGCTATATCCATACCCCCAGTTTCGATGCCACCTTGTTTGTTTTCGACACTTCATCAGCGATTCGCTTGCGCTCGCCTTCCTGATCCCCACCTGACGCCTCTACGACGCCTTTTCCACATCGCTCACCACGACGGTCTTCAGCCAACGCAGCATGTGGCGGTTTGAAGCCTCCCCCCGCAGGGCGGCTCCGAAGGGCCATACCTTCATCATTCGCGCAGCACCACGTTCCAAGAGGCGCCTACCTCATACCTGCACCTCTCTTCCTGTGTTCGTGGCACACGGACATCACCAAACTCAAAGGCCCGGTGCGCGGCGTCTACTATCTGCTGTACGTCATCATCGACATCTTCTCCCGCAAAGTCATCCACTGGGAGATCTGGCCCACAGAGAACGGCACCCTGGCCAAAGAATTCATCCAGAACGCCATTGCCGCCAATCACGCGGTCGCGCCCCGCTCCATCCACGCCGACCGCGGCACCTCGATGACCTCCAACACCGTCACCGGCCTGCTCGCGCTGCTCGGCATCGACCAATCGCATTCCCGTCCGCACGTGTCCAACGACAACCCCTACTCCGAAGCGCAATTCAAAACCCTCAAATACTGCCCGGCATTTCCCGGCCGGTTCGGGTCCATCGAAGACGCCAACGTCTTCTGCAGCCAATTCTTCCGCTACTACAATCACGAGCACCGCCATTCCGGGATCGCGATGCACACGCCCGCCTCAGTTCACGACGGCACCGCCGTTCACATCCAGGCCAAGCGGATCGCCACCCTCCACGCAGCCTTCCAAGCGCATCCCGAACGGTTCCGCGGCCGGCGACCCTACCCACCGGCACTGCCGACCAAGGTGTGGATCAACCAGCCAGTCGCAGCCTCCGAGACTGATGTCTCACCACAAAGCACGCAAGTAGCCTGACGTCTCACTGGGTTTGACAGGTTCCGCCTGCTTGCTCCGAACAGCACGGCGTGCTGCAGTACGTTGCGGCGGTCTGTAGAGAGGCCCGCCACGTACGTTGGGACAGGTGGGTCGTCCGGGATCCGTGCTGGTTCACCCACGTACAGGTCATCCCAGGCCACGGCCCAGCGCCGGGTTCCTTCCGGCAGGTAATAGGAGTCGTCCAGTTTCAGCAGAGCGAGCTGACTGGACCGCCCCGGGAATCTTGGAGGCTACGATTCCTGCGAACTTGCGAATGACATAGCAGATTCCTGCGCCTTAAAGAAGGCGCCTTCGTACTCCTTCGGCGGAATATTGCCACAGAACGAGTGGAG
>NZ_JBDPME010000064.1:0-15693 GCF_039871825.1 Nonomuraea sp. B12E4 | reverse complement strand
TCACCCAACTCCTCCACCGCACCCGCACCACCAACCTCGACGCCTACACCCACCAAGACCTCCCCTTCGACTACCTCGTCGAAGCCCTCAACCCCAACCGCTCCCTCGCCCGCCACCCCCTCTTCCAGATCATGCTGGTTCTCCAGAACGTCGCCTCCGTGGACTACTCCGGACTGGACATCACGGACGAGGAGATCCACAACCCGATCTCCCGGTTCGACATGGTCATCGAGGTCAACGAGCGCTTCGCGGAGGACGGTTCGGAGCTGGGCCTGGAGGGTTTCATCCAGTACGCCGACGACCTGTTCGACCAGGCGACGATGGAGTTCTTCGTCGCCGCGTGGCAGCGCCTGCTCGCGGCGGCGACCGCCGATCCGTCGCTGCCCGTCGACCGGTTGCCGGTTCTGAGCGATGCGGATCTGCACGAACTCGTCGTGCTCAGGAACGCCACGGCACATCCGAGGGGCGAGCTGGAGGTCACGGAGGCGATCAGCGCCCAAGGCCGGAGCCGGCCCGAGGCCGTCGCCGTCGTGACCGAGGCGGGGCAGGCCGGTTACGCGGAGGTGGAACGGCGGTCCGAGGCCGTCGCGCTCCTGCTGGAGGAGCGTGGCGTGCGGGGCGGGGAGATCGTCGCGGTGTCCGTGTCGCCCCGTGCCGGGCTGGTCGAGGCCGTACTTGGTGTGCTGAAGGCGGGAGCGGTGTGTCTCCCGGTGCCCGGTGGTGAGCAGGGGGGACGCGTCGCGGCCGTCCTGGCGGATGCGATGCCCAATCTCGTCGTCTGCGACGCGGACGCCCACGACACGCTGCCCGCCGGCGCGCCGCGCCTCCTGCTGACCGAGGAGATCATGGCCGAGGCGAGCGCTCGGGTCAAGGCGGGCACGCGGGCAGTGGGGCGCCGCAGGAGCGGCGGGTTCTCGGACGGAGCGTTCGTGATCTACCCCGCCGATCCGGGCCGCCGCCTGCGAGGGGTCATGATCACCCATCGCGGGCTGGCCAATCGGGTGGAGTGCCTTGCCGGCGAGCAGCAGGACGAAGCGGTCCTGCGGCTGCCGGGTGGGCCGGTGTCCATGGACGACTACGCGAACCTGGCGGCGACCCTCATCCGCGGCGGCACGGTGGTGCTGGGAGGCGAGGACCCCGCGCCCGACCCCGGGGCCGATCTCGCCTCGCGGCAGGCACGCGTCGCGCGCGGTCACGGGTATGCCGAGACGAGCGGCATCTGCGTCGCCGTGCGCCACTCCGCCGAGCGGCCGCCCGCGCCCGGCGTGCCCGTGGCCGGCGCGCCGCTCCGCAACACGCAGGTGTACGTGCTGGATCACGCACTGCGCCCCGTCCCGTACGGCGTGGTCGGCGAGTTGTACGTCGCCGGGGACGGGCTCGGGCTCGGCTACGTCAACAGGCCGGCCGAGACCGCGGAGACGTTCGTGGCCACCCCCTTCGGACCTCCCGGCGCGCGCATGTTCCGGACGGGAGACCTGGCCAAATGGACCCGCCAGGGGGATCTGCACATCGTCGGCCGGGCCGAGGACCAGGTCTCGATCGGCGGCGTGCCGGTGAACCCGGCGGAGGTCGCCGCCGCGCTGGAGGGTTGCGCCCTGGTGTCCCGGGCCTTCGTGGTGGCCGATGCGGACGCGAAGACCGGCCTGCTGGCCTACGTCGTACCGGAGGAGCCTGCGGCCGGCCCCTCGGCGATCAGGCGCCAGGCGTCGGAGGCGCTGCCCGACTCGCTCGTTCCCCGCCATGTGGTGCTGCTGGAGGCTCTGCCGCTGACGCCCGACGGCACGGTCGACAGGACCGCGCTGCCCGCGTACACGGCTACCCGCGAGGAAGCACGCGGACCCGTCGGCGAGCGGGAGAGGATCCTGAGCGGGCTCTTCGCCGAGGTCCTGGACATACCCGCCGTGGGCCGCGACGACAACTTCTTCGACCTCGGCGGCCATTCCCTGATGGCCGTCCGCCTGCTCACCCGAATACGCAGCGTCATGGGCGTCGAGTTGCCCCTGCGCGACATGATGATGAATCCGAGCGTCGCGGGCATGGCGGAAGCCCTGGACGGGGCGGCGAAGTCGAGCCGGCCGCCGCTGCGGAGAATGCGGTGAGCGACATGGGCATGATCACGGTGGTGGCGCTGTGCGGAAGCCAGTCGGCGAATTCGTCCACTGAGAGGCTGTTGCGCGTGGCGGCGGCTCACGCCGAACTCCTGGGCGCCCACGTGATCTTCTACTGCGGCGAGCAACTGCGGCTGCCGCTGTACGGCTCGCCGGCTCACCAGCCGGCGGCGGACGATCTCCTCGCCTCGGTGGCGGCGGCGGACGGCGTGCTGCTGGGGTCTCCCTCCCATCACGGCTCGGTGTCCGGCCTGCTCAAGAATGCCCTGGACTACCTGGAAGAACTCCGGGACCACCCGAACCCGTACCTGAACGACAAGGCGGTCGGTTGCGTGGCCGTGGGCTCGGGCGTTCAGGGGCCGGTCAACACGATGCGCGCGCTGCGCGATATCGTGCATTCACTGCGCGGCTGGCCGACTCCGCTGGGCGTGGCGGTCGACAGCGCGACGGCGCTGCCCGGCGGCACGCCCAGCCCGGCCGTCGAGCCGAAACTCGCGCTGGTCGGCAGGCAGGTGGTGGAGTTCGCATTGGCGCGCCGGGCGGCTCACAACGGCCTGGCGGTCCCGCGATCAGCCTGACCGAGCCCCCGATCCCCGATCGTCCCGCAGTCGCTAAGTCATTCCTAAAACAGCGCTAACAGGCGGCCGTTCGCCCAGGTAAAACCCGGAGATTTCGCCGGGTGGAGAAAAGGCGAGTTTCGATAAGGTGCAATTCGGAGCTGTACGGACGAGCCGGCGCCCGCATGGCGGGTTTCGTCGGAACGTGGACCGGAAAGCGACGGCAGGTAAATAAGGGGGCAGCTTGAGCAGCCATCCAGGTATCGGAAATGGATTCGGGAATGACCGGACGTCAGGTGCTGAAGTCGTTCCCCGAGGCACCCTGCTAGCTCCCCCCGAGTTCGATCGTGCGGCCCATGGCCGGATTTCCCGCGAGGGACACGGGATCGCGCACGGTCACCACGGTGAGCTGCTGCAGGGTGTGTTCGAGTGGTCCGACGGCCTACACAGGGGACTCGTGACGTTGCCGTGCCCGACGATGGGTACCGAGGTGACCGTCCGCGTCTCCGAGGAGACGCCGACGTGGACGGTGGATCCCCCGTGGAAGACCAAGGCCCTGAGGGCCGCGCAGGCCACCGCCGAGATCCTGGACATGAAAGCGGCCGGCGGGACGGTGACGGTGCGGAGCAACATCCCCACGGGCTTCGGCATGGGGTCCTCCACCTGTGACGTCATCGCCACGATCAGGGCGGTACTGAACGCCTGCGACCGCAGGCTGCCGACCAGCCGGATCGCAAGGATCGCGGTCCAGGCCGAGCGCGCCGCGGACCCGCTGATGTTCGACCGCATGCTGCTGTTCGCCCACCGGGAAGGTCTGATCATCGAGGACTTCCGCGTACGCATGCCACAGATCAAGGTGGTGGGTTTCGCTGCCCGCCCCGACCCGGTCGACACCCTCACCTTCGCGCCGCCCCGGTACAGCTTGTGGGAGATCGAGAGCTTCCGGGCGCTGCGCGGTCTGCTGCGCCGGGGTGCGATCGAGGGGGACGTGGAGGCCCTGGGGCGGGTGGCCACCGCGAGCGCGCGCCTGAACCAGCGGTTCCTGCCGATCGAACACTTCCCGAGGCTGCTCCAGATCATGGAGGATTCCCGGGCGGCGGGCATTCAGGTGGCACACAGTGGCAGTGTCGCCGGCCTCGTCTTCGACGCCGCCGACCCCGATCTCGCCCGGAAGACGGAGCTGGCTCTGCGCGGGCTCTTCCGGCTCGGTATCTCCCAAACCTGGCAATTCTCCACGGAAGGGGACGATGAGCGCGTTCCGGAGCCGTGAGCCGTTCACGGACGCCGTCGAATCGACGGTCCTGCCCCGGCTCATCCGCCTGTCGGGTGGCGTGTACGCCGCCGCGTTCCAGCTCATGAAGCTCATGCCGGCGCAGTTCGTGCTGCGGCGCGCCCTGGAGCAGGGGCAGCTGACCGAGGAGACCACCGTCATCGAGACCACGTCGGGAACCTACGGGCTCGGCCTGGCGATGGTCTGCCGCCGGCTCGGCCTCCCGCTGATCCTGGTCGGCGACCCGGCCATCGAAATCCACCTGCGCCGCCGGCTGGAGGCGCTGGGCGCCCGGGTGAGCATCGTCAGCGGGCAGGCCACCCGCAGTGGCGGCATCCAGCAGGCACGCCTCGACCGCGTGGCACGCCTGCGTGCGCGCCATCCCCGTTCCTTCACCCCGGGACAGTACGACAATCCGATGCACATCAACGCCTACGGGCGGGTCGCCGAACTCATCAGCGAGTCCTTCCGCCGCCTGGACGCCCTCGTCTGCCCGGTCGGCTCCGGCAGCTCCTCCACCGGCATCGCCGGATTCCTCCGGCTGCTCTGGCCGGAACTCGTGCTCATCGGCGTCGACACCCCCGGCAGCGTCCTGTTCGGCGCGCCGAACGGCAGACGGCGGCTGCGCGGCCTCGGGAACGGGCTCCTGCCGAAGGTGCTGGACCACTCCTTGTTCGACGAGGTGCACTGGGTCCCGGCCGGGGACGCCTTCGAGATGACCCGGCGGCTGCACGCCGAGCACACGCTCTACATGGGTCCGACCAGCGGTGCCTCCTACCACGTCGCCCAGTGGTGGGCACGGCGCAACCCGGGTGCCACGGTGCTGGCCGTGATGCCGGACGAGGGGCACCGCTACCAGCGGACGGTCTACCACGACGGCTGGCTGCGCCGGGAGGGGCTCGCCGACGTCGAGGTCGGCCCGGAGCCCCTGGAGATCGCGCATCCGGGCGATCTCCAGGACGTCTGGAGCCGGTATCCCTGGAGACGGCGCACCCGCCGGGAGGTCGTGGAGGCGGTGGAGGCCAGATGAGCGACCGGGTACTCGCCCTGGTGGAGAGCAACACCTCCGGAACCGGCCGCCTCTTCGTGCGGCGAGCCCGAGAGCTCGGCCTCCGCCCCGTCCTGATCACACAGGACGCCTCCAGGTACCGCTTCGGGGACGACCAGCCGGAGATCGTCCCCGCCCGGACGGACGAGGTGTCCGACGTCCTTCGCGCGTGCGAGGAGCTGGCCGCCGCCGGACACCGGCACGCGGATGTCCCGCTGGCCGGCGTGGGCACCAGCTCGGACTACTACGTGGAGGTCGCGGCGGCCGTCGCCGGCCGCCTCGGGTTGCCCGGGGAGGACCCGGCCGCGGTCGCGGCCACGCGTGACAAGGAGCGGCAGCGCGGGCTCCTGCGGACCGGTGGCGTCCCGGTGCCGCGCTTCGCCGCCGTGTCCTCCGTGGACGAGGCCGCGGCCGCGGTAGCCCGGCTCGGTGCGCCGGTCGTCGTCAAGCCCGTCTCCGGCAGCGGGAGCCGCGGCGTGCGGCTGTGCGGCTCCGCCCCGGAAGCGGTCCGCTACGCGGGCGAACTACTCGCGGTACGGACCGACGAACGCGGTCGTCCGGTGCCCGCGCGGATCCTCATCGAAGGTTACGTCCCCGGCGAGGAGTATTCCGCCGAGCTCTTCGACGGCGCCCCCGTGGGCGTGACGCGCAAACACCTCGGCCGGCCCCCCTACTTCGTCGAAGTGGGCCACGACCACCCCGCGAAGCTCTCCCGGCAGGACGAGGACGACCTGCGCGACGTCGCCCGGCAGGCGGTCGCCCGGCTCGGTCTCTCCTTCGGGCCCGCACACGTCGAGCTGCGCCTCGGGCCCGACGGACCAGTGATCATCGAGGTCAATCCGCGGCTGGCGGGCGGCTGGATCCCCCGGCTCGTCCACCAGGCCACGGGTGTGGACCTGATTCAGGAGACCGTACGCGCGTTCGCCGGCCTGCCGCCGCGCCCGCCCCGGCCGGCTCCGGCCGCTTCCCTGGCGAGCTCGATCCGCTTCCTCGTCCCGGACGAGGAAGGAGAGCTGGTCGCCGTGCACGGGACGGAGGACGCCACGGCGGTCCCCGGCGTGACAGAGGTGCGGATCTACAAGGAGGCCGGGAGCGCGCTCCGGCTGGAAGGCGACTTCCGCGACCGCCTGGGCCACGTCATCGCGCTGGCCGGCACCGCCGAGGCCGCCGGTGCGGCGGCCGGGGAGTCGCTGAGCAGGCTCAGGACGGAGATACGGACGGGATCGTGAGATGACGGCGACGACAAGTGGATCGGACACCGGACGCCTGACGACCGCGCTGGATCCCACGCTCCAGCGCATGCTGCTGGAGCCCCGCTGGGAGCGGGCCGCGCCATGGAGGGCCGAGCTGGACCGCATCACGCGGGTGGACCTGGCCCATGTGGTCATGCTCGCGGAGCGGGGGATCGTGCGGCGCGAGGCGGCCGCGGCCCTGCTGGCGGCCGTCACCGACCTGCGCCGCCGGAATTTCGGGCCGATCGAGGGCCGCCCGGCGCCCCGCGGCCTCTACCTCGCGTACGAGGGCTACCTGATCGAGACCCTCGGTGAGGAGGTGGGCGGGCTGCTGCACACGGGACGCTCCCGCAACGACCTCAACGCCACGTGCCTGCGCATCGGCCTGCGCGAGCCCCTGGCGGAGCTGGTGCTGCGCCTGATCAGGCTCGAACTCGTCCTGCTGAACCGGGGCAGGAGGTACGGCGAGTCCGTCATGCCCGCCCACACCCATTTCCAGCCCGCGGTGCCCATCACCTACGGTCACTATCTGGTCGGCCAAGCCGGCGCCCTGGCCCGCGAGGTGGAGGCGCTGCTGTCCGCCGGGGACGGGCTGGCGTCCTGCCCGCTGGGCGCCGGAGCGGTGGGGGGCACCTCCATCCCCATCGACGCGAGCCGGACGGCCGAGCTGCTCGGGTTCGCCGCGCCCGTCCCGAACTCGGTCGACGCGGTCGCCGCGCGCGACCTGGTGCTGCGCATCCTGGCCGCCGCGGCGACGCTGGGCGTGCTGCTGAGCCGGGTCGCGACCGACCTGCTGCTGTGGTCGACGGAGGAGTTCGGTCTGCTCAGGTTGCCCGACGATCTGGTGGGCTCAAGTTCGATGATGCCGCAGAAGCGCAACCCGTTCGTGCTCGAACACGTACGGGGCAAGGCCTCGGCGGCGCTGGGGGCCTTCGTCGCGGCCGCCACGGCGATGCGCGGCGAGCCGTACACGAACTCGATCTCCGTCGGCACGGAGGCGACCGGGCACGTCTGGGACGCGCTGAGCGAGAGCACCGAGGCCACCACGATCTTGGTCAAGGTGCTGTCGGGGACGACCGTGAACGCCTCGGCCATGGAACGGCGCGCCAACGACGGCATGACCGCGGCGACGGCGATCGCCGAGGAGATGGTCCGGCGCGGCGTGCCCTTCCGGCGCGCCCACCACGAGGTGGGGCTGGCCGTGCGTCTCGTCCTGGACGGGGCGGCGGGCTCGCTCGGCGAGGTCCTGGCCGACCGGGGCCACTTCGAGGCGCCTGAGGACGTGCCGGACGACGCGGCGAGGGTGTGCGCCGCCGCCGACTACGGCGGCGGCCCCGGTCCCCGGTCCCGCGCCTGGGCGGTCACACAGGCCCGCCGGAGCGCGACGGCCCACCGGGCCCGCCTGAACACCTGGACGGCGTCGTGGCGGGACGCGGACGAGCGCCTGGCCCGGGCGGTGGCCGAGATCACGGGTACGTCGCCGGTGTGACGGCCCGGGCGGTGGCCGAGATCACCGGTGCATCGCCGGTGTGACGGCGTGCCCGCGCCCCGGAGCTCTCACAAGCGCCAGCGGAGCCAGCGGGCCGACACGATCAGGCCGAGCAGCGCCATCCCCCCGAGCACGACGAGATCGACGGTCAGCGCCGTCCCCACGTCCCCGTTCATGCTCCTGCGGACCGCGTCGGCCGCGTACGTCGGCGGCAACGCCCACCCCAGGACCTGCAGCGGCGCGGGGAGCGCCGCGGCCGGGATCATCACGGGCGCGATCAGCAGCAGCGCGAAGACCAGGATGTTGGTGACGATGGCGATGATGTCCACCCGGGCGAACAGGCTCCCGATCATCATGCCCAGCGACGCCAGGGACAGCGCCGACAGCGGCAGCACCAGCAGCAGGAGCGGCGACGGTGCCAGCTCCAGGTCATACAGCAGCGCGCCGGCCACCATGGGCGTGAGCAGGCCCGGCGTGATCAGCAGGAGCCGCGACAGCATGAGGGCCGAGATGAAGGACACCTTGCTGATCGGCAGCGAGGCGTAGTACATGATCGTGCCCTCGGCCTTGAGCATGCCGACCCGCTGCGCCAGGTTGCTCACGTTTTCGGTGGTGAGGGCGAAGACGGTGGCTCCGCTGATGATGTAGAGCATGCTCGCGCGGTCCGTCAGGCCGGTCCCGATCTTCGTCATGCCGAACACCATGGCGAGCGGCATGAGGACGCCGAAGAGCACGTTCCAGACCCACGTGGTGCGGGCTCCCAGCATCTGCTCCAGCCACAGGTGGCCGAGCTCGCGCGTCCGCCGGCCGATCAGCTCGCGTACCTGGGTCCCGCGTGGACGGCGAACGGCGGGGTGGATGTCAGCGGGACGGAGGGCGGCGGGGGGATCCTCAGCGGGACGGCGAGCGGCGGGGACCTCGGGTGCGGCCAGGGAGTCGCCTCCGGTGGCCTCCAGTTCGAGATACGCCTCCTCCAACGTGGGCCGGGCCACGCGGAAGTCGTCCACGCGCTTCAGTCCGACGTCGGACACCACCATGTCCATGAGGGTGCCGACCCGGTCCGGTTCCGTGTGGATGACGTACTGTGTCGTCGCCCGGTGTGGGTTCTGTGCCGTCGTCCGGCAGGTGTTCTCCCCGTCCGCGCCGCCGGCGGTAAGGGTGCCGAAGGCGGCCAGCCGCTCGGTCTCGGCGTGGGTGAGCGCCTCGCCCTCCTTCAGGCGCAGGTCCAGGCGGACGTGGCCGCCCAGGTGCTCCTTGAGCTCGCCGGGCGTCCCCTCGGCGACGATCCGGCCGTGGTTCATCACGGCCACCCGGTGGACCGCCCGCTCCGCCTCGTGCACGTTGTGGGTGACGAGCAGGACGGTCGTCCCGTCCTGCTCGTTACGGCGCCGCAGCGCGTCCCAGACCATGTGGCGGCTGCGCGGGTCCAGTTCGTTCGTCGGCTCGTCCAGGACCAGCAGCCGCGGCTTGCCGATGAAGGCCATGCCGAGGTTGACCAGCCGCAGCTGGCCGCCGCTCAACCGGTTGACATAGCGGTCGGCGTAGGCGCCGAGGCCCAGCTCGTCGAGCAGCTCGTCGGTCTGCCGCCGGGCGGCCTCGCCGGTCAGCCCGCGGAGCCGGCCGGTGTAGGCGATCGCCCGGCGTACCTCGATGAGCCGCATCGCGAGCCCCGTCTGCGGCAGGAAGCCCACGATGTGCTTGACCGCTTCGGGCCGCCGCACGACGTCCACGTCCGCCACCCGGATCGAGCCCGACGTCGGGGTGAGCAGGCCCAGGATCTGCATGACCATGGTCGTCTTGCCCGCGCCGTTCGCGCCCAGGAGGCCGAAGACGTGCCCCGGTGAGACGGCCAGATCGAGGTCGACGTTGGCGTGCACCAGAGCGCCGCCCTTGCTCCTGTAGGTGCGGGTGAGGCCGTTGATCTCGATGAATGCCCCGTCCATGGAGTCGGCCCGGCTAGCTCGCGGGGAAGAAACCCGGTACAGGGCTTCCTCCCCCGCGCTCGGCCACGCTGTCGTGGACCCACTTGCCGACGGCCAGGTCGAGCACGCCCAGCCCGAAGGGCGAGAAGACGACCGCCCGCCCGGGGTCGCGGGTGAACCGGCCCTCCAGCACGTCCACCAGGGTGCCGTCGACGAAGTCACGGTGACCGAACCGCTCCTCCGCCAGGTGCAGGGAGGTCCCCTCGCGCATGACGTGGTCGACGTCGTCGGTGACGTTCTGGGCCGCGGCGATCAGGGACGGGTCCAGGTCCCGGAGCGAGACGTGCAGCACGGTGGGGGCGTGCCGCAGCACCGCGGGATCGTCGATGTGCGGGGTGCCCGCCACAGTCGCGAGGATCACCAGGTCGCACGCGGAGAACGCCTCGCGGACGTCATCGACGACCTTGACGTCAGGCATGTCGTCCTCCCGCAGGGCACGGGAGAACCGCTCGGCCGCCGCGTGGTCGAGGTCGAACAGCCGGAACCCGCCGATCCCCCAGCCGAGCTCCATCAGGAACCTCCTGATGTGGTCGGCGATCAGCCCGGTTCCGACGAAGCCGACCCGCTCGGCCCGCCTGGCGCCGATCAGCTCCTGCGCCGCGAGCGCGGCGGAGGCGGCCGTACGGCTGGCCGAGATGACCGAGGACTCCAGGCAGGCGTACGGGAACCCGGTCTCGACGTCGTTGAGTACGAGCACCGCTGACGCGCGCTGCAGCCCGTGGCGGACGTTCTCCGGGAAGCTGGCGATCCACTTCACGCCGGCGACGTCGAAGCCTCCTCCCAGGTAGGCGGGCAGAGCGATGATCCGATCCCGCTCCCGCCCGGGGAAGCGCAGGAAGCTGCTGTGCGGCAGGGCCGAGTCCCCGCGGGCATGCGCGAGGTAGGCGGCACGCACGGCGGCCAGGCAGGCCTCCCGGTTCCCGTCGATCTGCTCGGTGACCTCGGCGCCGCGTACGACAAGGAGGGATTCGGGCGGGGCATAGGGCATGTTCACTTCTCCAATCACACCGACACCGGTGAGGTGACCAAGAGGTTGCCGATCCGCTCCGGGTAGGCCTCGGCGACCCATCGCGGGTTGTAGACGGTGCCGGCATAGGCGTTGCCGCGGTCGGCGCACAGGAACACGACACGGGGACGAGGCCCGCGATAATCGGCGAAATACCGCTGGATCGCGGCGTACACGGCACCGCTGGACCCGCCCGCGTAGATTCCGTGACGCCGCCACAGCCGGACGCATCCGGCGACGCTCTCGTACTCGGGGACGACGACGAGCTCGTCGATGAGCGCGTGCTCCAGCAGCGGGGGGACGATGCTGGAGCCGATGCCGGGGATGCGCCGCCGGCCCGGAGCCCCGCCGAAGATGACGGAGCCCTCGACGTCGACGGCGATCACGCGTAGCCGCGGGTGCGTCTCTTTCAGGCGCCTGGACAGGCCCACGATGGTCCCGGCCGTTCCGACGCCGACGAAGGCGTAGTCGATCCGGTCGAGGGAGCGGCACAGCTCGGCCGCCGTGAAGCGGTAGTGCGCGTCGGCTCCGTCCATGTTGGCGTACTGGTTCGGCCAGAAGCAGTCGCGCAGTTCGTCGCGGAGTTCGTGCACGCGGTTGAGCCGCGACTTCAGATACCCGCCGGTGTCATCGAGGTCGGTCACCTTCTCCACGCGGGTGCTGATCGCCCGCAGGAAGTTCTCGGTGGTCCTGTTGACGTTGGGATCGATCACCGGGATGAACCCGAGACCGAGCGAGGCGCAGAAGGACGCGAGCGCGATGGCGAAGTTGCCGGAGGACGACTCGACGAGAGCCGACTTCTCCGTGATCTGCTCGCGCAGGATCGCCTGGCGCAGGATCCACAGCGCCGATCGGTCCTTCGCGCTGCCGGAGAAGTTGCTGAACTCGAGCTTGGCGAAGAGGTCCAGCCGCTCGTCGGCCAGGGGGACCAGCGGAGTCGGCGCCATTGTCGCGGCCAGCGACTCCACCTGCTGTTTCAGTCCTGAACCCATCCCTGTCCGTTCGTGGTCCGGCGTCGGCCGGATCGGGCCGAGGACGGGGATGCCCGGGTCGGGGAGCCGGTCCCCGCCCTGGCCGAGCCGGTCTGCCTGGGTCACGAGGCGCTCCCCGGCGCGGTGCCGCCGGTCGGCGGGGTCAGCCTCCGGGCGAGGACGGCACCGATCTCGGCGATGGCCGGTTGCTCCATCATGTCGTTGTGCTCGCCGGGAACCGGGTGCCGTTCCACCTGTCCGGTGACGTAGGGCGCCCAGCCGTGGTGCGGGCCGTGTCGTTCGGATCCCGGGTGTTCGGCGGAGAAGAACAGCATGTCCCCCTTGAAGACCTCGGGCTCGGACTCGCGGACGATCGCTCGGGTGGTGACGGCGGCATCGACGAACGCCGGGAATATCCACTCGCCGAGCTGTTCCCAGCCGCCGTACTCCTCCCGCAGCAGCGCCAGAACGCCTTCTCTGTCCCACTCCCGGCCGTCGGCCCGCCCCAGGAACTCGACGATCCGGTGGAGGACCGCGTCCTCGTCGTCGTGGCTCTGCCCGCGATGCCATTCCGGGACATAGGAGTCGAGGAGCGCGAGCAGGGCGACCTCGTCGCCCTGCCGCTGCAGCGCGGTGGCCACGGCGTGCGCGACGTTCCCGCCGGAGGACCAGCCGAGCAGCCGGTACGGCCCGCGCGGCGCGACCGACCGGATCCGCGCGACGTAGTCGAGCGCCATCTCCTCCACGGAGCGGGGCGACTTGTCCGGCTCCAGGATCCCGCGCGCCTGCAGGCCGTAGACCGGGACCTCGGCGGGAACATAGCCGGCGAGCCGGCGGTAGACCCAGCTCAGGCCGTAGAGCTCGTGGACGCAGAAGAGCGGCGGCTCACTGCCCTCCGCCCTGATCGGCAGCAGGACGGCCACGTCCTCCCGGCTGTTCCGCCCGCCGATCCGATCGGCCAGGGAGGCGACCGTGGGGGCCTCGAACACGGCCTTTATGCTCAGCTCGCCGCCCAGCTCGGCGCGGACCCTGCTCATCAGGCGGATCGCCAGCAACGACTGGCCACCCAGTTCGAAGAAGTCGTCGTCGATGCCGACCTCGGGGATCCCGAGGATCTCGCCGAACAACCGGCACAGGACCTCCTCGCGGCGGGTCCGCGGCGCCCTGTGCGCCCTGCGGTCCGTACGTCCAGGGGCGGGCAGCGCGCGGCGGTCCAGCTTCCCGTTGGGTGTCAGCGGCAGCGCGTCGAGCACGACCAGCGCGTCCGGAACCATGGAGGGGGGCAGGCGATCCCTGAGGTGTTCGCGTACGTCGTCGACCAGGCGGGCCGGGTCGGACCAGCGCGGGACGGGCACGGGAGCGGCCGTCTCGCGCGCCTCGCGCACGGCATAGAGGGTGACCAGGTGGGTCCGGTCCAACGCGGAGGTGCTGCCGGTCGCGACCTGGAAGCCCTTGGCCCGCAGGAGTTCCGTGATCTCGTGGAGGCGGTCCCCGACGTCGTGCACCTCGGCGACGATCTGATCGATGATCGGCCAGTGTGCGTCCTCGATCCCGCGCAGGATGTCCCGCTCGCTCTTCTCCGCGTCGATCTTCAGCAGGTCGATCCGGTCCACGCCGGTCTCGCGGATCAGCTGGGACAGCGTCCGTACCTCGCAGGAGACGATCTCCTGCCGCATCCGGTCGGTCACCAGCTCGTCCATCAGGGTGCGCACGTCCTCCGCGCCCGGCGCCGCGGCCTCCTCCCATGCCTGTTCCGTGTACGCCTTGACCACGGCCCGGTCCTCGTCCTCGTCCGCGTAGAGCCCGGAGAGGATGGAGAGCTCGGGGTAGTAGGCGAACTCCACCGTCCCCGCCGTGTCGGACAGGCCCATCGGGTGCAGCCGCGCGTTGACACCATGGAGCTCGGCGTTGAGTGCGAGCACCTGGAACAGGTCCGGGATCGGCTCGAAGGAGTGCACGACCCCCTTGGGCGCCCGTGCCGCGACGTACAGCGTGAACATGCCGATGTGCGCGCCGACGTCGAACACGCACGCGTCCTCGGGGATGGCGATGCCGTTGCGCAGGTACTCCTCGCCCTCCCAGATCTCCTCGCGCAGGAACTCCGTCTCGGACCGGTTGCGGTAGAAGACGCATGTACCGTCGGGGAACGTCAAGTGCGGCACACCCTCGGCGCGCCCCGACCTCTCCAACGTCAGCAGCGTCCGGACCGGGGCCGCACTCGTCCGGTCGGGGACCAGGTAGCCGATGAGCCGCTGCTCGCCTCGCCTGTCGACATCGACGGTCACGGCGGCTTCGGCGAGAGCGTCATGGGTCAGCATCGTGCTCTCCACCTCGCCGAGTTCGATGCGCACTCCGCGGAGTTTGACCTGGTGGTCGACGCGGCCGAGGAAGTCGAGGGTGCCGTCGGGAAGCCGGCGGGCGAGGTCGCCGGTGCGGTAGAGGCGGGTGCCGGGGGTGCCGTAGGGGTTGGCGACGAAGCGTTCGGCGGTGAGGGCGGGGCGGTCGTGGTAGCCGCGGGCGAGCTGGACGCCGGCGATGTAGAGCTCGCCGGGGACGTTGGGCGGCAGTGGCCGCAGATGCTGGTCCAGCACGTACATCTGGGTGTTCCAGACCGGACGGCCGATCGGGACGGAGGCGCCCGGCAGGTCCGCGGTGCAGTGGAAGGCGGTGACGTCCACCGCCGCTTCCGTCGGCCCGTAGAGGTTGAAGAGGTCGGCGTCGAGTGAGGCGCGGAACCGCTCCGCCAACTGGGCGGGCAGCGCTTCTCCGCTGCAGATCACCCGCTTCAGGGTGCGGCACGCCTTGGCGGCAGGTTCCTGGAGGAACGCGGTGAGCATCGACGGTACGAAGTGGATCGTGGTGATCCGCTCGCGCTGGATCAGCGCGGCCAGGTAGTCCGGCTCGCGATGCCCTTCCGGTTTCGCCATGACGAGGGTCGCGCCCTCGATGACCGGCCAGAAGAACTCCCAGACGGAGACGTCGAACCCCGCGGGCGTCTTCTGCAGGACCCGGTCCTCCGGCGTGAGCCCGAACTGGGCCTGCATCCAGGCCAGGCGGTTGGCGATGGCCGCGTGGGAGACCATGACGCCTTTGGGCCGGCCGGTGGAGCCGGAGGTGTAGATGAGGTAGGCGGTGTGGTGGGGGTGTGGGGTGGTGTTGGGGTTGGTGGTGGGTTGGGCGGTGATGCCGGGGTCGTCGTGGTGGAGGGTTGGGGTGCTGGTGGGGGGGAGTTTGGTGGTTTTGGTGGTGATGAGGAGTTGGGGTTGGGCGTCGTTGAGGAGGAGGTTGATGCGGGTGGGTGGGTAGTCGGGGTCGATGGGGAGGTAGGCGGCGCCGGTTTTGAGGATGGCGAGCAGGGTGGTGAGGAGGTCGGTGGTGCGGGGGAGGGCGACGGCGATGTAGGTGTCGGGGCCTGCGTGGTGGTGGGTTATGAGGTGGTGTGCGAGTTGGTTGGCGCGTTCGTTGAGTTGGCGGTAGGTGAGGGTGGTGATCCCGTCGGTGACGGCGATGGCGTCGGGGGTGGTGGCCGTTTGGCGGTGGAAGCGTTCGACGATCGTCGTGTGGGGTTGTGGGGTGGTGGTGTTGTTGTGATCGGCGAGGATTTGCCGGCGTTCTCCCGGGAGGAGGATGTCGAGGTCGCTGATGGGGGCGTCGGGGTGGGCGACGGCGGCGGTCAGGAGGGTTTGCAGCCGGTGGATGAGCTGTTCGACGGTGGCGTGGTCGAACAGGTCGGTGGCGTATTCGACCTTGCCCTCAATGCCGTTGGGGGCACCGGTGTCGTCGTGGCGATCGGTCAGGAAGAAGGCGAGATCGAACCGGGAGATCGAGCCGGGGATCTCCTCCTCCGTGATGTCCAGATCTGAGTAGTTCACGGACGCGACATTTTGGAAGGCGAGGGCGATTTGGAAGAGGGGGTGGCGGGCGAGGGAGCGGTTGGGGTTGAGGGCTTCGACGAGGTAGTCGAAGGGGAGGTCTTGGTGGGTGTAGGCGTCGAGGTTGGTGGTGCGGGTGCGGTGGAGGAGTTGGGTGA
>NZ_JBDPME010000063.1:0-16333 GCF_039871825.1 Nonomuraea sp. B12E4 | reverse complement strand
CAGGTACAACGCGACGGCGTCCGCCTTGAACTCCGGCGGATACGACTTCATCGCCACGTGGAACTCCTTGTCTCCGGATCTCCATCATCCGGTACTCAAGGTGTCCACGTTTCGGGGCGAGGGCCCCCCGAACGACCGGGCGTCCACGCGCAGACCGCGGCGGGGCTGCCGACGGCTGTCATCACCATGAAGGGACGGTCGCCACGGCAACGGCAACGGCGTGGTGCGTTCGAACCTGCTGCCACTTTTGGCCACCCGAAAACCAACTTTTAGGCAAAGTACGACAGGATCGGTTGCGTGAGTCATCGGATGGTTGTCCCTTTCGTCGCGCTGCTCATGGTGTCCGCTTGTGGCGGAACACCGGATGCGCCGCCACCACCGCCCCCCGCCCCCACCTCAAGCGCCCCACCGGCCGGCACCACCTCAGCCGGTACGGCCTCACCGGGGCCGGACACCAGGCCCGCGCTCGCCGAGACGCGCAGCACCATGACCCCGAACCTCAAGGTCGAGGTCGTCGGTCTGAACCGGGTCAAGGCCAAGCATCTGGTCGCCCAGCTCAGGCTCACCAACACGGGGACGGACAAGAACCTGCCCTGGACAGGCGAGCTGGCCGACAACACGCGCCCTCTGGGGGCGATCCGCTGGGCATCCGGCATCGGCGTGCTCGACGCCCAGGCCCGCGCCTGGATCCTGCCGTACCAGCCGGCCGACTTCCCCTGCCTGTGCAGCGACCAGGACCGCGACGGCCTCGGCTATTTCATCCGCCCCGGCCGGTCGATCACCCTGTACGCGGTCATGCCCGCTCCCTCGGGCTCCCCGGCCACCACCACGGTCGTCACCCCCGTGGGCCTGCCCATGCTGAACGTGCCGATCAGCGACGAACCACCCGTCACCCCGCCGGGCATGATCATCCCTGATCCGGAGGCCGAGCCCGTCACCACCGTCATCCGTCGCCTCGTGACCCCGTCGGAGTCGCTGGACGAATCGGAGGAGACCGCCGATGACGGCCGGGACCTCCACGTCAACCTCTCCTCCGACGTGCTCTTCGCGGTGAACAAGGCCACCCTCACCCCCAAGGCCAGGACCGTACTCGCGCGTACCGCGAAGTTGATCGACTCCTCGGCCGGACCCACGGTTACAGTGGAGGGGCACGCCGACTCCTCCGGCAGCGACACCATCAACGACCCGCTGTCCACACGCCGCGCCCAGGCCGTCCGGCATGCGCTGTCCGCACTCGTCACCAGGCAGGGCGTGGGTTACCAGGCCAAGGGGTACGGCTCGCGCCGCCCGCTCTACAGCAACGACACCGACGAGGGCAAACGCCGTAACCGGCGCGTCACGGTGACGTTCGCCAAGCCGCAGGCCGCGGAGACCGAGCCGGTGGCCACCTCCGAGCCCGCCGCCTCTCCCGGCGCGACCGGGCTGACGGGCAGTGGGAAGGCGGACGGCCAGCCGATCTCCATGGAGGTGACTGGACTGCGGCGGCTTTCCGGCGGGCTCGGGCTGCTGACCTACCGGATCACCAACGAGGGCGGCGCCGAGGCCTGGTATAACGAGCTGCACCACGCGCCGGACTGGCTATCGTACAAGTATCAGGCGGCCTCCAACGTGAGGCTGACGGACGTGGCCGCCGACCGCCAGTACCTGCCCGGCCGGCTCCAGGTGCCCACCGACGACGGCGGCGTCGACTCGTACTGCGCCTGCACCGACGTGTCCGGCGTGCGAATAAGCACCGAGAAGTTCGGGCCGGGCCAGGCACGAGAGTTCTGGGGCCTGTTCGCGTTGACAGAAGGCGGCTCGACAATGCAGGTCAAGATCGCCGACTTCCGCGAGCTGCAGGTGCCCGTCCAGTAGGGGTACCGGCGTCTCAGCCGGACATCTCATCCGTAGGTTCCGGGTTCGAGCCCCGGGCGCCCCACCACTTCAGACCCCTTCCGACCTGCACTTTCTCACCAACCTCAGCGAAACTGCGGGAAGTTTGCGGCCTGCCGATCGCCCACGGCTCGGGATGACGCTCTCGAGCCTGGTTTCCGCGCTGGTCCCGCACACCCTGGAGGCCGACGGGGTAACCGTGAACGGCCGATCCCACCGGCACGCACTCACCCTGCGCATCCAGGCTTTCATTCAACGGCATCTGCGTGAGCCGGATCTGACACCTCGGGCACTTAGTCGTGGGAGCGCTTCAGCATCAGACCTCGCGTCTAGGATAAGGGGTTATGCCCCCCACCCGGCTGGAATCCCGAGTCGCGCAGGCGGCCGAGGCCGTGCTGGAAGAACAGGGGTTCGTGGACCCCATCAACGTGCTCGTCGGGATGGGCTGGTCGCGCACGCGCGATCGCCGTCCGCTGCGCTTCTCCAAGACCGGAGACCGAGGTTTGGAGCGCGCTTACCGGACCCATTGGGTGCCGGCACGCCGGTGATGCCGTTCATCGCCCTTCTCGACCTGCTCGAACGGCAGTGGGCCGCGCAGCTGCGCCAGGTGTCGCTGGTGTCGGAAGCCGACGTTCCCGAGGAGATGTCGACGGCGGCGGCCGAAGCGCTCGGGCACGTCTACGGCCATGAAGAGGTCGCCGTCCGCTGGCCCGCCTGCGTGGCGATCTCGCTCACCCGCATGGCGGCGGCCGGCGAAGCGTTCTGGCCTCGCTGGAGGGTGGCCACCCAACGCCGGGGCAACGCGGCGGGCTGGGGCAGGGCGTTCCTGGCCGCGCTGGCTGTCTTCGGGCTGCCGCGCGAGGCCACCGCCACCCAGTCGATCATGCTGCATGCCGGACGACCGGTGCCGGAGCCGCCCCGGCGCCTCCTTGACCCGTTCGGCGGAGGTATCTCCGGGCCCGCGGGAGAGGACCTGCTCGTTTTCGCCGAGGACGGCCGCGAGCTGACCGGGGACCTGCCACCCGGTCCGGTCTGGGTCGCTCATCACCGCGACGGCGCGCTGACCTCCGATGGCCCGCTGCGCACGATCGCCGAAGGCCTGCTGCCCTTTGGCTGGGAGGACCGGCGGCTGGCGCTGGTCTCGCTGGAGGGTGGGAGCTGGCTGGCCGTGGCAGACGGCCGCAGGAGGCCGGTGCGGGGCAAGGCCGGGCCACGGCTCCTGCCGGGAGAGGCCATCGGCGGCGTCAGCGCACCGGACGGCTCCGCGGTACTGGCTGGGCCGCCTGCCCTGTGGCTGCCGCGGGGAGACTGGCGGGTCACGGTGGCACGGGCGGGCGGTACGGCACAGCGAGCCGACCCCGCCGACCCGTGGGCTCTATTGCCCAGGCCCTTGCTCGGGACCTTCACCGTGACGGCCTCGGGTACGGATGGCCGGCCCCAACGGCACACTGTCACCATCGTCGAGGGGCTGCGGGTCCGCTACGACCCTCCGGTCCGGCTGTTCGAGGGAGACGGGCTGGCTCCGGCGGACGTGTCCTTCCAAACAGGTCCCGGGCTGACAGCGACGCCGCAGGCGCTCACCTTCACCGCCGCGCAAACGGTGAGCCGGCTCACCTGCGTGGCGTCCGGGCGCCCGCTGGCGCTCACCGTGCGCCCACCGCACATGCGGGTGCGCGTGGATCAGCAGTGGCACGCCGCGCCGCCCCGCCTGACGCCGGAGCATCGGTGGCTGCGGCTGGACGTGCCCGGCCTGAAGAACCCGCCCATCGAGGTGATCGCGGGCGGCGGCGCCGTACAGGAGTTGACCGCGCACGCCCGTGGCGACTATCCGCTCGTGCGCCTGCGGGACACCGTGCGGGCGCACGGTGAGATCACTCTGCGGGTAGGGAACGTTACTCTGGCGACAATGTCTCCTCCGCAACGAGCCACACCAGATCCGTGGCTCTGCAACGATTGACCCATGGATCCCCTCGCAACCAGCGCGCTCATCGCCGGTACCTACCGGCGCTACCTACGCTCGCTGCTGCCCGTGCGCGAGCCTGCAATCGCAGAGGCGCTCGCGGAGCAGATCGAGGCCAGTCCCCTGCTGACCAAGGGGCCCCTGCTTGAGGCCACCCCGCCCTACCTGACGGGCGCGACCTTGCGCGAGCTGATCGGCCAGGGGGTGCTCGATCCCGCCTTCGCCACGCTCGGCAGCAGGGCGCTCCCGCTGGACCGGCCGCTCTATCTGCATCAGGAGCAGGCGCTGCGCAAGGCGGCGACGGGCCGGAACCTGGTGGTAGCAACCGGTACCGGCTCGGGCAAGACGGAGAGCTTCCTGCTGCCGATCCTGTCCGCGCTGACCGCCGAGGGCGACCCTGCGCCTGGGGTGCGGGCGCTGATGCTCTACCCGATGAACGCGCTCGCCGGCGACCAGCTCAAACGGCTGCGGGACCTGCTCGCCGCCGCGCCACAGATCACCTTCGGCCGCTACACGGGCGACACCCCTGAGCGGGCCCAGCAGGGTGCTGCTCTGTTCGAGGAGCTCAACCCCGGCCGGCCCCGGCTGCCCAACGAGTTGCTCAGCCGCGAGGAGATGCGAGCCGCTCCCCCGCACCTGCTGCTCACCAACTACGCGATGCTGGAGTACCTGCTGCTCCGCCCCGACGATCTGGAGCTCTTCGAGCACGCCGAACGGTGGCGGTTCGTGGTGCTGGATGAGGCTCATGTGTATGACGGCGCCAGGGGCGAGGAGCTCGGGATGCTGCTGCGCCGGTTGCGTGATCGGGTGGCGCCCGGACGCACGCTGCAGGCCATCGCCACCAGCGCCACGGTCGGTGACGAGGGCGCGGCCGTTCTGGACTTCGCCGCGAGACTGTTCGACGCGCCGTTCGACGATGCAGACCTGGTGACTGCCACCCGGGTGGAGATGCCGTCCGGACCGTTCTGGGGGCCGCTCACCGCGGCCGACTATCGCAAGCTGGCTGTGAGCGAGGATCCGGCGGCCGAGCTGGTCCGCCGCTCCGGAATGTCGCACGCGGGTACGGCTCTCGCCCACGAGCACGCGATGGCCACCCTTCGCGGCAGCCTCGCGGCTGGACCGAAGCCCATCGCCGAACTGGCCCAGCTGATCTTCGAAGGGCAGGAGGAGCCGGACGAGGCGCTGGCCGCGCTGGTGGCGGTGGGCGCGCGGATCACCGACGGCGCGAGCAGTCCGGTGCTGTCGGCTCGCTATCACCTGTTCGCCCGGGCCACCGAGGGCGCCTTCACCTGCCTGACCGGCCCGCACGTCGCGCTCGGCCGTCATGAGAGCTGTCCCACCTGCTCCAGTGCCGTCTTCGAGTTCGGCGCGTGCAAGCGCTGCGGCGCGGTCCACCTGATGGGCGCGGTCGAGCTGGCCGGTCGGCGGTTCACCCCCAGGGTGAGTGGGATGGAGTCCAGGGTCTGGCTGCTGCTCGGCGACACGCCCGAGTTGGCCGATGAGGATGACGAGACTCTGGAGGAGGGGCCGGAGACCGAGGCCCAGGACGCCTTCCTGTGCGGCAGGTGCGGCGCCCTCCACACCACTGCGCAGAGCCCCTGCTGTGCCGGCGCCGCGCTGCGTCCGGTGCGCCGGCTGAAGACCAAGGCCAGCTCGCCCAGCGGCTGCCTGGCCTGCGGGGCGCGCGGCGCCGGGATGATCCGCCTGTTCGAAAGCGGTAACGAGGCCGCGGCCGCGGTCCTGGCCACCACGCTCTACCAGGCGCTGCCGCCCATGCCGGAGCAGGAGGACCGGCCGGGCGGCGGACGCAAGCTGCTGACCTTCAGCGACAGCCGTCAGGCCGCCGCCTACTTCGCTCCCTACCTGGAGTCGAGTTATGCCCAGATTCAGCAGCGCAAGCTGATCCTTGACGGTCTGGGCCGCGCTGTACGCCGCGACGACGACGCCACCGTCGACGACCTGGTGGACGAGGTGGTCGGGGCGGCCGGGGACGCGGGCGTGTTCGAGCGCCGCGCCTCGCGCCAGCAGCGGCGGCGCACGGTGGCGCTGTGGGTGATGCGCGAACTGGTGGCCATGGACGAACGCCAGTCGCTGGAGGGGCTCGGGCTGCTGCGGGTCGAGCTCGACCGGGAGCCGGGCTGGCGGCTGCCCGCACCTCTGCTGGAGCTGGGGCTGAGCCCGGAGGAATGCTGGTCGCTGCTGGGCGAGCTGGCCCGCTCGCTGCGCCAGCAGGGCGCGCTGACCATGCCGGAGGAGGTCGATCCGCGCGACGAACTGTTCGATCCCCGCCGTGGTCCGATCTACGTGCGCGGCGACGGCGCCGAGGCCAGGCTCAAGGTGCTCAGCTGGCTGCCGACGCGAGGCGTCAACCGCCGGCTCGACTACCTGCGCAGGGTGCTGGCCGCGCTCGGGTCCGAGGCGGGCGCTCGGGAGATCCTCGACGGCTGCTGGAGGCTGCTCACCTCGCTGCGCGACGGCTGGCTGGGCTCGGCGGCTCTCCCCAGGCTCGGCCAGGTCTTCCAGCTCGATCACACCTGGCTGAAGCTGTCGGCGGCCGGGGCGATCCACCGGTGCGGCCTGTGCCGCCGGATCAGCACCGTCTCCGTGCGCGGGGTCTGTCCAACACTCGGCTGCGCGGGCACTCTGGCGCCGGCGGAACCCGACCTCGACGATCACCATCGGGTGCTGTACCGGTCCATGGCACCGGTGCCGCTGCTGGCAAGGGAGCACACCGCCCAGTGGACCGGGCTGGAGGCCGCCGACATCCAGCAGCGGTTCCTGCGCGGCGAAGTCAACGTGCTGTCCTGCTCGACGACCTTCGAGCTGGGCGTCGACGTGGGCGAACTGCAGGCGGTCATGCTGCGCAACATGCCGCCGGCCACCGCCAACTACATCCAGCGGGCCGGGCGAGCAGGGCGGCGCACCGACTCGGCCGCGCTGGTGCTGACCTACGCCCAGCGGCGCTCACACGATCTGTCCCGCTACCAGGAGCCGGAGGCGATGATCGCCGGGCGGGTCCGCGCGCCGTACGTGCCGCTCGGCAACGACCGCATCGACCGGCGGCACGCGCACTCCGTGGCGCTGGCCGCCTTCTTCAGGCACGCCAAAGAGAGCTCGGGCGTGGTGTGGAAGACGGCGGGCGACTTCTTCCTGTCCGGTGCGAGCGCGCAGGTCAAGGCTTTTCTCACGCCGGTGCCCGACGGGGTGCTCCGCTCGCTGCGCCGGGTGCTGCCCGCACCGGTGCAGGTGCAGATCGGGGTTGACTCGGGCGCGTGGGTGCGTGACCTCGCAGACCTGCTCGAGCAGGTACGGCTGGAGCTCGCGGCAGACATCGAGGCTTTCGAGGAACGCAGGAAGGAAGCCTTCGACAAGCGCCGCAGCGATCTGGCCGCCCGCTACGAGCGAACGGTCAACACACTGACCCGCCGATCCCTGATCGGCTACCTCGCCAACAGGAACGTGTTGCCCAAATACGGCTTCCCCGTCGACAGCGTCGAGCTGCGTACCGCGCATTGCGACAGCCAGGTGGGCGCCAGGCTGGAGCTGAGCAGGGACCTATCCACCGCGATCTACGAGTACGCCCCAGGTTCCGAGGTGGTGGCGGGCGGCGTGCTCTGGCGCTCCGCAGGTGTCTACCGGCTGCCGGGGCGGGAGCTGATCAGCCGCGCCTACGCGGTCTGCCGTACCTGCCAGCACTACCGCGAAGGCGACGAGACGCTGGAGTCGGCCTGCCCGGCGTGCGGCAGCGCGGGCGAGGGCGCGCCGCGCCAGTACTACGTGCCCGAGTTCGGTTTCGTCGCCGATCACCGGACCGCGAAACCGGGGACGGCGCCACCGAGGAGCGCCTGGCACGGCTCCACTCACATCGTCTCGCTCGGCGAGGAACTGGCCGAGAGCCGGTGGACCTCCACCAGCGGGGCGTCGGTGTGGTGCAGGTCGGGGTCGCGCGGACGGCTGGTCATGCTGTCGGAAGGACCGGCCGGAAGCGGCTTCCTGATCTGCGACTGGTGCGGCTGGGGCACGCCGCACCGGGGCAAGACGGCCAAGTCGCACGTCAATCCGCTGCGGCAGAGCGAGTGCACGGGACCGCTGCGCTGGCGGTCCCTGGCTCACAGCTTCGAGACCGACCTGGCCGAGCTGCGCTTCGACGCGCCGGGGTTGATCTCCGCCGCTCACTGGAGTTCCGCCTTGTACGCCCTGCTCGAAGGGGCGGCCGACGGAATGGAGATCAGCAGGAACGACCTAGACGGTGCGGTCAACCCCGGCGCCGACGGGCGGACCGGGCTGGTCGTCTTCGACACGGTGCCCGGCGGGGCAGGCGCGGCGCTGCGCGTGGCCGGTGCGCTCGACGTGGTCGTCGAGGCGGCGCTGCGGCGGGTCGCCTCGTGCGACTGCGGCGCCGAGACCTCCTGCTACGGCTGCCTACGTACGCGTCGCAACGAACGCCATCACGACGAGCTGAGCCGCGGCGCGGCCCTGCACGTCCTAGGCGGACTGCGCGATCTGCGGGGGCAGGCCCCCGCAGCCCTCCAAGGCCGATGACGCTGCGCGGAGTTGTCCGTCGTGTACGCCAAGCTCGATGAAACTTGATACCTCCTGAGAACCGGATGGGACCAGTGGACCTCGAAGACGCACCTGACGCGTTCGGGATCGACGCGTTCACGCTCGACGACCGGATGCGGCTGTTCCATTTCGCCGCGGCGGAGAAACGCCTGGAATACCTGTGGGTGCTGCGTGCCTTCGACCGCGGGCGGGCCAACTACCAGGTGCTGCTGCACGCCTCCGGCGTACGCGATCTGCTTGACGAGCTCGGCGCCCCAGAGGTGGGCGATGTGCAGTCGCTGCTCGACTCGCTGAACGACTGGCAGCTGCTTGACCGCAGCTACGACGGCACCAGGGCGGCCAACCTGGCCGAATACCGCAACAGGCACTACATCTACCAGTTCACCCAGGCGGGCTATCGCGCTTATCGCGCGGTGGAGGAGGTGCTCGGGGCCAGGCTGGAGGACGCCCAGCTGTCCAGGCTGATCTTCCCCGACATCCTGGCCGACCTGGAGGCGCTGGCCGAGGCCAACAGGAGCGGCGACGGCGACGAGGTCTACCGCAAGCTCAGCCGCCTGGACCAGGTCCTCGGCGACATGGCGCAACGGGCCGCCCGCTTCTACCTGATGCTGGGCGACCTGGCCCGCACCAACGACACCAGGCCAGAGGTGTTCCTGTCGCACAAGGACTCGTTGCTCACCCATATGCGCGAGTTCACCGCCGAGCTGGCCAGGTTCACGCCCCGGCTGGCGCGAGCCGTCCATGAGGTGGCAGATACCGGAGTGGACCGGCTGATCGCGCACGCGGCCGCGGCCGACGACCGGCTCTTCCGCGCGCCGGGCGAGCGGGAGGATGACTGGCGGCAGCGCTGGGCGGGGCTGACCCACTGGTTCGGCGACGGCGCGCACAGCGAGGCCGAGCGGCTGCAGAGCGCGACCGTCACCGCGATCGCCAACGTGCTCGCGCTGCTCCGCCGGGTGACCGAGGCGCGCAGAGGCGGCGTGAGCAGAGAGAGCCAGCTGCGGCACCTGGCGCAGTGGTTCACCTCGTGCCCCGACGACGACGCGGCGCACGGCCTGTTCCAGGCCGTCTTCAACCTGGGCGGCCCGCGGCACCTGTCGGTCACACACGAGGATCCCGAGCTGATCCCAGCTCGGCGGTCCTGGTGGGACGCGGAGCCTGTGCGCCTGGCCAGAGGTCTGGTCGAGGCGGGCAGGGAGCCACGCATGTCCGGGGCCACCGCCAGGATCGAGCGCAACGACGCCCAACGCCAATGGCTGCGCACCGAGCAACTCAAGCTGGCCAGGCAGCGGCGCGACGCGGCCGCCGCGCTGGCCGGAGACGGCGTCTACGGGCGGGTGCTCGACGAGCCTGAGACCGTCACCCTGCTGAGCCTGCTCGATCACGCGCTCAGCGCCCGGGTGGCGACCAGCCGCCGGGTCACCGCGGGCGGCTCCGCCCATGGCGTACGGCTGACGCTGCACCCCTGCGAGGGCTCTACCACCGTACGAACCGTTCGCGGGCGCCTGCACCTGAACGGCATGCGGCTGGAGGTGTCGAGGTGAGTGTCGCTGAGCAGGTGAGCCCGCTTGAGCTGGCCGACTACCAGCGGGCGGTCCGGCTGCTGCTGGCCCATCCGCTGATCACCGAGGTCCATCCGAGCAGGGCGGCGCTGCCGCTGGTCCGCCGGTGGGCCGCCCAGCTGCGCACCGACCTGCACGAGTTGCTCGGCTATCGCCTGGTGACCACGGCCAACACCGCGCGGCTGCTGCGGGTGCAGGACGACCTCGATCTCACCCGTCCGGCCATCACCAGGACCGACCGGCCCTTCGACCGGCGCAGATACGCCTACCTGGTGCTCGCGCTGGCGGCTCTGGGCCGATCAGGCACCCAGATCGCGCTCAGCGAGCTGGCCGAGGCCGTCGCCGCCGACGCGACCAGGGTCGATGGGCTGGGCCTCGACACCGAGCGCAAGCCCGACAGAGACGCCTTCGTCGACGCGGTGACCTGGCTGACCGAGCGCGGCGCGCTGGCGCTGGCCGACGGCTCCGCCGCCGACTGGGCCAGCAGTCCGGACCGGGCCGAGGCGCTCTACGACATCGACCGTGAGGTCGTCTTCGCGATCTACCGTCCGAACCGGGTGCTGCAGCATCTGGGCTCGGTGACCGGGCTGCTGGAGACCGATCGCGGCCTCATACAGGGCGTGCACCGCATCCGCGAGGCCGCCGCGCGCAGGGCCAGGCGGCTGGTGCTCGAGCGCCCCGTCGTCTACTACGCCGACGTGAGCGAGTCACTGCGCGGTCAGCTTCGCCACCCCGGTCTGGCCGAGGACCTCGAGCGGCTGACCGGGCAGGCGGTGGAGCGCCGCGCGGAGGGCTTGGCCCTGATCGACGCCTCGGGCCGCCTGTCTGACGTCCGCTTCCCCAGCGGCGGCACCCCTTCCCAGGCCGCGCTGCTGCTGTCCACGCGTATCGCCGCGCAGGTCGCGAAGGGAAAACAGCCGACGATGCCCGCGCCGACCGCGGCCGAACGCACCGAGGCCGGTGCCGCGAGGATCGACGTCGGCCTGCCACTTCGAGGCGTGGTGACCGAGCTCACCGCGGAGGAGCCTGGCACCGAGCCCGAGACAGCCGAGGGCGCGCTCTACCCGTTCCTCACCGACGCGTGGCTGAAGGGCGCGATGAAGGAGCTCATGAGCACCTACGGCTCCGCCTTCGCCGTCGCCTGGCGCGGCGACCCCGACCGGCTGCTGCGTGAGGCTCTACGCCTGCTGTCGGCGCTCGGGCTCGTCGCCCGCGTCGACGGCGGCGTGCTCGCGCTCCCCTTGCTGGCCCGCTACCGGGCCACGACCGCCGAAATCAAACCACGACCCGCCAAGCGACCCGCCAAGGAAACATCGTGACGCGCTACGTACCCACCCGGGCCGGGATCATCAACTTGTGGGACTACCGGGATGAGGAGTTCACCTTCGCGAACGGCTGGCTGATCCTGCGCGGCCCCAACGGCTCTGGCAAGACCAAGGCGCTGGAGGTGCTCTTCCCATTCGTGCTCGACGGGCGGATCGACCCCAAACGGCTCAATCCGTTCGCCTCCGAGGACCGGACCATGAAGTCCAACCTGCTCTTCCGCGGGCAGGACACCGCGCTCGGCTACGTCTGGCTCGAGCTGCGCCACCGCGAGACCGGCCAGGCCGTCACCGTGGGCATCGGCCTGCACGCCCAGCGCCACCGCGACGCCCCGGTGCGCTGGCACTTCGTCGCCGAGGGCCGCGTCGGCGAGGACTTCTCACTGCTCACGCCCGACGACCGGCCGATGACCAGGAAGCAGCTCGTCGAGGAGCTGGGCGATCACGCGCTCACCGCCTCACCCACCGACTACCGGCACGCGATCGATCAGCGGCTGTTCGGCCTGGGCAAGGAGCGCTACGAGCAGCTGATCACGCTGATCCTGACGCTGCGCCGCCCACAGCTGGCCAAGAACCTCGACCCGGGCAAGCTGTCCGACACCCTCACCGACGGGTTGCGTCCCATCGACGACGAACTGATCGCCGAGGCGGCCCGCTCGTTCGACGACATGGAGAGCGTGGCACGGACCCTGGAGGGGTTGATCGCCGCCGACGAGGCGACGCAGGCGTTCCTGTCCAGCTACACCACCTACCTGCGCACGCACTCGCGCTGGGCGGCCGACGCGCTGACCCGCCGCCGCGACGACGTCGCAACCCATCAGGGAGCGCTCGAGGCCGCCACGCGCACCCTGACCGCAGTCGAGCGGGAGCAGGCGGAGGCCGAGGCGGCCATGGTGGCGGCCGAGGAGAGGCTGGCCGGCCTGCGCGCCCGGCTCGAACAGCTCAAGAGCAGCGCCGCCTACCAGGCCGTCGAGCAGCTCGCCGACCTCGAGCGGCTGGTCAGGACATGCGCGCAGACGGCCGCCACCGCCGTTGCCGAGTTGGAACGCCGGGCCGCCACCACGCAGAAGGCCCGCGTCCAGCTTTCCTCGGCCCAGCGCGAGCTGACCGAGCTGGCATCGGCGGTCTCCCGCACCTCAGCCGACCTGGCGGCCGAGGCGACCGCCGCCGGGATCTCCTGGAGTCCCGGCGACGCCGAGCGCGGTGGCTTCGCCGATCGGGTGGGCGGCCGGGTCGCCGCCAGGGCAGGCGATCTGCGAGCCGTCCGCGAGGCGCTTGCCACGGTGCAGAAGGCCGAGCAGGCACGCGACTTGGCCAAGGTGGCACTCGATCAGGCCATGACCGCGCTCGCCAGGGCGGAGACCGCCGAGGCCGAGGCGGCGCAGGCGGTGGCCAAGGCACGCGATCACGCCAGGGAGCAGCTTGCCTCCTGGGCCGAGCACCACCGCTTCGACGTCGCGCCCCTGGAGGCGGCGCTTGAGCGGGTGGGTGAGCCGGACGCGCCCGGCCTCGACATGGTGTTCGCGGGGCTGACGGCGGCTGCCGTACAGGATCTGCGTGACACCCTCGCGCGGCTGCGCGCGGAGCGTTCCGCTGCGGAGGCCGAGCGAACGCGGGTCGGCGCAGAGCGGGCGCTGATCGCGGCGGAGCACGATGACGCGCCGCCATCCTTCGCGGCTCGTATGGCTCCGCGCGAGGCCAGGGCAGGTGCACCGCTGTGGCGGCTGATCAGGTTCGCCGATCAGGTGTCACCCGAGCAGGCGGCGGCGGTCGAGGCGGCGCTGGAGGCGGCCAACCTGCTCGACGCGTGGGTGACACCGACGCCCGTGAGCGTGGCCGCCGGGGATTCAGAGGGCTACCTGGAGCCTGGCGTCCCCGTCACGCCCAGCCTTGCCGAATTGCTGGTTCCCGAGGAGGGCACGCCGGTCTCCCCTGAGCGGATCACCGCGATCTTGCGTTCCGTCTCGCTCGGCGGGCAGAGTCCGACGATCACTCCCGATGGGCGGTTCGCGCAGGGTATCCAGGTCGGCGCCCATCACAAGGAGCACGCCGAATATGTCGGAGCCACCGCTCGAGCGCGCCGCCGTGCCGTACGTCTTGCGGAATGTGATGCCAAGCTGGCCGAGCTGGGCGAAACCATCACCAGTCTTGACCGGCAGCGGGCAGGCGCCGATTCGGAGCTGGAAGCCATCAACGCGGCGGGCGCCGCGCTGCCCAGGACCGGGCCGATCGCGGCCGCGCTGCACCAGCACCAGGGGGCAGCCGGTCGCCTGCGAGCCACCAGGGACAACGCCGACGAAGCGCAGAGCGGCTACGACGCGGCCGTGGCCGCGTGCGGCGCGACCGAGCGGGCCCTGCGCAGGACCGGAGCCGAGCACGCGCTCAACCCCGAGCAGGTCGAGGAGGTGGCGCAGGCCCTGCGGCGCTTCGAAAGCACGGCGGCCGCGCTGTCCGGTAGATGGCGCGAGGAGGCACGGCAGCGCGAGGCCGTCGAGGATGCCACCGAGCGGCTGGAATCGGCGGCCGACGACGAGGCGGCCGCCGAGCAGAACACGGTGGCGGCGCGGCTGCGGCACACCGAGGAGGCCGCGAAGCTGGACGTCCTCCAGCAGACCATGGGCGCGGAGGCGAGCCAGGTGCTGGCCGAGATCGAGGCGGCGGAAAGCGGTATCGTCGCCGCGTCCAGGGCGGTCGAGTCGGCCAGGACCGCCGAGCGGACGGCGCTCACCGAGACCGCCACGGCCCGCGCCAGGCTGGCAGCAGCACAGGAGTCCTTGCAGGTCGCGGTAGGTGAAGAACGTCAGACGGCCAGAGGGCTCGCGCCCTTCGCCCAACGTGAGCTGCTCAATGTGCTCAAGTGTCCGCCAGGCCTGACCTGGCCCGCGCAGGAGGCCGACTGGCTCGACGAGCGGCTGCCCGACGAGGTGCGAGCCGTACATGAGGCGATCCTCTCCGTGACCCGTGACCTGACGCCGACCGAGATCTCGCTCAAGCAGTCGACCACTCGCCTGACCAAGGCGCTGGACGACCTGCAGGCGCAGCTCACCGCCGCCGGACAGGACTACCGCCCGGAGTGGGACGGCGCCGACGGGGTGATCGTGGTCAGAGTCGCCGACGAGGATGGCCTGCTGCCGGTGGGCGCCTTCGCCTCGAAGATGACTGAGGCCCGCCGCGACCAGCAGCAGCTGCTCAGCGAGTCCGAGCAGCGCATCCTGGAGGACGCGCTGCTCACCCGGCTGGCTCAGCAGATTCACGACCGCACGGTCGATGCCCGAGACCTGATCAGGCGGATGAACACCGAGATGCGTTCGCGCAAGATGTCATCCGGCACCACGGTCGGGGTGAGCTGGCAGCTCGCCGACAACCTGGAGGAGGAGCAGCGGGCGGTCTGCGGGCTGCTCGACGCCGACGCGGCCAGGCTCGGTCCCGATGAGCTGAGCCGGATGCGCGCCCACTTCGCCACCCAGATCAAGAACACCCGAGCGCGCGAGCGCGACACGCCCTACCGCGAGCTGCTCACCAAAGTTCTCGACTACCGCCGCTGGCGGCAGTTCACCTTCCAGCTCGTACGGCCCGGCGGCGCGGAAGAGCGGCTCACCCGCGCCAAGCACAGCCGCCTGTCCGGCGGCGAGCAGTCGGTCTCGCTGCACCTGCCCCTGTTCGCCGCCGCCCACGCCATGCTCAACTCGGCCAGACCTGACGCTCCCCGACTGCTCGCGCTGGACGAGGCGTTCGCCGGGGTCGACGACACCGGGCGCAGCGAACTGATGGGCCTGGCCGCCCAGTTCGATCTCGACCTGTTCATGACAGGCTACGACTTGTGGGCCACGCACGCGGCCGTGCCCGCCGCGGCCCACTACGACCTGGCCCACTCGCCCGTCGAACATACGGTCAGCGCCCTGCTGCTGGTGTGGGACGGAGCCGAGCTGCTGGCCGACGACATTGGCGAGCTGACCGTCGCGCTCGGCTCCCCCGGGGTACGGCGGGTGCCCGTTGGCTGATCTCCCCGACCGCCTCCTGGCGGCCGCTCGCCGTCGCCTGGAGCGCACCGGAGGAGCGCTGGCGGGCTCCATCGGGCTCAACGCGCCCACGGACGATGAGCGGCGCGCCATCATCGGCATCACCGGGATCTATCGCCCGGAAGGCGTCAAACGGCTCACCGTGTCGCTGGCCGACCTCGACGCCGCGATCCCCGGCGGGCTACTCCGGGCGCTGGGCGGCCAGGTCAGGGACAGAGCGGCGGAACGTGCTGCCGAGGAGGCAGCCAGGGAGGAACTGCTTGCCACTCCCTCCAAACACGCGGGAACCCCCTGGTTCTCCGGCTGGCTGGCCGCGATGAGCGCCGACGGCACCCTCACCCGCCTGATCCGGCGTGGCGACGGCCACCTGATCTGCCAGGCGTGCGCCGTGCTCGACCTGCTTCCTGCGTCCTTCGTCCCGCTGCCGGTGCTGGCTGAGGCCGCCACGGGAGACACCAAGGCGCTCGGCCGTGGCAGCCCGCTGGCCACGCTGGTGCTGCGCGCCCTCGCGCTTCGCACATCCGGGGAGCCGAAGCGCAGGAGTTCGCGACGAGAGAGCGATGAAGGAGCCAACGAGGAGCCAAGCGGGCGCGACCATGAGCACGCGCCGCGCGAGCTGTGGGAGTCGGCCGGGGTGATCGTCGACGACCTGGCCAGCCAGGTGCTCGTGCTCAATGTCAGGACCCGCGGCGGCACCGTCGTGTCGCGCTGGCTCAATGACGCCGCCGCGCACGGCATCCCGTTTCGGCTTACCCTCCAGCAGCAGGTCGAGTATGAGATCGTGCCGGACGTCGAGGAGATCTTCGTCTGCGAGAACCCCGCGGTCCTTCGCGCCGCCGCTGCCGAGCTCGGCACGGCGTCGGCCGCCCTGGTCTGCACCGAGGGGATCCCCTCGGCGGCCTGCCACAGGCTGCTCACCGGGTGCACCCGGCTGTGCTGGCGCGCCGACTTCGACTGGACCGGGCTGCGCATCCTCGCCTCCGCCCAACTGCGACACGGCGCGATCCCCTGGCGGATGGGGGCGGCCGACTACTT
>NZ_JBDPME010000062.1:0-18882 GCF_039871825.1 Nonomuraea sp. B12E4 | reverse complement strand
GGGGACTGCTTGGGGTCCTGCTGTGGTCCTGCCACCTGCTCCAACCTCTTCCACGGAGTGATCAAACTACCCGCGGTTGATGGGTGTTTCGGACCGGGACTGGTTCATTGACTCTGACGCGGAAGGGGATGCCGTATGAGCCGGCCCCGGCATTGCCGGACGCCCAATTCCCCGACAGCCCTGCCACCCTCCAAGACGGCCTGCTCCGCCTGCTCACCGAACCAGAGCAGTAGCCCGCACCCGATCCCTCAACCGCAAGGAGCCTTCCCCGCATGTCTGATACCCCCCTACTGCACTACAGCACCAGCACCGCCCCCCTCCAGGCGGGCACCCCCGACAAACCCGTCGCCAACACCATCGACATCACCGTCTCCAGCCCGGCTGGCCAGAAGATCTACTGCAAGAAGCTCGAAATCGCCGTCCCGATCAGCGCACCCGACGACGGAGGCGCGTACTTCACCGAGAACCCGCAGTCCTCGATCACCGGCAAATGGGGCACCGCGTCCGCCCAGATGAAGATCGGGCAGGAGCTCGGCCTCGAACCGGCCACGAACTACTACCACGTCATCTTCCAGGCCCCGCCCATACCCGGCTTTGACCTCATCGACAAACCGCTGACAATCAGCATCACCGGCAACCTCGCCGCCACCCCCGGCAGCACACTCACCTGCCCGACCACCGAAACCTCCGGCACGACCAGCGGCAAATACACACCCAAGACACCTCAGGACCTGACCTGGGACACCGCGAAACCCGCCTTCTACCTGCACAACTTCCTGGCCGGCGCCCCAGACGAGCCGACCATCCCCAAGACCAAGTTCAACGCCGGCGACGAGGTCTCCCTCTCCTGGGAGAGCAACGGCGACTTCTTCCACCTGTACGACGGCGACGGCACGGTTCTCCACGAAGGCCGCGAGACTTCCTGGACCGTCCCGGCGGACAAGATCTTCAGCGACACCACCTTCACCCTCAGGGCGTCCGACACCGGCGGCTTCGAGACGAGCTACCAGTACGCCACCATCACCATCACCATCAACAACCCGACCCTCAGCGAGCTCACCGTCAAGGGACCGCTCGGCGTCAACGGGAAGCTGACCGCGCAGGACGACCTCTCCGTATCGAACAGCCTCACCGCGGACTTGTTGAAGGCCGGCTCTGTGACGGTAACGCAGCACTGCCAGATCGACCGCGACTGTAACATCACGGGGGGCCTCACTTCCGAGCGTCTTGTCGCCAACGGCGACACCAAACTCAACGGAAGGCTTGAGGTATACGAGGAAGCTACGCTGGACGGCGCCGTCACCGTCCGCGGCAGACTCACGGCGAACGGCGACTGCGACGTCAACGGACGACTATCCGCAAACCAGGACTTCAGCGTCTCCTACGGCGGCACCGAGAAGATCACCACGGTCGGCAAATCCGGCCTGTCAGTAGAGGGCGACTTCAACGTCTCCGATCACGGCACCGAGAAGATCACCACATACGGCTACAACGGCCTATGCGTAGATGGCGACCTCACGGTCAACGGCAGGATTCGTAACTAGGTAGGGTTCCGGACTGGCGCAGGATCCAACGGATATGCCTCTTACCTACGCTTATGCAGAGGTTAAGCCTGATAGGCCGGACTGGAGCCCTGTCTGTCTATGCAGGCCAGAGGCATATCTGTCGGATTTCGGATGAAGCGCGAGGACGGGAAGTGGCGCCGGGGCACGGCAGACATGGGCTGATCTTCAATCTGAACCGGATGGTGCGCGGGAGGGCGGCCTACTTCCGCGGCCACCGCACCCGGCCTGGTGCGCGGACGGCCGACCGGCAGGCGGATCTTGATACGCTCCAGCACGGCGCGAAGCTGCGGGCTGTCTCCGGCCTGGCCGGGAGTCAGGACGAAGGACAGCGGACGGCAGCGGCGATCGGCCGGCAGGTGTACCTTGCTGGTCAGCCCGCCCCGCGAGCGGCCCAGCTCGGCCACCTTCAGCCGGAACCGGCGCCGGCGTCGGCGCCACCGTCGGCCGTCCCCATCCTCGCCAGGGTCGCCGTCGCTCATCGTGGTGGTGGGAACGCAGACCTCAACAAGATCGAATGTGGGTTTCGGGCTCATGTGGGCCGGACCCTATAGCCCGAGCGCGATCACGCCCGCACCGACCCAGGCCAGGCCGCGCTGTTCGCGCACGTCCTGCCAGACCAGCCCGGCGCCGCCCCTTGATCACGCATTCGCCCTTCTAGGCGATGATAAGTACTGGATCGCCTCGCACGGGCGGGGCTGCGACAGGAGGGGTTTGCATGGGCGAGTGGCAGCGCTATGTGGACGACAATCTGCTCGGCTCCGGTAAGGTCAACAGGGCGGCAATCCTCGGGTTGGACGGCGAAATCTTGGCAGCGTCCGAGAAGTACGAGCTCAGTGCCGCTGAGCGGAGTCGGGTCGTCAAAGAGTGCAGGGCCACATTCAGCGGCGGGGACGACCGGGTTGGCGGCCTCCAGCTGGCCGGCAACAGGTTCGTCACCGTCGAGAACGACGAGCGTTCCATCTTCCTCAGGTCCGGTCACTCCCTCGGCAATGATCCCAGACACGCCGGTGCGATCGTGGTGCAGACGAAGCAGTGCATCATCGTCGCGGAATACGACGCCCCGGTCCAGATGCTGGAATCGATCCCTGTCGTCGAGTCTCTCGCCGACGAACTGATCAACTCCGGGTACTGATCGCCAGAGTGGGCCCCTGTGGCCATGGCCGTACGGCGATCGGGGCAACCTACCCGGCGAGATCTAATGCGTGACCTTGCTGCGCGGGCTCGACCCGGCCGAGGTGCTGCGCCGGGTTCGGCGCCCGCACGAGCACAGAGATGAGCTTCGCCGAGCTGGGTCTAGCGGTCTCCGACTTCACCATGGTGACCGGCGGCGGTGACGGAGGTGGTTATGTCGGAGTGGTCTCAACCGGCGCTGAGAGCTGTCAGTGGGCATGACAGCCTCACGCGACAACGACCGACCGCCATGATCTACATGAAACCGCTGTCAAAATGCCCTGTCAGCGATGACGATATCGGCGTGAACAGGCGCGGTTCCTCGTCGCGGTGTTGGCCAAAGGGACGGTGGGCGCAGCGGTGGGCGCAGCGGTGGGCGCAGCGGTGGGCGCGGTATGGCAGGCGCAGACACCAGGAGCCGACGTCAACCTCGCCGATGTCGTCGCCGTGACGCTGGCCGGGCCATGCTGGCAGGCGCAGTAGCGGCCTGGGCTCGGCATTCCACGCTTGCGGCTGCCCCGGCCGGCGCTGTCAACACTGAGGCTGATGCGCGCGTGGATGGCGACGCTGCCGCGCAGGTGCTGGCCGATCTGGTGGAGCGGCAATGGCGCGCCGAAGCCCGGCACCGGCTGCTGGACGACCCCGAACCGATCCCGGTGCACAGGCAGCTCATCGCTGAGGGGACGGTGATGAGCCGGCCCCGCCTGATCACCGCCGAAGCTGAGCTGACCCTGACCGGCCGCAGCGCCGACTCGGCCGGCTGGCGCGGGCCCATGTCGGCGCTGCTCATGGAGGTCGAGCGGGTCTGGTGCAAAGCCAGGCCATCTGCGGGTCATGCGGTGAACGCAGCTTAATGCCGCCGCAACCTCGCCGCCAGTGATCAGGTAACAACCCGCGGACACACTGGGGCCATGAGCAATGCTCCCAAGGTGATTCACCCACGTTCCGGACGCGGCAATCAGCAGGCGCACTCGTGGCGGCGAGAGCTCGCCGAACTCGCCGCACTGTTCCTCGCGGTCGGCCTGGCGCACCTGCTCGCGACACTGCTCGGGCACGCGGATCCGGGCCCCGTCGTACTGGTCGGGCTGGGGGCGGCGTTGATCGTCGGAACCGCGATCCACAAGCGGATGGGCCGCCGTCCGGCCAGGAGGGCGGCCGCGCTCCCGGTCGACGGCGGCGCGGGATCACCCATGGCGTTGTGGCGCATCCGCATGCGGGTGGTGGAACGGCCCGGCCAGCTCGCCACCGTGGCGGGCGCCTTCGGCCGCCTGGGATGCAACATACTGACTCTGCACATCGCCCCGACCGGCAGCAGCGCCATCACACCCGCCGGATGCGACGCGCTCGACGAGTTCATCATCGAGGCGCCGCCCGATCTGACGCTCGACGCGCTGGCCGGGGCGCTGACCGAAGCGGGCGGGCAAGGCGTCGTAATCGTGCCCGCACAGGTCAAGGACCTCACCGACCCAGGCGTCCAGGCGTTCGTGCTGGCGCAACGGGTCGGCGCCGACCCCGATCGGCTGCCCAAGGCGATGGCGGAACTGCTGCGGGCACCGCAGGTCGAGTGGCGGCGACCCGGCGACACCGTGGACGAAGGCGCCGAGCTCAACACCACCATGGTGATCTCCGTGAACCCCGACCGCGCCCTGCTGATCAGACGGCCCGAGCTGCCCTTCACACCGACCGAGGCAGCCAGGGCGGCGGCACTGACCGCCGCGGCCCGCCAGGCCCGCTACACCAGCCCGGCGTGAGACCGCCGGCACCGACCCGCGTGATCCCTCGCGGTGATCCTTGGGCGCTCGCCTCGGTGGTGGTCGCCGGGCTGTCCATGGCGGCTGCGGCGCTGATCGGGTTGGGGGTGGGCGCGGCGTTCGATCGTCATCTTGGGTTCTGGGCCCCTTCTCGCAGGTCAGAGCGAGATGATCTTGTCTGGCATGTGAGGCGCGGTGCTGAACCGGGCAGCCATAAGCGCGAGGTTCGCGGCCCTGTCCCTCAAGCGCGGCCGGACGGCACCGCCCTCGGGGTCGGTGCTGGTTTCCTGCTGGCCGTGGGCGTCGTAGGTGTTGCCGCGCCCCCACGGATAGAGACCGTACTCCCGAGCGCCAATCTCAGGGTGGGGCGCGGTGACATGCGCCGCGGCGTTCATCGGGAGCGTGAGGCGCTATCCCACTCGAACAGGTCCCTGGCGGCGACGCTCAGCGCGTCGGCGATCTGGAACACCTTGTCCAGGTATGGGCTGTACATACCGTTCTCGATGCGGTTGATCGTCTTCCGGTCGACGTCGGCGCGTTCGCCTGCTGTCCCGCCGCGACATCGCGCTCCGGGAGAAAACCCTTTGGCGGATGCTCTACGAGACCGCCGCCCGCGCCGCCGAGATCCTCGCCCTCAACGTCGAAGACCTCGACCTGGAGCACCGCCGCGCCCCCGTCCGCTCCAAGGGCGGCGCCACCGAATGGGTGTTCTGGGACAGCGGCACCGCCCACCTGCTGCCCCGTCTACTCCGACTGCCGGACGGCAGCTCACGCACCCGTGGCCCGCTGTTCCTGTCCGAACGGCGCCCTGTCCCAGCTCGGCGCCCGGCCGCCGGCAACATCTGCCCGCACACCGGCCGCGCACACCTCGGCTACGACCGCGCCCGCGTCCTGCCCGACATCTACGCCGGACTCGACCTGCACCAGCTGCGCCACAGCGCCGCCACCCACCTCGGCGAAGCCGAAGTCCCCCTGCAGCAGGGTCGTCCCGAACGATCGTCATCGCCGGGACGACAGGTCCTTGAAGTTACCAGGCTGCCCGCCTGCAGGCCTCCTGGGCCTCCGCCCAGGGGTAGAACGGAATCTCGTCTTGGATGCGGAGGGCGCACGTGACGAGCCACCCAGCACGTCCCGCGTTGGCCTGGGCCCATCTGCATGTGTCGATGACGCCCTGATCCGAGGCGCTGGGGCCGCCAATGTAGGCGAGACAGTCCGCCGCGGTTGCTTGCGCAGGTGCTGAAATGACTGATCCGGCGAAGATGCATGCCGCTATGCCGACGGTGGCGAATGTGATCTTTCGAAGTATCCGTGACATGGCTCAATACCTCACTTGTTGTGTGTTTGAACGCCAGGGGACTAGCGGTGTGGCACTGCATTTCACCCTCCATCGCCGAAGATTGCGGGACCAGGACAGCAGCCGGACATATGGCGGACATTTATCACCAAACGGCCACCTGATCAGGGCAATCCCGAGATCAACGGCCTTGGACCATTACGTCCGAGACGTGGTCCTGGGCGAGGACCGCTGCCGCCTCCGCCCCGTCCATCCTGGCCACCATGCGCAGCTACGCGATCGGCGCGCTACGCCTGCTCAACCACACCAATATCGCCGAAGGCACCCGTTGGGCCCGCGACGACTTCATGCACCCGCTGATCGCCCTCGGTCTCACGATGTGAGAACTCATTCAGCTGCATCGCGTACCTGAGTCAATTCGCGGCGGCCAGAGCAGCTTGCGAGGCAGTGGCTTCAACGCGCAGGTATCGCGCCGTCTCGGTTGTCGCCCATCGCAGAGCACCGGCGGCACGGAATGTGGCGAGAAGGACATCCCAAGATGTCCGGGGCATGGCAGATGGCGCCATGCCCTGGGTTCGCGGCGGGCCATCGCACCGATGGGCTGACGGTGGCGGCGGCGTCGTGGTGGCTGGGCGGCACCGCGGCGATTACTCGCCTGGCCGTGTGCACTATCAGGTGGGTACGGTAGCGCGGTTTCACGCCTTCCAGCACGGAAATGGCCTGCGTCATGCCGTGGTCGATGCCGCCGTTCACGACGGTGCACAGGCCATCAGGAGCCGTGCCGTCGTGGGTTGGCTCCAAGAGTCCGGCGCCCGGGGGCGCGTGAGTACCCGTACCTAACCTTCTTGGTCCTTCTCCTGAGTACGTCGAACGCACGGGGCGGGACGGGCGGCGATCACGGGATCGCGTAGGCTACCGCCGCATCGTTCCCGTTAAGGAGATGTGAGCCCTTTTGTCGCCAAGGCCCGTGCCGCCACCGCCCCATGATCCGCGCTTTCCCGGCGGGTACGGCCCGCCGCCGGCCGGCCGGAACGGATGGGGACCCCAGGCCCCGCCGCCCCAATATCCGCCGCCCCAAGGCCCCCCGCGTCACGGCGGGTACGGCCCGCCCCCGGGCCTGCCCCCCTACGGGGGATACGGCCCGCCCCAAGGCCCGCCGCCGTATCCCGGTCCCCCTCGGGGCGGGCGGGGCAGGCTGGCGATCATCGTCGGGGCCGTGGTCGTCGCCCTCGCGGTGGTGATCGCCGGAGGCGTCGTCTACCTGCAGCGCAGCGGCGGCGAAGCCGGGAATGAGCGCCCGCAGGCCGACGGGACCACGCCCACTGCCACACCTTCCGCGAGCGCGAGCCCGAGCCCGACCGCAGGGCGCGACGCCGCCCGTGCGGCCTATCTGGAATCGCTGCGGCAGCAGGCGCTCCAGCCGGTCGTCAACGTGACGCGGGAGGTGTACGAGGGCGAGGAGTCCTATCCCGACGGCGACCATAAGGCTGTGATCTCCGGGATCGACTACAAGACCGGTGCGGTACGCATGGAGAAAACCGATGTGACGGTGAAAGCCGGCAAGAGCGAGGTGTCGGACTCGATGTGGTGCCGGGGCAGGTCGGAGCAGTGGTTCCTGAGCACCGTCAGGTGGAGTCAGGTCGATGTCACGTGCCCGAGCGGGCTGTACCAGATGTACCTCAACGACGGTCTCGTCACCGGAGGGCTGACCAAGGAAGAGGCCGATGTCTTCGTCGGGAAGCTCAACGGATGGGAGGGACTGGTCCGGGGACGCGGGATGAGCGTCGTCACCCGGAACGGCAAGCAGTACGTCCGCCTCGAGATCAAGGTCGTACCACTGCGGTTCGACGGGCTCGTGGCGGGCGCGGGCATGTTCATGGACGCGCTCAAGTGGGCCGAGGTCGATCTGACCACCCATCCGTACGGGCTGCTCCTCTACGACGACTCCTCGTTGGACATCGTCCGTTACGTCGACCCGAAGACCCGCTTGCCCGCCTACATGGAGATGCTCGAAACCGGCGAGGACACGTGGATCATGCACAGGGTCGAGTACGACTTCACGCACCCCGTCGTCGAGACGACCAAGCTGCCCAAAACCATCAATATCCCGCGGATGACGTGGCCGCGAGAAGGAGAGTGACCGCTTTCCGGGCGTGGACAGGCCCCACCGGCGGCTGGCAGGCTGCGAGAGGTGACGGCGGACCGGGAAGGGTACGCGCCGGGGTGGGACGCGAGTGCCCTCGACATGCTCGTCCGGCGGACGGCCGCGGGCTGGACGCGGATGCCGTCAGAGCCTTCGAGGTAGCGACTCGAATCTCCTCCAGCGTCAGCGCGGCGTCCGGTGCGCGGAGACGAGGACCCTGATGAGGGCGATCTGGTGGACCTGGCGATGCCGCCCGAGGGCGTATCGCACGGTCGCGTCGGTGGCCCGGGAGTTCGGGATCAACGCCGGCACCTTGGGTAGTCGGGTGACGCGGCGCCCTATGCGCCAACCCTTCCGGTCAGAGCGCTAGGCAGCGGCGCGCCCCGATTTCGATTACGTGGGACGACGTCGGCTGAATGCCCAAGATCGGCAGATCCTATGGGAGGAGGAGTGCCTCGCGACGATGGCGGTGGTTGTAGTGGCCTTTCTGAAGGCGTGGCGGTAGCTCTGTGGTGGTGTGCCGACGTGGCGGGTGAAGTGCCTTCTGAGCACGGCCGCGGAGCCGAATCCGGTGCGTTCGGCGATGATTTCGACGGGCAGGGTGGTCGTCTCCAGCAGTTCCCGCGCCTGGTCGACGCGGGCCCGCAGAAGCCACTGCAAGGGAGTTGTGCCCATCTGCGCCTGAAAGTGGCGGGTGAGGCTTCGCGTGCTGTAGCCGGCCTGTTCGGCGATGTCCCGCAGGGTGAGCGGTGCGTCAATGTTGCGTTGCAGCCATTCGAGGACGGACTGCAGGTCGCCTCCACGGTCGGCCGGGTCCAGGTGCGCGGTGTACTGCGCCTGCCCGCCGTACCGCCGGGGCGAGGTCACGGTGTAGCGGGCGGTGTCTCGGGCGACGGCGGCCCCATGGTCCCGGCGTACGAGATGCATGCAGAGGTCGAGTCCGGCGGCGATGCCTGCGGAGGTGAGCAGGTCGCCGTTGTCGATGTAGATGGGGACCGGGTCAACGGCGATCTCCGGGTACCTGCGCTGCAGCTCGCCGGCGTATTTCCAATGTGTGGTAGCCCTCAATCCGTTCAGTAGCCCGGTCGCCCCGAGAACGAAGGCCCCGGTGCAGATGGAGGCGATGCGCGTGCCGCGTGCCGCGGCGTCGCGAAGCAGTTCCACCACGTCGGCGCGCGGGGGTTCGAGGCAGTTCCCGTGGCCGGGGATCACGATCGTGTCGGCTTCGATCAGGGTTTCCAGGCCCCAGGGCGTGTGCAATGCGAAGCAGTCGATCCCTCTCGCGGTCGTACGCGCTCCGGGAACGGCGCACACCACCCGTACGTCGTACGGGCCGTGCCCGTCGGGCAGGCGTGCGGTCGCGAAGACCTGGCACGCTGTCGCCAGGTCGAAGGCCACAACTTTGTCGAGGGCCAGGACGGACACCACATGCATGGCCAGAATAGTACGCATTTTGTCGCTCTTGCCGCTTTTGGCGAACGCCCCGGATGACCAGGCTGAAGATGTGAATCGCTGATCGGAAAGGGGTTCCGTGCGCACGCAGATCGTGATGTTCGATGGAGTCGAGGAGCTGGATGTGTTCGCTCCGCTCGAGGTGCTGGGTTGTGCGGCCGCGCTGGGTCATGACGTCGAAACAAGCCTGGTGGCGCTACGCCCGGGGCGGGTGGCGGCCCGCTACGGGACCGAGTTGATGGCCGGCCGGTCACTGGCATCGGCGGACGCCGACGTCGTGGTCGTCCCCGGTGGCGGATACGCCAACAAGGCGGCGCGGGGAACCTGGGCGCAGATCCAGCAGGGCACCCTTCCGGGTGCGCTGCGCGACGCCGTACGTCCTGGTCTGACGTTCGCCTCGGTGTGCAGCGGAGCGATGCTGCTCGCCGCCGCGGGAGTGACCGAGGGCCGTCCGTGCACCACCCACCACTCGGCCCGCGATGACCTCGTCGCCTCCGGTGGCGAGTGGATCGACGCCAGAGTCGTCGACGATGGGAATCTTGTCACATCCGGTGGTGTCACCTCTGGCCTCGACCTGGTGTTGTGGCTCGTCGAGCGTCACCTCGGGGCCCGGGCCGCAGCCGACGTCGAACACTTCTTGGAGTACGAGCGCCGCGGCACTGTGTGGAAGTCGGCGCAGCAGTCTCCGTCGCGCACGCCGATCAGGACCTCCGGCCGATCCCGGCTCGGGTGAGGAAGAGGTCATGGCCCTCATCAGTGAGCTGATCTTCTATCCGGTCAAGGGATGCGCCGGTGTCTCCGTGAGCGAGGCGGCGCTGACGGACGCCGGGCTCGCCCACGACCGGACATTCATGGTCGTTGACGAGGACGGCTTCTTCCGCAGTCAGCGGACGCACCCGCGGCTCGCGCTCGTACGACCCGCCATCACCGCGGACGGCGAACGACTCACCCTGCACGCGCCGGGCACGGACGATCTTCTCCTGCACGTCGATGCCGACGCCACCCGCCGGGATGTGCGGCTGTTTGGAAAGCCGTATCGTGGCGCCGATCAGGGCCAGGACACCGCCGAATGGCTGTCGGAGCTGCTCGGCTCACCCAGCAGGCTGGTACGCGTGCCACCCGACCACCACCGCGTCACCGATGGCCTGACACCCGGCACCTCCGGCTACGCCGACAGCACCGCCGTGAGCGCGATCTCCCGGGCCTCACTGGACGAGCTCAACCGCAGACTCGACGTGCCACTGCCGATGTCTCGTTTCCGCCCCAACATCGTGATCGACGGGTGGGAACGGCCACACGAAGAGGACCGCGTCCGCCGGGTGGCCGCGGGCAACGCCGAACTGGGCTACGCCAAGATCGCGATCCGGTGCGTGGTCACGACCGTCGACCAGGACAAGGGAGTCAAGACCGGGCCTGAGCCGTTGCGCACGCTCGCCGCCTACCGCCGCGCGCCCGGCGGCGGTGTCGCATTCGGCGCCAAATTCTCTGTGCTACGCCCAGGCAAACTCACGATCGGCGACGAACTGACCGTCACCTCATGGGGGGTGCCCAAACTCTGACGCCGACGTGATCTTGGGTCATGTCCGGCGGAGCCCAGCAGTCGGGACACCAGCGAGGCCAGCCGGTTCGGCTGGCCTCGAACCGGCTGGTGTCGAAGTGATCAGTGGCGGTGCTGTCCAGGCGGATCACCCTAGGCGGCTACGCGACCGCGTTCTCGACGGACGCATTCGGCGCGGCGGCCAGGCGGTGCTTGCGCGTGGGCAGACCATAGGTCGGGTTCCAGGTGGCCCAGAGCGAGATCTTGATGATGCCCTCCTTGACTCGCACGGCCTTCCGGCCTCCCATCGGCTTCGGCTTCGCTTGCCCATCGTCGTCGATCGTCTGCAGGATCCCGTCCCGCCGCCCAAGGCTGATGGCGTTGTACGTGTAGACCAGATTGGTGCTCGCGATCTCGCGGCCGGTCAGGCGTCCCACGATCGCGTCGATCGCCTGCTTGCTGGTGTAGCCGGCCGAGGCGCAGGACATCGGCAGCGGCCGGCCGTTGCCGCCGATGGCGTAGGCGCTATCGCCGAGGGCGTAGACGTTCGGGTGCGAGACCGACCGCATGATGCGATCGACGACGATCTGCCCGCTTTCGGTGACTTCCAGCCCACCGGCGGCGGCGATGGGGTTGACCGCGAACCCGGCCGCCCACACGGTTGCGTCGGACGCCAGTGCGGTGCCGTCGGCGCACAACACCCGCGCCGCTTCGACGGCTTGGACGCTGGTGTGCTCCAAGACGGTGATGCCCAGCCGGTCGCAGGCCTGGCGCAGGTGGCTTTGGGCTCCGGCGGAGAGCCGGGCGCCCAGCTCGCGGCGGGCGATGAGCGTCACCGACAGGCCGGGCCGGGATTCGGCGATCTCGGTGGCGGCTTCGATGCCGGTCAACCCGTCCCCGGCAACGAGCACACGCCCGCCGTCGTCCCGCCTGTCCAGGCGCTCGCGCAGGCGCAGCGCCGAGGGCCGGCCGGCGACGTTGAAGGCATGCTCGGCCACACCGGGGACGCCGTGGTCGGCGACGTGGCTGCCGAGCGCGTAGATAAGCGTGTCGTAGCCGAGCTCGCCGCCGTCGGCGTCATCGATGGCGACGACCTGGCGCTCGGGGTCGACAGCGGTGACACGGGCCAGGCGCAGCCGTATCCCCGTGCCCGCGAAGACGTCGGTGAGCTTCGGAGCCTTGATCTCCTGGCCGGCCGCGAGTTGGTGCAGCCGCAACCGCTGGACAAAATCCGGCACGGCGTTGACCACGGTGATCTCGGTGTCCTTCGGGGACAGCCGGCGGGCCAGGTTCCCGGCCGTGTAGGCCCCGGCATAGCCGGCGCCGAGGATGACGATGCGGTGCTTCATATAGTGCTCCTGTCGGTTCGCTTGCCCACCGTGGGCGGAACGTGCGTGGGGATGCCGGAGGGGTCTTGATCATCCGGTGGGTCGAGATTGTGGGCGAACGGCTCGATGGCCGGGCTGCCCGTGTGCCGCACGCCCGCTGCCGCCGGGCCACAGCGCCCGAGCGCTGAGACTGGATCCGGCGTCGAGGGCGATAGTGCGGCCGAGCCTTGGCCGGGTCAGGTGGTGCGGCGGGAACGGGACAGGACAAGCCCGCCCAGGACCATGCCGGCCAGGCCGAGCAGCAGGGCAAAGATGGCGCCGGCAAGCCCGTTGCCGGTGCCGAATCCGCCGGCGGAGTTGGCTGCGTGCGGTCCACCGATGATCACGCTGATCAGTCCCACCACGACGGCACGGTGGGCAGGGTGGGTCCGGAGCCGATGTCATAACCGGCGGCGACGGAGAGTTGCATCGCCTCTGGGACGGCGAGCAGGAGACGGACGGACATGGGGATCTTTTCGATCGTCCCCGGGCCTGCCACCGAGCGCGGTGGATCGGCTTGAGCCGGTCGAGGCGCCGACGCGGCAGGCCCGGGAAGGAGCTGATGTTGCGTTTGGGGGTAACTGGCCCTTGTGGGGTAGTTCCGGGTCAGATATCTGTCCCGCAGGGCTTGCGCCAGTTGTCGTTCTGCTCGACGAACGCCTGCCCGGTGATCGGCTTGTCTCGGTTCTGTCCAGCGGCAGTGGCCGCGCCCTCATAGAGGCCGCCGAAGGCGCCATCGAGTTGCCTCGGGCCTGGCGATGACGATCAGGTTCGTATCCAGCGCGGGGGATGTTCACGATCCACCGAAGCCGGCCGAAGGGGGAGCGAGCGGCTCGGGTGGCGAATGGCTCAGGCCAGGGTCACCGATCTGCTTGATCGAGGTTGCCGTGCGCCTCTGCGGACAGGTGCTGCCAGTCGTCCCAGGTCTTGAGCCGGTCTGCGTAGGCCTGCTGGATCATCGGGTAGAAGCCCTGGCCGAACAGCACCCGCAGCGGTGGGTTGTCGGAGTCGGCGAGTTTGAGGAGTGCGTGTGCGGCGGTGGCCGGGTCGCCGGCGGGCTGCTTTCCCGCGATCTGGGCGATGCGCTGGCGGAGGCCGTCGTAGGCCGGGTCGGGCTCGGCCATGTGGCCGTTGGCCAGGGGGTCGGGGTTCTTGCCGTCGCGGGTGGCGAAGCCGCCGGGCTCGATGATGGTCACCTTGATGCCGAAGTCGGCGACCTCCTTGGCAAGCGTTTCGTTCAGGCCTTCCAGGGCCCACTTGGAGGCGTGGTAGGCGCCGCCGAGCGGCATGGCGATGAGCCCGGCCGCCGACGACAGCTGGATGATGTGCCCCGCGCCCTGTTCGCGCAGGTACGGCAGGGCGGCCTGGATGACCCATACCGCGCCGAACAGGTTGGTCTCCATCTGGTCGCGCAGTTGCTGCTCGGTCAGTTCCTCGATCGCGCCGATCTGGGCGTAGCCGGCGTTGTTCACGATGACGTCCAGGCGGCCGAAGTGCTCCCCGGCTCGTTTGACGCTCTCGAAGACGGCGGCCTTGTCGGTCACGTCCAGCGCGAGCGGGAGCACCGCGTCGCCGTAGGCCGCGACCAGCGCGTCAAGGCTTGCGGCGCTGCGGGCGGTCGCGGCCACCTTGTCGCCGCGGGCCAGAGCGGCCTCGACGAAGGTACGGCCGAGGCCGCGCGAGGAACCGGTGACGAACCAAACCTTGCTCATCTGTCTCTCCGTTTCTGGGATGGGTTACCAGGCGATGGGGCCGAGGCGATCGATGAAGATCCCGCTCGGCCCGTCAGGTGGGAGCGTCGCGAGCTCGATGATCGGGTCACTGCCCTCGGTGACCGTCAGCGCGCCGGTGTGGAGGTTCATGTCGGTGGCGGCAAGAACGCCTGTGTGACCCGGACGGGCCCGTACACATTGGTGTCGTAGACGACGTGGACGTCGCCGGCCGTCGCGTCCGCCGGGTTGACACCGCCGCCCGGCGTGCCAGCGTTGTTGACCAGCACGTCCAGCTGGTCGGTGTGCTCCCGTACCAGCCGCACAGCCCCGGCCACCGACTCCTGCGACGTCACGTCCAACGGGACCATGAGGACGTCGACGCCGTCGGCGGCCAGCCTCTGCGCGGCGGCCCGTCCCCGGCCCTCGTCGCGTGACCCGAGGAAGACCCTCCAGCCCAGCTCTCCGAGCCTGCGCGCCGTCTCGTAGCCCAGCCCCTTGTTCGCGCCAGTGATCAATACCGAGGTCATGTTCTTTCCTGTCGTCGTGCCTGCGACCATGAGTCGGCGCCGGCCCGATTCCTGTGACATCGCCGAGGTGTGATGTAGGCCACCGGCGGTGGCTGTCACAAACCTGCAGGGCTCGGCGACTTGTGTGCAGACACCGTCAAGATCAGCATGGAGGACAGGCAATGCGTGAAGGCGGCAACCAGGCGGACCGCGCCACCGAGGTGTTCGTCGTCCATCGCAACCTGCTGTTCACCGTCGCCTACGAGATGCTCGGCTCGGCCGCCGACGCCGAAGACGTCCTGCAGGAGACCTGGCTCAACTGGTCGGGCATCGATTTCGACTCCGTGCAGGACCAACGGGCCTACCTGGTCCGGATCACCACCCGGCGGGCCCTGGACCGGCTGCGCGCCATCAAGCGCCGCAAGGAGTCCTACGTCGGCCCCTGGCTGCCCGAGCCGCTGCTGACCGCCCCGGACGTGGCCGAGAACGTCGAGCTCGCCGAGAGCATGTCGATGGCGCTCATGCTGGTGCTGGAAACCCTGTCGCCGACAGAACGCGCCGTCTTCGTGCTGCGCGAGGCCTTCGACTTCGGCTACGACGAGATCGCGGCCGCGGTCGGCAAAAGTCCCGCGGCCGTACGTCAGACCGCGCACCGCGCCCGCCGGCACGTCGACGCCCGCCGGCCTCGGGAGGTGGTCGCCCCCAGCCAAGCCCGGGCCGCGGTGGAGTCCTTCCAACGCGCGCTCGAGACCAGGGACCTGCAGGGCCTGCTCGACGTGCTCGCCCCCGAAGTCGTGATCATCAGTGACGGCGGCGGCATCAAGCAGGCCGCGCCACGGCCCATCACCGGCGCCGACAAGGTGGCCCGCTATATCGTCGGCGGTCTCAGCAAGACCGACATCGCGGTCACCTGTGACCCCACCGTGGTCAACGGCAGCCCAGCGCTCCTGATCCACGTGGACGGCCAGTTCGACGGCGTCATCGCACTCCGCGTCGAGCAGGCCCGCATCACCGGGCTCTACTACGTCCGCAACCCACACAAACTGACCCACATCGCAGCCAAGACCCCGCTCACCCTGCGATAACCCCCGGCTGCGGACCAACGACCCGGGTGCCTCGAGCACGACCTCGTCACCAGCCTTCGCCGCCTCACCGCTCCGGCGAGGCGGATGCGCACCTCACGGTCCGAACAACGCCCGCAACCCCAGCCAACTCGATCACTAGGAGGTCACGATGACCAACAGCACCACCGACGAGCTCGCCGGTCCGGAGTTGCCGGTCGAGCGTGGCTGCCCGTTCGCACCGCCCGCCACCTACGAGCACCTGAGAGAGCAGGCGCCGATCAACAAGGTCCGCCTGGCCCGCGGCGGTGGGGCTTGGTGGGTGTCCGGGCATGAGGAAGGCCGTGCCATCCTCGCCGACCCGCGATTCTCCTCCGACAAGCGCAGAAACGGTTTCCCGATGGTCAACGTCGATGCGGCGACCATGCAGCAACTGCGCAGCATGCCGCAGCTGATGATCGGCATGGACGGCGCGGAACACTCCGCGGTCCGGCGTTCGGTGATGGGCGAGTTCACCGTGAAGCGGCTGGCCGCGCTGCGCCCCCGGATCCAACAGATCGTCGATTCCTTCATCGACGACCTGCTCGCCGCCGACCAGCACCCCGTCGACCTGGTGCAAGCCCTGTCCCTGCCGGTGCCTTCCCTGGTGATCTGCGAACTGCTCGGCGTGCCCTACGCCGGTTCACGACTCCAGCGGATCTGGATGCCGAGCGGAGGGCTCGCCACCACCTCGCCTTCGGCTTCGGCCCGCACCAGTGCCTCGGCCAGAACCTGGCCCGGATGGAACTGCAGATCGTCTTCGACAGGCTGTTCCGCCGCATCCCCACGTTGCGGCTTGCCGTACCGGTCGAGGAACTGCCACTCAAGACCGACGCCATCATCTACGGCGCCCACGAACTCCCAGTCACCTGGTGAGGAGGATGGGATGCGGATCAAAGCCGACACCGGGGCCTGCGTCGGCTCCGGCCAGTGCGTCCTGACCGAGCCGGGCGTCTTCGACCAAGACGAGGAGGGCATCGTGGTCCTGCTGACCGAACATCTTGGTGAGGGGGTCGCCGCGCAGGTACGCAGCGCCGTCGCCCTGTGTCCGTCCCGGGCCCTCTCTATCCTGCACACGTAAGCACGCCGTGGTGACGAGAGCCTGTAACCTCAGGTGTGTAAAGTCTTACCTTAAGTGATGAAGAGTGTTCTTTGCCTGGTTGGGCCGGGCTTGCCCACTTCGAAATCTGTGTCTTCTCCTGCCTGGCGGATGAGCTGGTGCGCGGCGATGTGGCGGCGGTCGGCTCAGAGGCCTACGCCAACTGGCAGTCCCAGCTGCTGAGCTGGCAGGACTGCCAGCCGCACCTGGCCACCTACTGCGCCGAGGTCGGGCTGCCCGCCACGGCGTCGGAGTTCGTGATGCAGTTGAAGACCCGTATGAAGGATGTGGCCGCGGCCGTGACGCCGGTTACCCGGACAACGCGGGCCTTCTCATTGACGAGCAGGGCCGGCCCTCGCTCAAGGCGCGTAAGTCCGCCGGTCACAGCACCGAGGCGCTCAAGCTGGCCACGGCCGTCAAAGATCGGCTGCCGGAACGCTCTCTGCTGGAGATCTTGACCCGGACCACCCGGCATCTGCGCTGGTTCCGGCACTTCGGGCCGCTGTCGGGATCGGAGGCCAAGCTGGCCGACCCGCTGGAGCGCTACCTGCTGGTCGCCTTCGCCTACGGCTGCAACCTGGGCGCCGCCCAGGCCGCCCGGCACCTGGGCGGCCGCATCAGCGCGCACGAGCTGTCCTACACCGTGCGCAAGCACGTCACGCTGGCCAGCTTGAACAAGGCGATCGCCGACGTGGTCAACGCCTACCTGCGGCTCGACCTGCCCAAGGTGTGGGGGGAGGGCAACGCGGTGGCCGCCGACGGCACGGGGGCTCACCCCGAAGCGTGGACACCGGCTGTCATGCGGCGAGCAGCACTCTAGCGGTGGTCTGCTGCTCGTAGTCGATGGGGCCCGCAGGCTCGCCAGCCCGGCGACCTGTACCGCGCCGAGATACGCGACCTGATCAGGTCACTCGCACTGCCCGACGCTGATCGAAACGATCGCCGACAGCCAAGCAGCGACTTCCGAGATTAGCTCAATCTCGGAAGTACACTCCCAGGTGTGAGTTCCGAGATTACGCGCTTCGAACCCTCACAGGCGTCCGGATCCGCTTCCGAGATTACGAGGCGCCGTCCAGGCGCCCGCCCCACCCGGCTGCCGCCCGCCTACGACGGGGTCCTCGGCGAGTACGCCACTGCGCTGGAGCGTGCGCCGCTGTCGGCCGAGACCCGGCGCACCTACCGCTCCCGGGTGCGCATGTTCCTGTCCTGGCTGGCCGACCACGCCGCCACCTATTCCGCCGACCCTCTCGCCGATCGGCAGGCGCGGGACTGGGCGGTGCGCGACTACCGGATGTGGCTGCTGCGCGACGGCCCCGCCAAACGCAGCCGCGTCTACGTCAACTCCGCCCTCACCGCGCTGGACGACTTCCACGTCCGCCGAGGCTTGGGCAAGGCCGACGTCGCCCGCGAAGACCTGCCCAGGAACGCACCGCGTGCCCTGGAGGAGCGCGCCCGAATCCGCTGGCTGCGCGCCGTGGAGGCGCATCTGTCTCCCCGTGGCCGGTGCATCGCGCTGATCCCGTACTATGCCGGCGCCCGCATCAGCGAGGTCGTGCGCCTCGATGTCGACGACATCCAGATGTCGGCCCGCAAGGGCCGGCTGCGCCTGTACGGCAAGGGCGGTAAGTTCCGGGAGGTCGACATCCACCCCAAACTCCGCGCCGAACTGCAGCTCTGGCTCGACGAACGCCCCAACTGGCCCCACGCTGGCGACAACGGCGCCCTGTTCCTCAACGCCAAGGGCGGACGGCTGACCACCCGCGCCGCCGGCGGCATCATCGCCGAGATCGCCCAGACAGCCGGGCTGGACGATCCCACCACGGCACACGTCCTGCGCCACACACTCGCCACCACGCTGGTCCGCGGCAAGACCGACCTGGTCCTGGTCGCCGAGATCCTTGGCCACGCCCGCCTGGAGACCACCCGCCGATACAGCTTGCCCTCCGACAAGGACAAGGAGGACGCCCTCAAATTGATCACGGTTGACCGCTGACCGCCCTACCTGCCTGCGGAGACGGGCGTCAAGATCGACTCATGGCCGGTTTTACCCGTACCTCGGAACCGGCCGCAATTTCATCTGATGAAATCTCAGATTGGTTTGCGTGCGAGGTGCGCAGGGGGTAATCACTGCTGCTCTCCGGCCTGGCATGGGACACGCCTCGCGCCTGAGGATCAGACGCTACCGG